>JBMOMG010000082.1:0-34631 GCA_049323155.1 Actinomycetota bacterium | reverse complement strand
GGGCAGCGCCGCGCCGCCGCCGGAGCCGAAGCCGCTGATCGAGGCGTAGACGACGCCGGGGTTGCCGGCGGCGACGCTGTCGTAGTCCAGGCCGAACTTGCTCAGGCCGCCCGGCTTGAAGTTCTCGATCACGATGTCGGCCCGGGCGGCGAGCTCGCGCGCCAGCTCGAGGTCGCCGGGGTCCTTGAAGTCCAGCGCGACGGACTGCTTGTTGCGGTTGATCGCCAGGTAGTACGTCGACACCTCGCCCCGCGTCGGAGGCATCCAGGTCCGGGTGTCGTCACCGGCGGGACTCTCGACCTTCACCACCTCGGCGCCCATGTCGGCCAGCAGCATGCTGGCGTAGGGCCCGGCGAGGATCCGGGAGAAGTCGGCGACGAGGAGCCCGGCCAGGGGGCCGCCCGACGTGGTCTGCTGGTCCATTCCCAACCCTTCGTCCGCACACCGGACACCTGTCCGTCTCTGCGAGTCTGGGTCTGCCGACGGGCGGGTGTCAAGACCCTTCCTGCCGGTCAGCGCGGCGCGACGGCGACCACCGCGTGCGGCACCGACCCGCGCAGCGCGAAGTCGGCGCTGACCCGGCCGGCGGCCTGCAGCAGCAGCGGAAGGTACTCCTCGCGCAGGGTCTCCACCGAGGTCTCGGCCGCGTGCACGGTGACGTTCATCGCCGCCACCACCCGGCCCGCACCGTCGCGCAACGGCACCGCCACCGAGCGGATCCCCGAGGCGAGCTGCTCGTCGGTGAGCGCCCAGCCCTGAGCCCGTACCTCCCGCAGCACCTGGTCCAGCTCGGCCCGGTCCGGCTGCCAGCGGGGCTCGACGCCGGCCCGGCTCGGCTCGGCGAGGACCTTGTCGAGCTCGTCGGGCTCCAGGCCGGCCAGGAGCACCTTGCCCAGCGACGTCGAGGGTGCGGGGAACCTGGTGCCGATCTGCACGGCCAGCGCGATCAGCTTCGGCACGGCCACCCGAGCGACATACACGATGTCGGAACCGTCGAGCTGCGCGATCGAGCTGGACTCGTGGGTCCTGGAGACCAGCTCCTCCATGTGCGGGCGGGCGACGTCCCACAGGCCCAGCGCCTGGACGTAGGTCAGCCCGAGCTCGAGCACCCGCGGGGTCAGCGTGTAGCCGCCGCCGGAGGCCCGCACGTAGCCGAGCATCTCCAGGGTGCGCAGGATCCGGCGGGCCGTGGGGCGCGCGAGGTCGGCCGCGGCGGCGACCTCGCTGAGGCTCATCACTGGTCTGGACGGGTCGAAGGCCTTGATCACGTCGAACCCGCGCGCGATCGACTCGACGAAGTCGGGGTCGCTGTCGCGTCGCGGCATGGTCACTCCTGCGCTGCTGTAAAGGGGTTCGGCGCGCCGAGCCCGCGCCGGCGTACCCGTGAGCCTAGTCCTCTGCCCGCCTCGACGGACAGCGCGCCGCGAACCAGGGCGGGACGGGTTCGAGGTCGACCCTTGACAGAGCGTGAGCGGCGTCACAGGCTGTCCCTCACCAGCAACGACCGCTCTGCGGACAGTCGTCCGCTCAGTTCGGTCGTCAGATCGAGGCGGAGGAGACGCATGACCAGCGGCAGCGCGCACGAGGGTTTCGAACCGGGTCGACCGGTTGTCCTGCGTAACGGGACGGTGCTCACCATGGACGACCGGCGCACCGTGCTCACCGGCGCCGACGTCCTCGTCGTCGGAGACCGGGTCGAGGCGGTCGGGACGGGTCTGACCGTGCCCGAGGGCACCGTCGAGATCGACGCCACCGACGGCATCGTCATGCCTGGCATGGTCGACACCCACCGGCACATGTGGCAGACCGCGATGCGCGGGTACGGCGCCGACTGGACGCTGACCCAGTACTTCGTCTGGTACTACCTCGAGCACGGCAAGGTCTTCCGGCCCCAGGACATCCACGCCGGCAACCTGCTGTCGGCCGTGGAG
This sequence comes from Actinomycetota bacterium, assembly GCA_049323155.1. GTDB lineage: Bacteria > Actinomycetota > Actinomycetes > Propionibacteriales > Nocardioidaceae > Nocardioides_C. The sequence goes on along the minus strand of JBMOMG010000082.1, from coordinate 32,700 downwards.
GCGCTCGACGCGGGCGTGACCACCAGCGTGGACTGGTCGCACGGGCTGCAGACCATCGAGCACGCCGACGCCGCCGTCGACGCCCTCGAGGCCGTGCCGGGTCGGTTCGTGCTCGCCTACGGCAACATTCAGGCCGGCCCGTGGGAGTGGTCCACCAAGCCGGAGTTCCGCTCCTTCGTCGAGCGCCGGTTCGGCGGCAGCGACATGCTCGGCTTCCAGATGGCCTTCGACGTCACCGGCGACCCGTCCTTCCCCGAGCGGGCCGCCTTCGAGGTCGCCCGCGAGCTCGGTGCCACGGTCACCACCCACGCCGGCGTGTGGGGCGCGACCAACGACGAGGGCATCCGGCTGATGTACGAGAACGGGTTCATGACGCCGGGCACCGTCTACGTCCACGCCGCGACGCTCAACGCCGACTCCTACAACCGGATCGCGGCCACCGGCGGCTCGGTGTCGGTCTCCACCGACAGCGAGCAGAGCTGCGGCCAGGGCTACCCGCCCACCTGGATCCTGCGTTCGCACGACATCCCGGTCTCGCTGTCGATGGACACGAGCGTCTGGTGGAGCGGCGACCTGTTCACCGCGATGCGCTCCACGCTCGGCGCGGACCGGTCGCGCGAGCACCTCGAGGCGCACGCCAAGGGCGAGACGGTCACCAACTGTCACCTGCGCGCCGACCAGGTCGTGGAGTGGGCCACCCGTGGCGGCGCAAAGGCCCTGGGCATGGACGACCGGATCGGCAGCCTCGAGCCGGGCAAGAAGGCCGACGTGGTGCTGATCAAGAACGACAGCTCCCCGGTGATGTTCCCGATGCTCAACCCCTACGGCCACGTGGCCTTCCAGGCACAGCGTGGCGACGTGCACACGGTGATCGTCGACGGCCGCGTCGTGAAGCACGACCACCGGCTGCTCGACGTCGACCTGGCCGCCGTACGACGGAGCGTGGAGGAGACCGTCGAGCACATGCGGAGCACGCTCGGCGAGGAGGCCTGGAAGCAGGGGATGAACCCGGAGATCCCCGAGACCAAGGTGCTCGACAACCCCTACACCTACACGGAGTACCGCTCCGACTCCACCCACCAGGCCACCCCCGCCGGCGCCTGAGGAGGAGTCCACGATGCCCGAGCGTCACGTACCCGTCCTGGTCGTCGGCGGAAGCCTGGTCGGCCTCACCACCTCCGCCCTGCTCGCGCGGCACGGCGTCGAGCACCTGCTCGTGGAGAGCCACGCCGGCACCGCGATCCACCCCCGGGCGGCGTCCTTCCACCAGGGCCCCATGGAGGTGTTCCGCTCACTCGGGATGCAGCAGCAGATCGAGGAGGCGGCCGCCGCCGAGTTCGTGCAGAACGGCGCGATCATCGCGGTGGAGAGCCTGGCCGGGAAGGAGCTGCAGTACTTCTACCGGTCGTTCAACGACGGGGTGGAGGGGCTCAGCCCGGCCGACCGGCTGTTCATCACCCAGGTCGGCCGGGAACCGCTGATCCGGCAGCGCGCCGCCGAGCTCGGCGCCGAGCACCTGTTCGCCACCGAGCTGGTCTCCTTCGAGGAGCGCGAGGACCATGTCGCCGCGGTGATCCGCCCTCGTTGGGGGCGGACCCGAGCAGCAGGTCACCGCCGACTACCTGGTCGCCGCGGACGGGGCGCACAGCAAGGTGCGGACCCAGCTGGGCATCCCCAGCTCGGGCCGCGGCGGCTTCGCCGACTGCGTGACGATCTACTTCAAGTCCGACGTGCGCGCCCTGCTCGGCGACCGCAACCTCAGCGTGGTCTACGTCAACCACCCCGAGCTGCTCGGGTTCTTCCGGTTCTCGTTCACCGGTGACTCCGGCTTCCTGGCGGTGTTCTCCACCCGTGGCCAGGATGGGGAGCGGGACACCCGCGTCGGCGAGGACGTGTCCACCGAGCGCTGCCTCGACCTGGTCCGCACCGCGCTCGGCTGCGCCGCCGACCACCCGGTCAGCATCGAGACCGTGCAGCGCTGGACCGCGGGCGCGGCGACCGCGGCGAGCTTCCGCAGCGGACGGGTCTTCCTGGTCGGCGACGCCGCTCACGTGATGCCGCCGACCGGGGCTTCGGCGGCAACACCGGGGTCGCGGACGCGGCGAACCTCGCCTGGAAGCTGGCCCTGGTCAGCCGTGGCCTGGCAGGACCTGCGCTCCTGGACAGCTACGACGCCGAACGACGCCCGATGGCCGCGCTCACCGTGGAGCAGGCCTACACCCGCTACGTCCTGCGCGTGGACCCCACGCTCCCCCGCGACGGGCTGGCCGAGCCGCTCGACGACGCCTCGATCGAGCTCGGAGCGACCTACCGCTCCGGTGCCGTGCGAGCCGCCGAGCCGCCGCCGGCTTCCCTCGACGACCCGCGGCTGCGCGCCTGGACGGTCGGGGCCCGGATGCCGCACCTGCCGCTGCCCGAGGGGGCCGCGTCGACCCTGGACCTGGTCGACGGCTCCTTCGCGCTGCTGGTCGACGACCGGCTCGACGACTGGACCGCCGCCGCGGCCGAGGCAGAGCGCGACCTCGGGATCCCGGTGCCGGTGCACGCGGTTCCCGTGCCCCCGGCCGCCCCCTCCGCCTCCGGAACCGGCTGGACCGGCGCTGCGGTCGTCCGTCCCGACCACATCGTGGCCTGGAAGCCCACGGTGGCTGCCGAACCGGGTGCCGCTGTGCTTCGCGAGAGCCTCGCGGCACTCCTCGCACAGCCTGCCGGCGCGGCGAGGGCCGACCGCATCGCGACATGATGGGGCCATGTGGCCCGACGATGCGGAGTCCCTCCTCGCGGTCCAGCGCGAGCTGGCTGCGTCATCGCCCGAGCCATGGGTGGTGCCGGAACGTCCACTCCTGGTCGGTGGCTGCTGGGTCTGCTTCCCCGAGGGCCTGACCGGTCCGGGCGACGCAGGGGATCCAGCCTGGGCCGCGGGCGTGGTGATGCGTGAGGGCGCCGTCGTGGCGCATCGGGTGCGGACCGGCGTCACCGGCGCCCCCTAGGCCTGCTCGCGCTGCGGATGGGCCACCTGCTCGAGGACGTGGTGCGCGCCCTCGACGCAGCTCCGGACGTGCTGCTCCTCGACGCGACTAGCCGGGACCATCCTCGCCGCGCCGGTCTCGCGCTGCACCTCGGGGCGGTGCTCGACCTGCCCACGGTCGGCATCACCCACCGGCCCCTGCTCGCCGAGGGTGACTGGCCGGCCGACGTCGAGGGCGCGACGGCACCGCTGCGGGTCGGCGAGGAGCACGTCGCCTCCTGGCTGCGCACGCGCGCCGGCGTCCGGCCGCTGGTGGTGCATCCGGGCTGGCGGGTCGACGTCGCGACCGCCGTCGAGGTGGTCAAGCGCGTGGTCCGTGGCCGCCGTACCCCCGAGCCGTTGCGGCAGGCGCGCCGCCTCGCCCGGCTCGCACGGCAGGAGGAGAAGCCCGGCTGACCAACGCTGCGCCCGCTGCCGACCGGAGCGGCTCCTAGGATGACGCCATGCACGCGGACGAGGTGGCAGCAGGAGATCCGGAGCGGATCGCGGCCCGGCTGGCCGAGGAGTTCGCCTCGCGACACGGGCGGGAACCGCTGGGCTGCTTCGCGGCGCCGGGCCGGGTGAACCTGATCGGCGAGCACATCGACTACAACCTCGGACGTTGCCTGCCGTTCGCGCTGCCCCACGCCACCTACGCGGCCGTGGCGCGGCGCGACGACAGCGCGATCACCGTGGCGAGCCGGCAGATGGACGGCGCCTGGCGCGGCGGGCTGGGTGACCTCCGGCCCGGCAGCGTCGACGGCTGGGTCGCCTACGTCGCCGGCGTGGCCTGGGCGATGCGCGAGGCCGGGATCGGCGTACCCGGCGTGGACCTCATCGTCGACAGCCGCGTGCCCGTCGGCGCGGGGCTGTCCAGCTCCGCGGCGCTCGAGTGCTCGGTGGCGTTGGCGCTCTGCGCCGCAGCCGGGGTCGAGGTCACCGAGGAGGTACGCCGCATCCTGCTGCCCGCCTGCATCCGCGCCGAGACCGACATGGTCGGCGTCCCCACCGGCGGCCTGGACCAGAGCGTCTCGCTGTTCGCGACGACCGGTCACGCCCTGCTGGTGGACTTCCTCGACGGGTCGATGCGGCAGGTGCCGTGGGACCCCACCGCCCACGGCCTCGACCTGCTGGTCGTCGACACCTGCGCCGAGCACTCGCTCGCCGAGAGCGGCTACGAGGACCGGCGGCGCGCCTGCGAGGAGGCGGCCGGCCTGCTGGGCGTCGAGTCGCTGCGCCAGGCCGAGGACCGCGACGGCGCGCTCGCGCGCCTGCCCGAGCGGCTGCGGCCCCGGATCCGGCACGTCTTCTCCGAGATGGCGCGGGTCGACGAGGCGGTGCGGCAGCTCGAGGCCGACGACTACGCCGCCCTCGGTCGCACTCTCCTTGCCGGCCACGAGTCGCTGCGGGCCGACTACGAGGTCTCCTGTGACGAGCTCGACCTGGTCGTGGACACGGCTCGGCAGCACGGTGCTCTCGGCGCCCGGATGACCGGCGGCGGGTTCGGCGGCTCGGCGATCGCGCTCGTCCCGGCCGCCGAGACCGAGGCCGTCGCTGCTGCCGTCACCGAGGCTTTCGCCGCGAAGGGCTGGCGCGCGCCGCAGGTGCTCCGCGCCCCCGCCAGCGACGGCGCCCGCCGGGTGAGGTAGCGCAGCGCAGGCCTCAGGAGGGTGAGCGCACCTGAACCGTTGTGACCTGAACCGTTGTGACGGCGCCCGCTCAGGCGGCGCACAGGTGCGACCGAGAGCCAATCAGCCCAGCGCGGACTCGCGGGCCCGGTCCAGCGCCAGCAGCACGACCCCGCGCAGCGCTGCGTCCATGCCGAGCGCACCGTCGACGACGTCCGGCGCGGGTCCGTGCACGGCCCGGTCACGCAGGACACCGACGAGCGCGCGACGCAGGTCGGGCGGCGCGACCGCCAGCGACCCGGAGAGCACGACCAGCCGCGGGGCCGTGATCGCGGTGAGCCACGACGCGGCCGTGCCCAGCACCCGGCCGGCCTCGGCCACCGCGGCGGTCACCGCGGTGCCGTCCTGCTCGCCGAGGAGGGCGTACGTCGACACACCGGCCCGCCGCGGGAGCCGCCGGCCCGTCGCCGACTCCACTGCCCGTCGTACCGCCGGGCCGGAGGTGAGCGTCTCGACGCAGCCCCGCCGACCGCACCCGCACCGGGTGGTGGCGCCGGGCCAGGCGCAGTGTCCGAGCTCCCCGGCCGTGCCGTCGGCGCCGTCGACGAGCCGGCCGCCCTCGATCACGGCCGCGCCGACGCCCTCGTCCTCGAAGAGCAGCACCACGTCGTCCTCGTCGGTGGCCACGCCTTCACGTTGCTCGGCGATCAGGGAGGCCTGCGCCGCGCCGCGCACGATCACCGGGGCGCTCACGCCGAGTGCTGCCAGCCGCTCCTCGACCAGCTCGCGGACCGGCACGTCGCGCCAGCCGAGGTTGGGCGCCAGCGCACACACCCCGGACCGGGGCTGGACCAGCCCCGTGACGCTCACGCCGACCGCCCGCAGCCGGCCTGGCCCGCCCAGCTGCTCGAGCTCCGAGGCCAGGACGGCGATCACACCGTCGAGCACGTCACCAGCCGACCGCCTGCGCGAGGACCGGCTCGGCGGCGGGACCTCCCGCACCACCACCGGCGCGCCGAGGGCGTCGGCGACCATCACCCGGGTGCGTCCGACACCGAGCTCCAGTCCGGCGACGAAGGCCCGGTCCGCGGCGTACTCCACCAGCACCGCCGGCCGACCGCCGCGACGCTCGACGGCCCCGAGGCCCACCTCGCGAGCGACCCCTTCGGCGATCAGGCTCGCCACGATCGTGGAGACCGTCTGCTTCGCCAGGCCGGTCTCCCGGGCCAGTGCCGGGCGGGTGGTGGGACCGCTGCGGCGCAGCTCGTCGACCACCAGACGTGTGTTCGCCTCGCGCAGTGCTCCGGACCCTTGACCGCCCACGGCGGGAAGCGTAGCGTCAGGTTCGTCCAAGACCTGGACGAACCCCCGGCGTCCCGGGACCTGCCAGACCTCGAAAGGACTCCCCGATGACCGACCTCCGACCCACCCCTGAGGACAAGTTCACGTTCGGGCTCTGGACCGTGGGCTGGCAGGCCCGCGACCCGTTCGGCGACGCCACCCGCGCGCACGTCGACCCGGTCGAGACCGTGCACCGGCTCGCCGACCTCGGCGCCTACGGCGTCACCTTCCACGACGACGACCTGGTGCCGTTCGGCTCCGACGCGACCGCGCGTGAGGAGCACATCAAGCGGTTCCGCTCGGCGCTGGAGGAGACCGGCCTGAAGGTGCCGATGATGACCACCAACCTGTTCACCCACCCGGTGTTCAAGGACGGCGCCTTCACCAGCAACGACCGAGACGTACGCCGCTACGCGCTGCGCAAGACGATGCGCAACCTCGACCTCGCCGCCGAGCTCGGTGCGCACACCTACGTGTTCTGGGGTGGCCGTGAGGGCTCCGAGACCGACGCCGGCAAGGACGTGCACGCCGCGCTCGACCGCTACCGCGAAGGCCTCGACCTGCTCGCGCAGTACGTCAAGGACCGCGGCTACGGCCTGCGCTTCGCGCTCGAGCCCAAGCCCAACGAGCCCCGCGGCGACATCCTGCTGCCCACCATCGGCCACGCGCTCGGGTTCATCTCCACCCTCGAGCACAGCGACATGGTCGGGCTGAACCCCGAGGTCGGCCACGAGCAGATGGCCGGGCTGAACTTCGTGCACGGCATCGCGCAGGCGCTGTGGCAGGGCAAGCTGTTCCACATCGACCTCAACGGCCAGCACGGCCCGAAGTTCGACCAGGACCTGGTCTTCGGCCACGGCGACCTGCTCAGCGCGTTCTTCCTCGTCGACCTCCTCGAGCACGGCACCCCCGGCGGCGGGCCCGCGTACGACGGGCCGCGGCACTTCGACTACAAGCCGCTGCGCACCGAGGACATGACCGGCGTGTGGGCCTCCGCCGAGGCCAACATGCGGACCTACCTGCTGCTCAAGGAGCGCGCGAAGGCGTTCCGGGCCGACCCCGAGGTGCGGGCCGCGATCGAGGCGAGCAAGGTGCTCGAGCTGGCCCAGCCCACGCTGGCCGCCGACGAGAGCTACGACGACCTGCTCGCGGACCGGAGCGCCTTCGAGGACTTCGACGCCGACGCCCACGCGGTCGCCGGCTACGGCTTCGTCCAGCTCTCCCAGCTCGCGATCGAGCACCTCATGGGTGCCCGGTGAGCGGTCGGTGAGCCCCCGCACGCTCGTTGCCGGCGTCGACACCTCGACCCAGTCCTGCAAGGTCGTGGTGCGCGACGCCGGCACCGGCGATCTCGTCCGGCAGGGCCGGGCCACCCATCCCGACGGGACCCAGGTCGACCCGGCCGCGTGGTGGTCCGCGCTGCAGGAGGCCGTCGTCGAGGCCGGCGGCCTCGACGACGTGGCGGCCGTGGCCGTCGGCGGCCAGCAGCACGGGATGGTCGCGCTCGACGAGGACGGCGAGGTGGTCCGCCCGGCGCTGCTGTGGAACGACACCCGCTCCGCACGGGCGGCCGAGGACCTGATCGAGGAGCTCGGCGGCGGTGAGGCCGGCCGCACGGCATGGGCCGACGCGGTGGGCCTGGTGCCGGTCGCGTCGTTCACCGTGACGAAGCTGCGGTGGCTGGCGCAGCACGAGCCGGACAACGCCCGTCGTACCGCCGCCGTGTGCCTGCCGCACGACTGGCTCAGCTGGCGGCTCGCCGGCGCACCCGGCCTCGACGCGCTGCGCACCGACCGCGGCGACGCCAGCGGCACCGGCTACTGGTCGGCCGAGACCGGGAAGTACCGTCCCGACCTGCTCGAGCTCGCCTTCGGCCGCACCCTTGCAGTCCCCGAGGTGCTCGGCCCGCACGACGAGGCGGGGCGCACCACCGGCGGCGCCGTCCTCGGCCCCGGCACCGGCGACAACGCCGCCGCGGCACTGGGGCTCGGCGCCGAGCCGGGCGACGTCGTGGTCTCGATCGGCACCTCCGGAGTCGTCTCGGTGGTCTCCGAGGTGCCGGTGCGCGACCCCAGCGGCACCGTGGCCGGCTTCGCGGACGCCACCGGCCGCTTCCTGCCACTGTCGGCGACGCTCAACGGCGCCCGGGTCCTGGACGCGACCGCGCGGCTTCTCGGGGTCGACCACGCCGGCCTGTCCGACCTCGCGCTGTCGGCACCCGCCGGCTCCGGCGGCCTGGTGCTGGTGCCCTACCTCGAGGGCGAGCGCACCCCGAACCGGCCCGACGCCACTGGCTCCCTGCACGGGATGACCCTCTCGACCAGCACTCCGGCCCACCTCGCCCGGGCCACGGTCGAAGGCCTGCTGTGCGGGCTCGCCGACGCGCTCGACGTGACCGAGGCGCTCGGCGCCGAGATCCGGCGAGTGATCCTCGTCGGCGGCGGGGCGCGGTCTGCTGCGGTCCAGCAGATCGCGCCCACGGTCTTCGGCCGGCCGGTGGTGCTGCCGTCGCCGAGCGAGTACGTCGCCGACGGCGCTGCGCGACAAGCGGCCTGGGTGCTCTCGGGCAAGGCCGAGCCCCCCGCCTGGGCCCAGGCCGCCGCGCAGGTCCTCGAGGCAGATCCCGCACCCGGAGTGCGGGAGCGGTACGCCGAGGCACGTGACCGCGTCCTCGACCGCCTCGGGAGCTGACCCCGGGGCCAGACCGACGTGCACTCGCCCGCCCCTCAGGCGGCCGTCACGCTCAGCCCGAGCCGGCGGGTCCGGCGAGTGCACGTCCATGTGGCCCCTGCGAGACACCGAGCGCCCGTCGAACATGCAGCTGGCCTCACGCGGCGCCCGGCTCAGGCGTGGGCCGGTGCCGGGGCCGCCCGAGCTGCATGTCCGAAGGTTCGGTGCCCGGGGGCCAGGGCGAGTCGGGTCCGTACGTCGTACGCGGCAAGATGGTCGACGCGACCGTCGTGGGCGACGGGCCGACCGAGCTGAGAGGACCTGACATGAGCAGCTTCGACGAGAAGGCCGCGACCTGGGACGACGACCCAGCCAAGGTCGAACGCGCCAAGGACATCGCCGACCTGATCCGCACGACGCTCCCCGTGACGGCCGAGACCCGAGTGCTCGACTTCGGCGCCGGCACCGGGTTGCTCTCGCAGTACCTGGCCGGGCACGTCGCCGCCCTCACCCTCGTCGAGCCCTCCACGGGGATGCGCGAGGTCATCGCGCAGAAGATCTCCTCCGGCACGCTCCCGGCGGACACCAGGGTCTGGGACCTCGACCTCGCGGTCGACCCCGCGCCCGACGAGGAGTTCGACCTGATCGCGACGCTGCTGGTGCTCCACCACGTCACGGACGTGACGCGGGTGCTCGGCGCTTTCGCGACGATGCTCAGCCCTGGCGGCACGCTCGCGCTCCTGGACCTGGCCGCCGAGGACGGCTCCTTCCACGGTGAGGGCTTCGGGGGCCACCACGGGTTCGAGCCCGACGACCTGGCAGAGCAGCTGACCGCGCTGGGCCTCACCGACGTGGACGTGCGCGGCGACGTGTACGGCGTGGAGAAGGAGGGCCGGCGCTACCCGCTCTTCCTGGTGACCGCGACCAAGGCCTGAGCTGCCCGGCGCACGGCTCGAGTCAGCTCGTCGAGGGCAGGGCTCTCCAGCCGCCACCGCTGCCAGTGCAGGGTGACGTCGACCGGCTTCGATCCCGGTAGCCGGACCAGCTCGCCGGCCGGTGCGGTGGCGAGCTGCGGCTCGGGGAGCATCCCCCAGCCGAGCCCGCAGCGGACGGCCTCGAGGAAGTCGGCCGTGCTCGGCACCCGGTGCACCACGGGCGGTCGCCCTGCTCCGTGTGCGGAGAGGACCTGGTCCTGCAGCCGGTCCTTCTCGTTGAACACGACCACCGGCAGCCTCGACCAGTCCACGCCCCTGCCCCGCCGGTGCCGCTCGAGCAGCGCCGGGGCCGCCGCGGGCAGGTAGCGGAGTGCACCGAGGGACTCCACCGAGCAACCCTGCACGGGCTGTGGCTGGCTCGTGACCGCTGCCAGCACCTCGCCCCGGCGGAGCAGGTCGTGGGAGAACGACTCGTCCTCGACGTGCAGCCGCAGCACGGTGTCCGGCCGTTCGGCGACCGCCGCGAGCACCGGCCGGAACCAGGTCGCCAACGAGTCGGCGTTGACCGCGACGGCCAGGTCGGCCACGGCGTCCCCGCCCAGCGACGCGGCGGTCTCGTCGGCGAGCAGCCGCATCTGGCGGCCGAGTCGCACGAGCGGGGCGCCGGCGTCGGTCACCTCCGCCGGCGAGGTACGTCGGACCACGACCTGGCCGGCCGACCGCTCCAGCGCACGGATCCGCTGGCTGACCGCGCTCGGGGTCAGGTGCAGCCGCCGGGCGGCCGCCTCGAAGGTGCCCTCCTCGGTGATGGCCATGAGGGTCTCGAGCTGAGCCGGGTCGAAGCGCACCCGCCTAGTGAAGCACTGCTTCAGATAATGGAGAAACAGTCGCTGGCCTTCAGCACCGGCGCACCCTACCGTCGCGGGTGTGATCCAGTCCCTCGCCGCCGGCTACCTGACCGGGGGCTCGCTCATCGTCGCGATCGGCGCTCAGAACGCCTACGTCCTGCGCCAGGGCCTCCTCCGGCAGCACATCGCGGCGGTGGTCGTCGTCTGCGCGGTCTCCGACGCCGTGCTCATCGCTGCGGGCGTGAGCGGGATCGGTGCGATCGTCGACCGCGCCGGCTGGGTCATCGACGTCGTGCGCTGGCTCGGGGTCGCCTTCCTGCTCTGGTACGCCGCCGGCTCGCTGCGCCGTGCACTCAACCCGGAACGACTCCAGACCGACGGCCGGGCGGCCCGGGTCGAGCCGCGAGGCAAGGTCGTGGGCCGGGCGGTCGCGCTGACCTGGCTGAACCCGCACGTCTACCTCGACACCGTGCTGCTGATCGGTTCCATCGCTGCCACCCACGGCGTGCAGGGCGGCGGCGTCCTCGACGGCCGCTGGCTGTTCGGCATCGGCGCCGCCCTCGCGAGCGTCACGTGGTTCAGCGGACTGGGGTTCGGAGCGCGGGTCCTCGCCCCTCTCCTGTCCCGGCCCCGCGCCTGGCAGGTCCTCGAGGTCCTCATCGCCGCCACGATGGTCCTGGTGGCCGCCAAGCTCGCACTCGGTTAGCGGCCGGGAGAGCGCCTGGTGACCGCTGCACCGGCACGGATCGCGCGAGGAATCTCGGCCACCTCGTCGACCACAGCACTGAGCCGGGCCAGGTCGTCGGCTGAAGCCGGAGAGTCGATGCTGACGGAGTACTCGACACCGGTCGAGTGCCACTCCTCGTCGAAGCCGCCGTCGGCCTCCACCGCGATGCCGTTCAGCTCGATACCGCGGCTCCGAGCCTCGCGGTAGGTGTCGTTGAGGACGCAGAGCGCCACCGACAGGTGCAGCAGCTGCGCACCGTTAGATGCAGGAGCCGCGACGACCCCTTCGTCGGTCCACGCGTGGGGAAGCACGACCCCCTCGGCCGCGCGAAGCGTTCCCGCAGTTGCGCGAACGCCGTACGGTGACAGGTCCATGCGCCGATTCTGCCCGCCAGGGAGCGCGCCTGCCCATCACTCCCACCTCACGAGCCGGCCTTCCGCGTGAATGTGAGGTGGGTGACCCGGCTGGGCGAGGACACCGCCTCGATGTCGTAGGCCGCCTCGAGCGCCTCGAGGCCGTCCCAGATGCGGACGCCGCGGCCGAGCACGATCGGGACCTGCACGAGGTGCATGTCGTCGACGAGCCCCGCGGCGAGGAAGTCGCGTACGACGCTCGTGCCGCCGCCGATCCGGACGTCCAGCCCGTCGGCAGCGGCCCGGGCAACCTCCAGGGCCGCGCTCGGAGCGGCATCGAGGAAGTGGAACGTGGTGCCGCCCTCCATCTCCATCGACGGCCTGGGACGGTGCGTCAACACGAAGGTGGGTGTGTGGAACGGCGGGTTCGGTCCCCACCAGCCCCTCCAGTCAGGGTCGTCCTGCCAGCCGGGTGGGCCGAACTTGTTCGCGCCCATGATCTCGGCGCCGACACCGGGCGTGTGGCGCTGCGCGAAGGCGTCGTCCACGCCGGCGGCTCCGCCGGCATCCCAGAACCGGGTCGCGAACATCCACTCGTGCAGGCGCTCGCCCGCATGGCCGAACGGTGCCTCCGCGGACTGCGGCTCGCCGGTCGCAAAGCCGTCGAGGGAGATCGAGAGGTTGTGGATCCGTGTGCGTGACATCCGCGCTCCTGGGTCGGTAACCGCCCCTGCGGTCGGTTCTGGGAAGGCAGACCCGGCTGACCGGTGATACTCATCGCCGAGGCGTCGGCGAGGCCGTTCCGCCGAGATGACGAACGCCCCTGACCCGCGGAACCGCTGGTCAGGGGCGTTGGTCGACGGGTTCGACCGTCGATCGGTGGCAGGTGCAGGATTCGAACCTGCGTAGGCATACGCCGACGGATTTACAGAACGTCGCTGCCCACGCCGTGACCTGCGGGTTCACCGCTCCCCCGGCCGACTTCCGCACGTATTGCCCACGCCCACAGCCTCATGTCGACCGGACCCAATTTTTGGCCGACGCCGAGCACCGAGGCGCATCCGGTTACCACCGGCCCTAGAGTCGTACCGCTCCAGCATGACGCGGCCGCGATCCAGGCGCCGTCCGGCTCGCACACGACCGGTACATCTCGCGTTCTTCAGCGAAGATCGCTCTTCCCCCTTGCCGTCGGGACCTGGAACTTCCTAGCCCATAGGGATCGAGGGTTGGGGGAACACTCCCGACCGCCCTCCGTTTGGGTGCGACCCCTAGTCCGACAGCCCGCGGCCGAGCGGCGTGCCGGGTCAAGCCGAAACCCTCTGACCGGTGGCGCTGTCGAAGACATGTACGTGTTCCGGATTGGTGGTCACGCATACCGTCTCGCCCTTGCGGTGGCTGCGGCGCCCGTCGACGCGGATGGTGACCTCGCCGGCGCCGGGGATTCCGTCGGCGTCGAACTGACCGTAGATGTAGGCGTCAGCGCCGAGCTCCTCGACCACCGTCACCTTGACCGGAAGCCCGCCCATCTCGCCGGAGACCATCCGCCTGGCCTCTGGACGAACGCCTACCGTGATGTCACCAGTGGGCCCTGCTCGCGGCGGCCCGGTCGATCGGGATCTCGGAGTCACCGATCTTCGCGGAACCGTCACTGGCCTTGGCCTGCAGCAGGTTCATCGCCGGGGAGCCGATGAAGCCGGCCACGAACAGGTTGACCGGGTGGTCGTAGAGCGCCAGCGGCGTGTCGACCTGCTGGAGCAGGCCGTCCTTCATCACCGCGACCCGATCGCCCATCGTCATCGCCTCGACCTGGTCGTGGGTGACGTAGACGGTGGTGATCCCCAGCCGCTGCTGGAAACGCTGCGATCTGGGTGCGGGTGGACACCCGCAGCTTCGCGTCGAGGTTCGACAGCGGCTCGTCCATGCAGAACACCTGCGGCTGGCGGACAATCGCGCGTCCCATCGCCACCCGCTGGCGCTGGCCTCCGGAGAGCGCCTTCGGCTTGCGGTCGAGGTACTCCTCCAGGTCGAGCAGCTTAGCCGCCTCGGCCACCCGCGCCATCCGCTCGTCCTTGCCGACCTTGGCCATCTTCAGCGAGAACGCCATGTTCTCGGCGACCGTCATGTGCGGGTAGAGCGCATAGTTCTGGAACAGTGGGACAGGACGGATGGGAAGCCCACGACCTTCTCGTTGCTCTTGTACGGCCGCGAGGAGAAGGCGGTGGGCCGGAACTACATCAATACGTGCATTTGGAAACCGGCGCTGAAGCGAGCGGGGATGCCGGTGACACGGGGGAACGGCAGCCACGCCCTGCGACACTTCTACGCCAGCACCGCGCTCCATGAAGGCGAGTCGATCAAGGCTCCGAGTGAATACCTCGGTCACGCCGACCCCGGCTTCACGCTGCGTACTTACACCCACCTCGTCGAGGAAAGTGCCGAGCGCACCAAGCGCGCGGTCGACGCTGCGTTCGGACAAGGGACGCCGGAGTGTGTCGACGAGGCACTACGGGACGACGATGAACAATCGGACGAAGCTGACCCCGAAGTCGATGACAACGGCGTCTGATCGTGCAGGCGCGGGTAACGGCCATGCCTGTTCAAGAACCGCGGAATGCTCGACCGTGGACCGGCGACAGCGCGCCCGCGGTGCGGCCATGTGCGGCCCGAGCGCGCGCCGTCGAGTCCACAGCTTCTCGCAGGTCAGCGGCCACCTCCCGAAGCCTTCAGGCCGAACGCAGGCGCAACGGCCGGGATGACGGGACCTTGCGGGGAAGTCTCAAGTGTCTCCGCGAGATTCCCGGCGACGGGGTTCGCTTGGATTCCGACCGACCGTCAGAACCTGCCTCTACAGTCGTTCGCCTGGGCAAGGTCGAGCAGTATGTGAGGGAGCACCTGCATCCCCTGGCGGGGCCGTACCTCTTCGTCGGGTCAGGAGTGTCTCCTCGGTACGTCGGACTCGGGGACTGGAAGGGCCTTCTCAGCCGGTTCGCAGATCTGACCGACCAGCCGTTCGAGTACTACCGCGGCGCTGCGGGCGACGACTATCCGACGATCGCGTCCATGATCGCTGATGCGTTCTACGACACCTGGTGGAGCGACCCGGCCTTCAAGGATTCCGTTGACGCCTGGCGCGACTCGGTTTCGGCTCGCGACTCCCCTCTCAAGTACGAGGTCGCGCTCTACACACGCCAGGCGGTCGATGGCCTCACGATTCCGACTGGCTTGGAGGCGGAGTTCGAACTACTCAGAGACGCCGTCGTCGATGGCATCATCACAACGAACTATGACCGGTTGCTGGAAAAGGCCTTTCCGGACTTCCGGCCGCTCATCGGTCAGGACGAACTCCTGTTCTCCGACACGCAAGGCATCGCCGAGATCTACTACATCCACGGCTGTGAACGGCGTCCAGACTCCCTCGTATTAACCGCCGAGGACTACGCAGACTACAACTCGCGCAATGCCTACCTTGCCGCCAAGCTCGCCACGATCTTCGTCGAGCATCCGGTCGTGTTTATGGGCTAGAGCCTCAGTGACAGCAACATTCAGGCACTACTGGAGTCCTGATCGCAGGCCTACGACCCGAGAACGTCTCCAGGCTTCAGGACAGGCTGATCTTCGTCGAGTGGGCGCCTGCCCAGGATGCTGACATCGCATCCACAGTTATGAACGTCAGCGGGGTTTCGCTCCCGATCATCCGGGCGACGGTGCCGGACTACGTGGAGGGCTTTTCGGCACTCGGGGCGCGTGAGCGCGCCATGCCCGCACGGATTCTCCGAGTACTCAAGGAACAGGTCTTCGAACTAGTTCGTAGCAACGACCCACATGGACGCCTCGTTGCGGTGTCCGACATCGGCGACAAGGACGCGGACAATCTGGACGTTGTCTTCGGCGTGGGTGCGAAGATGACGGCTGTTGGCATCGTGGGTCTCACCCGCTGGGACATCGTGGACGACGTACTAGAGAGTCCGGATCGGGACCTGCCCTGCGACCTCATGGTCAGCAAGGCGCTGCCGCAGCAGGCCATCACGACCTACGTTCCAGTCTTCAAGTACGTGACTGGTGCCGGTCTGTGGGTCAACGGCAAGTGGGTCTCCAAGGCCACAGTCAACAAGAGCGTCAAGACTCGGACTGACCGATACGAGAAGAGCTTCGCCAAGCTCAAGTCACCGACCAAGCCGACGAGCGTCGCCGATCTGGAAGTCGCAACCGGGTGGGAGGGAGTCCTGAAGGACCCGCTCAAACTACCCACGCTGACGTCCGACGTCGACGGACTTCGAGACTTCCTGATTCGTCACAAGGACAAGCGGACACAGCCTTGGTGGGGAACCCAGAACGCCAAGGCGGTCGTTGTCTACGACTGGCTGACGTACGGCACGTCTTTGTGGTCGGTCCAACTCGGGTCAAGAGGTCTTGGCGTTAGTCGAATGAATCGGAGTCTCCGGCCTCTCGGTCGCCACCGCGTCATGGCGTTCCGCGCCGAGGATCTTTCGGGTCTGCCGCGAGGCGACGGTCCCAGGCAGGCCGGGCCGAATGCGGACGCGACGTCGGGTCTGCGGGTGAACACATGGTCCCCATCGACGAAGAGATCCTCGAGTTGGTCGACCACATCACCACCCTGCGCAGCTCCCGGCAGGCCGCTGCCGCACCCGCGCTACCGGGGCCCCGCGCAGTCCGTTTCACCCACCCGGGACGACGGCTGACCCAACGTGTCGTCCGAGCCGAACTCGACCGTTCTGCGACCCTCGCCGGCCTCGAGCACATCACCAGTCGCTGGACATGCTGTTCGCACAGAGTCTCTGCACAATCAGCGGACGGGACGGTCAGGGCAGCACTGTCGACGCCAAATCCTGACGCTGGGCACCGAGACCGTCGATGCCGAGCTCGACGACGTCCCCAGCCCGCAGATAGGGGAACCGCCCCGACAGAGCGACTCCTTGGGGCGTGCCGCTGTTGATCAGGTCGCCGGGCTCCAGGGTCATGAACCACGAGAGGTGGCGGACCAACTCGGCGACGGAGAAGACCATGTCGGCCGTCGTGGAGTCCTGACGTGGCTCGCCGTTCACCCGCGACCACAGTCGCAGCTCTTGCGGGTCCACCTCGTCCGCCGGGACCAGGACGGGCCCGAGCGGGTTGAACGTCTCCGCGCACTTTCCCTTTGACCATTGCCCGCCCGAGCGCTCGAGTTGGTAATGGCGCTCGGAGACGTCGTGGCTGACCACGTACCCCGCGACGCAGGCGAGCGCCGCATCCTCGGACTCGAGGTAGCGGGCACGCCGGCCGATCACAATGCCGAGCTCGACCTCCCAGTCGACCTGCTCCGCACCCGGCGGGATCGCGACCGGGTCGTTCGGGCCGACCACGGTGTTGGGGTGCTTGAAGAACACCATCGGCTCGGCCGGCGGTTCGCTGCCGGACTCGGCCGCGTGCGCCGCGTAGTTCTGACCGATGCAGACGACTGCGGTCGGCCGCGCGACCGGAGCGCCGACCCGAAGCCCGTCGGTGTCGCGCACCGGCAGGCGGCCGGCAGTCAGCGCCTCACGCGTACGCCGGATCCCATCGGCCTCGAGGAACGCGCCGTCGACGTCCGCAGTCAGCTCATCGAGGGCGTAGCAGACGCCGTCGCTCCACGCGACCGGGCGCTCCTGGCCGCGCTCACCGACGCGGCCGAGACCGAACCCGATGCTGCCGCTCACTGGCCCTCCACCTTGGCGATCGCCTCGATCTCGAACCGGTAGCCGCCGGCGAGGCCGACGCTGAACGTGCTGCGGGCCGGACGGTGGTCGCCAAAGAAGGCGGCGTACTCCTCGTTGAAGACGGTGAAGTCCGCGACGTCGGTGATCAAGCACATGGTCCGCACTATCCGATCGACCGATGAACCGCCGGCCTCGATGACGGCGCCCAGGTTAGCCAGCGCCTGGCGCACCTCGGCGCGGTAGTCCGCGGGGCGCTCGCCGGTCGTCGGGTCGGCACCGACCTGTCCGGCGGTGTAGAGCATCCCGTCGACGGACACTGCCTGCGAGTAGGCGCCGCCGGGGGCTGGGGCGTTGGGCGTGCTGATGAGCCGCATGAGCGGCACCTGCCTTTCTGGATGATGGACGAGGTCAGGGTCAGGAGCAGAAGTCGGCCGCGACCCGGGCATAGATGCGCGCCGCCTCGAGCAGGCTGCGCACGGAGACGAACTCGTTGGGTCCGTGGGCGCTGGTCAGCATCCCCGGGCCGAACGACGGCAGTGTCGGGATCCCCGCCCCGGAGAACCACGGGGCGTCGGTGCCGCCGGGGAACACCGAGAACGGCGGAGCCGCGCCGAGGACGTCGGCGGCGGCCGCGGCGGTGGCGGTCGCCAAAGGATGATCGGCGTCGAGCTCGCTCCACGGGATCCAGTCCAGGCCCGGCTCGAGCGCGACCTCGACGTGCAGGTCGGGGTCGGCCGCCTGCGCCCGGGCCACCCACTCCTCGAGTGCGGCCACGACGCCCTCGCGGGTCATGCCGGGAACCGTGCGTAGGTCGCAGGCGAACTCAGCGCGACCCGGGACCACCCCGAAGAACGTACCGCCGCCGAGCATCACGCCCCGGTTCAGCGTGGGCCCGACGCCGCCCAGCCGGTGGGGGATGAATGGCAGGTCCAGCTGGTCGGCCATCCGCAGCATCAGGTCGGCCATCTTCAGCGAGGCGTTCACCGACGGCATCCGGTCCGAGAGGCTCGAGTGCATCTGGGTGCCGGTCACCGTCACCCGGAACCCGCAGACGCCGCGCGAGACGAGGTGGATGCCCTGCCAGTCCTGCGACCAGCCGCTGGGCTCGCCGATCAGCACCGCGTCGACATCGCGCAGCACCGGGGCGAGGTGCTTGGCGCCGTACTGCGCTCCGCCCTCCTCGTCGGCGACGAATCCCAGCACGAGGTCGCCGCGCAGCGGGACGCCGCACTCGATCAGGGCCCGGGCAGCCCAGATCATCGCCGCGACTGCGCCCTTCATGTCGTTGGAGCCCAGGCCGAACAGGTCGCCGTCGACGATCGTCGCGGTGAACGGGTCCGTGTGCCACTGGTCGGCAGCCTCACCAACGGGCTTGGTGTCGAGATGTCCGTTCAGCATCAGGTTCCGCCCGCCGCCGGCGCCGCGGATGCGGGTGACCAGGCTGGGTCGCTCGGGCGTCGCGGCGACCACCTCCTGCTCGGTGAAGCCCGCGTCGGCCAGCACGCCAGACACGAACGAGACGATCTCGCGCTCGTCGGCGTACGGCGGGATCTGGCTGTCCACCGCGATCAACTGGCGGGTGAGCTCGAGGAGGTCGTCCTCGTGCGCGGCCAGGTAGGCGTCGACGCGATCCCTTACGGTGCTCATGCGCTCACCCCGCTCAGCGGGTGCTGGCGCAGGTCCCGGGCGAGTGCGTCGACCAAGCGGTCGACGTCGCGCAGGTCGTTCATCACGTGGAAGGAGGCCCGCACCCGGCCGTCGCCGCCCCACAGCAGCACGCCCTTGTCGGCGAGGCGTCGGGCCACCGCATCCCCGTCGGGGTGGGCGAAGGCGACGTTTCCGGCGTGCCGGTCGGGGTCCTTGGGGGTCAGCACCTGCATCCCGTGCTCCTCCAACGCCGAGCGCGCCGAGCCCGCGAGCGCCAGCGCGTGCTCCTGGACCTGACCGCGGTCGATCCCGGCCAGCAGGTCGGCGGCCGCCCCGAGACCGGCGATCTCGGCGAACGCCGGTGCCCCCATTTGGAAGCGGCTGCCGTCCGGGTGCCAGTTGAGCTCCTCGAAGCGCCGGTCGGTGAAGATGTCGACCAGCGAGCGCCACCCGACCGCACCGGGCTGGAAACCCGGGAGCAGCGAACTGTTCCAGAACACCAGACCCACGCCGTACGGACCGAGCAGCCACTTGTAGGAGGCCGAGACGGCCAGGGCTACGTAGGTCAGATCGACGTCGACCACGCCCAGGGAATGGGAGACGTCGACGAGGAACGGGATCGCCCGGGCCTGGAGCTCGCGTCCGAGATGGTCGAGGTCGTGGCGCAGACCGGTGACGTAGCCGACGTGGCTCAGCGCCAGGGCCACCGTGCGGTCGTCGCAGTGGTCCAGCAGCGCCGTGGCGGAGATGTCCCAATCGGCATCGCGGGGGACAACGCGCACCTCGAGGCCGTGCTGGCGCAGCCGCAGGAACGGCGCGAACACCGCGGGGTGCTCGAACTCGTTGACCACGATGTTGTCGCCGGGCCGCCAGCTCCAGCCGTTTGCGATCGCGCTCCAGACGGTGGAGGCGTCGCCGGTCAGGCCGACCGCGTGGCCGGCAACGCCGGCCAGGCCACCGAGCGAACGGCGGGTGGCCAGCTCGGTCTCGGCGAGGGCGTCGCGCCCGAGCTCACCGCGGCTCTTCTGGCGATAGGCGGCGACCATCGCGGCCTCCACCTGGCGCACGGCCGGCGAATGGGCGCCGGTGTAGAGGTACGTCGTGTCGGCCAGGTCGGTGAAGTGGTCGAGGTCGAGCAGGCGTTGCTCGCCTGTGAGTGGCATCGGTTGGACTTCTCTCGAGGTAGTAGGGACAGGCGGCGGGGACGTTCAGTCCGCCGCTGGCAGGCGCCAGATCTCCGGCGCGAAGCGCAGGGAGCCGTCGGGCTCCAGGGGGTCGTGCATGAGCGTGCGGATCGAGGCACTCCAGGCGCGGTTGTCGGGGTTGCGGTCGAGCCGGGCGAAGGTCTCCTCGACGTCGCCGGCGCACTCCCCCACCGCGATCACGAGGGAGCCGCGGCGGAACAGGGAGTAGGTCGTGATCCCGGCCTCGCGCATCGCCGCCGGCACGGCATCGGAGATCTCCTCGTGCGCGCGCTGGTAGTCCTCCTCCACGCCGTCGAGGAGCTCGAAGAGGTAGCAGAACCTAGACATGCTGCACCCGGTCCAGGATCGCGCGCAGTGTGCCGCCCGAGACCAGATCCCGCTCGTCGGGGCTCAGCAACCTGGTGCCCGGCGGCATCGCGAACAGCTGATCCTCCTCGAGGGTCTCCAGACCCGGCCAGAAGTCCGACCCCCACGCGACCCGCGCGGCACCGAAGGCCGCGAGGACCTCCTCGACGACCGGGCGCGCGGCCGCGTGGGGCCAGACCGGGTCGACGGCGTAGGCACCAGACAGCTTGACGCTGACGCCGTCGTGGGCGGCCAGCTCGAGCACGGGCGCGGTGCGCTCGCGCACGACGTCTGCGGTCGCGCCCGCGAGATCGCCGGGCAGTCCGAGGTGGCTGACCAGCACCTGAGCGCCGGCCACCCGACGCAGCCACCCGTCGGCCTGCGCCCACACGTGCGCCGGAGCGTTGACGCTGATGACCGCACTCCGCCTCGCCAGCATCTCCCAGACCGCGGCATCGACGAGGTCAAGCGCCCCAGCATCCGGTGCGTACACCGCCACCCCGACCGCTCCGCGCGCCCACCAGCCCTCGACCTCGCGCGCCGAGGTGACGGCGTCGAGGTGGAGATACGGAGCAGGCGCGATCCACGGTCGCGCGGCGGCGATGTCGAGCAGGTACTCGTTGTTGCCAAGGTGGGGGTCACCCTCGTAGCCAACGGCGAGGGCGGTCACCACGTCGTGGCGCTCGCGCAGCATGGCGTACTGCTCGAGCTCGGCGTCGGGATCGCGGTCCTCGCGGTAGCCCCGCTGGAACAGGTGGATGTGGGCGTCGAGGCGGGTCATGCGCGCCCGCCCACGGCTGCCGCGGTGCGGGCCGCGGCAATCACGGCCTCGGCGAGCTCGAGGCCGCGCACCGCGTCGTCGATGGAGACCGTTGTGGGCAGCGTGCCGGTGCGGACGGCGGTGACGAACTCGGCCACCTCCGCACCCAGGGCCCCGCCGCCGTCGGGCGGGGCGAGCCAGGCCGACTCCGGACCGATGCCGGTCACGCCCACCCGGCGCAGGTCGCCGAGGTCCAGGCCGACGGCCCCGGTTGGACCCTCGACCCGCAGCACGTCCGGCGCATCGTCCTCGGGACCCAGCCGCCAGGACACGTCGAACTCCCAGACGGGGCCGCCGGGCCAGGTTACCGACGCCTGGACGGCAGCGGGCTGGGCGCGGCCAGGCTCTCGGACCGCGGTCGCGGTCACCACCGCGTCGGCCAGTGACGGGGTCGGCCCGCCCAGCCATATCGCGAGGTCGATGTCGTGCACCATCGTCATCAGCACCGGGTGCACGTCAGCGAAGCGACGGTCGTGGTCGGCGCCGCGGTGGCGGTGGAACTCCATCCGCGCGACCGGCCCGGTCTCCCCGGAGCGCACGCGGTCGTGGACGGCGCGATAGGGCTCCGCGAAGCGGAGGATGTGCGCTGGCATCACGAATTCACCGGTGCGCTCGGCGCGTGCGGCGAGCCGGCGCGCCCCGGCGGCGGTCGTCGCGACCGGCTTCTCGACCAGGACGGCGCAGCCCGCCTCGAGGGCGGCCTCGGCGAGCTCGACTCGTCCGGCGCCGCCGACCACGACCGAGACTGCGTCGAGACGACCCCCGACCAGTACGTCGTCGAGACTCGCTGCGGCGAGCGCTCCCGCCTCGTCGGCCACGGCCCGCGCGCGAGCCACGTCGGTGTCGACCACGGCCGCCAACTCGACGTCGTCGCGTGCGGCGAACGCCCGAGCATGGAGCCGCCCGAACGCACCGGCGCCGACGATCGCCGCCCGAACCGGGCGGTCCCGGACCGGAGTGCGCGCGAAGCCGAGACCGTTGCTCATCGCAGAACCTCGATCAGCACGTCGGGTTGTAGATGTAGCGCTGGGCCTCGTCGGAGTCAGCGTTGTCCCGAGTGATGATGAACGCGTCGACGTACTCCTGCTGCTCGAGCGAGTCGCGCTCCAGGTCGCCGTCGGCGATCTTGGCGAGCCGCTCGACGGAGTCGTAGCCCAGCCCGTAGGGGTCCTGCGCTACTAGCGCCTCGTAGACGCCGTCCTTGAGGTCCTTGACCTGGGCCGGGTCCGCGTCGTAGGCGACTAGCTTCACCTCGCCGGTCTTTCCGGCGGCCTGGATGGCCGACGACGCACCGGCGCTGGCCGGTGCCAGCGTCGTGTAGATGCCGGTGAGGTCGGAGTTGGTCAGCGCGGCGTTGGTGATCTTGGCGGCGGTCGACTGGTCGGAGTTGGAGTACTCCGTGGGGAGGACCTTCACGTCGGGGTACGCCTCGGCCATCCGCTCGGCGAAGCCGTCCACCCGCTCGGCGTTGGCGGCGACGCCCGGCTGGGAGGCGATGACCACCACCGTGCCCTTGCCGCCGATGGCCTCGCCCAGGGCGTCGGCCGCCTTGGCGCCGGCACTGATGTTGTCGGTGCGGATGTTCTGGAGTTCGACGGGCTCATTGAGGCTGCCGTCGACAGTGATCACCGGGGTGCCCTGGTCCATCGCATTCTGCACGGTCTGGATCAGCGCGGCCGGGTCGGTCGGCACGATCACCAGGCCGTCGGGCTTGCTCTGGAGAGCCGCATTGATGAGCGGAGTCTGGGTCTGCAGGTCCCAGTTGGCGTCGCCCTGCCAGTCGAGGTCGACGTCGTACTTCTTCGCCGCCTCCTCGGCGCCACAGCGCATCACCTGGAAGTAGGTGGCGGTCATCTGGGCGGCGACGAACGAGATGTGCTTGGAGCCGCCGGCCGCGGCGTCGGACTCGTCGCTTCCGCACGCGGCGAGGCTGGCGGTCAGAGCGAGGGCGGCCAGTCCGGCAGCTACCCGGCGGACCGGGGTGGGGTGAGCGAACATGTGGATCTCCTCCAGGGGTGCACACGTCCAGGCGGACGCGCGGTGGTGGACACCGGTCTGGTCCCTGAGCCGGTGGTTGGCGCGTGGCGCGCCGGAAGTGCGGCGCTAGTGCAGCGCCTCGGGTAAGCGTTCGGTCAGCGCTGATGCGCGCGCCGTCGCTGGTCGATGCCGACGGCGACAAGCAGGATCACGCCGGTCACGACGAGCTGATAGAACGAGCCGACGCGCATGATCACCAGGCCGTTGACGAGCACGGCGGGGATCATCGCCGCGACGACCGCTCCGGGCACCGATGCCCGGCCGCCGAAGAGGCTGGTTCCGCCGATGACCACGGCGGCGATCGCGGCTAGCGCGTCGCCGGTGTGGCCCTGGATGTTGGTGGTGAGGAACCGGGAGATCTCGATGAAGCCCACGAGGCCTGCGATCAGTCCCATAGCGCCGAAGAGCTTGAGCCGCGTGCGTGCCACGTTGATGCCGGCGCGCTCCGCGGCCGTGATCGAGCTGCCCATGCCCAGGGAGTGGGTGCCGAACTTCAGCCGGGTGAGCACGAACCAGCCAATGATGCCGACGACCACGGCGATGATCGTGGGGATCGGGATGCTGCCCAGGACGTCGGCAGAGCCGAAGTTCTGCTGCATCTCGCGCGGCAGCGAGCTGGTGTTGATGCCGTCGCTGATGATGTAGGCAACGCCGGTGCCCACGCTCATCATCGCCAAGGTCACGATGAACGAGCTCATCTTGAGCAGATTGACCAGGGTCGCGTTGACCAGGCCGAAGACCAGGCCGGTCGCCAACGCGGCCAGGATGCCCATGATGACTGCGAAGGTCAGGTGCGGGTAGTCCCCGGCGAGCACCTGCTCCGGCGTACCACCGAGAGAGGTGATCACCTCGGCGCTGACGACCGAGGACAAGATGATGTTGGCACCGACCGAGAGGTCGAGCTGTCCGGCGCCCACGAGGAGGGTCATGCCGACGGCGATGAGGATGGCCTGAGTCGAGTCCAGTGCGAGGTTGCGGAAGTTCATCGAGCTCAAGAACGCACCGTCGGGCGAGATCACGCTGAACAAGATCACGAGCGCGGCGACGACCAGCGCGATCAGGAACGCGGTCGAGGTGAGCACGCGACGTGCCGCCGTGGGTTCGGTGTGCCCGCTCGAGTCGTGGGCACCCGGTGCGATGAGCACCGACTCGGTGTCGGTCATGCGGCGTCTCCTTCGGCCGTGAGCATGGTGGTGAGGACATCCATGAGCCGAAGGCCCTCAGAGGGCATCTGGGCGACGACGCGCCCGTGCCGCATCACCGCGATTCGGTCCGAGAACTCCAGCATCTTCGGGATGTCGTGCGAGACGAGGATGACGGCCAGTCCACGCTCGGCCGCCTTACGGACGGCGTCGTAGACCATCGCGGTCTGCCGGGCGCCGAGCGCTGCGGTCGGCTCGTCCATGATGATCGCGGCCTTGGCCCACATCACGGCGCGCGCGACCGCGACGGCTTGGCGCTGCCCGCCGGACAGCGCGCTGATCGGGGCGCTGAGTGAGGGGACTCGGGCGCCGAGGTTGGCGAGCGCCTCTGCGGTGCGCGCACGCATCTCGCGCTCGTCGACCCGGCCGAGGCGGCCGGCGAGGCCGGGCCGGGTCAGCTCGCGACCGAGGAAGAAGTTCTGCACCACGGTGAGGTCCGGGGCCTGCGCGAGGTCCTGGTAGACGATCTCGATGCCGAGGTCCCGGGCCCGGCGCACCGAGTCGATGCTCGCCTCCGTGCCGTTGACCTTGATCGTGCCGCCGTCCGGTACGTGCACACCGGCGATCACGCTCGAGAAGGTCGACTTGCCGGCGCCGTTGTCGCCGATGAGGGCGAGCACCTCACCGGGGAACGCGCTCATCGTCGCTCCACGCAAGGCCTCGATGTGCCCGAACGACTTCGTGATGCCGGCCGCTTCGATGGTAGGGGCGGGGGACGCCCCCGCCGGCCCGTGCAGCACTGTCATGCGACGGCCACCTTCCGCTTGTTCGATATGTACGCCACTCGTTCGATTCATCGAACGCACACACTTCACCAGACGGACCGCTCGCAACGCAAGAGAATCCCGAGATTTGGTGTCGAAAAGACTCAGGGCATGGCGGGGTACTGCTGCACCACGACCAGGCGGCCGCCCTGCTCACCAGCCCGATAGACATGCGGCTGATCGGCGCGGAACGTGAGCATGTCGCCCTCCTCGAGGACCTGCTCGCGCCCGGCCGGACCGACCTCGACCTGACCGGAGGCGCAGACGACGCGCTCGATGACGTCGGGCGCATTGCCCGCCGAGTTGCGCTCAGCCCCAGGCGCGAGCGTGACCACGGACAGCTCGACCTCGCCGTGGGGCATCCAGCCAGCCATGAGTTGCGCGATGAACTGATGGCCGTCGCTCGCGATCACCGGGGCGTCGACGAGCCGGCACAGCTCGGCGTCGCGCCGACCGCTCGGCGAGATGAACAGCGCCCCCAGGGAGATGTTGAGAGACTTGGCCAGCGACCACAGCGTATCGAGCGACGGGTTGCCGTGGCCGCGCTCGAGCTCGGAGACCGTCGACTTCGAGACCTCGGCCAGGCGAGCCAGGGCAGACACGCTCATCCCCCGCCGCTGGCGCCACATCTTCAAGTTGCTCGCCAGTGGTGACAAGGGGCGAGATGCGTCCATGTGGGGTAGCCTATGCCAACCACTCGTTCGATTTGTCGATCACCCTGAATCCCGCGTCCATGGACGCGCTCACAAGGAGTTGATCGATGCCCCCCGCAGCAACCGTCCTCACCGGCCGCGTCACCCTCGTCGGGGCCGCCCGCCATCCGCACGCGGCCCGGCGCCTGCGCCAGACCTGGCCGCAGATCGACTGGCTCGACGCGGACACAGCGCCGACCGCGACCTCCCTGCCCCTCGTGGAGCTCCGTGAGGCGCCGCTGCCCGAAGGCGCCTACCGCGTGACCGTCTCCGACGCTCCTACGCCTTCCGTGCTCGTCGAGGGCGGGCCCTTCTCCGGAGTCATCTACGGCGTCGAGGAACTCGTGCAGAGACTGGGCCGCACCGACGGCGGCGGCGTCCGCCTGGGGACCGGAGAGACCCACCGGACGCCTGCCCTGGCCTACCGCACGTTCTGGACCTGGGACCACTCCAGCAACTGGGAGCTCTCCCAGGTCGGCCACCAGGAGATCGGTGTCTTCAACCCCTACGGCAAGCCGGGCGACGGCTTCCTGCGCGACTACCGCCGGATGGTCGACTTCTGCAGTCAGAACCAGATCGCCGCCATCGTGGTGTACGGGTTCTTCCGCGACTCCCACGGCGGCATCGGCGCGGCGCAGGAGCTCGCGACGTACGCCCGAGAGCGCGGGGTCCGGCTCATTCCGGGCATCGCCATCGGCGCCTACGGCGGTGTCTACTGGGAAGGCGAGCACCGCTACAACCTCTCCACGTGGCTGCGCGACAACCCCGAGTGTGCTGCCGACATGGAGCGGGGCGTCGGCTTCCAGCTCGAGGACCTCGCCTTCCCCCTGACCTTCCCCAGTAGCGACTACACCCGCTCGGCCTGCCCCTCCCATCCCGCCACGATGGAGTGGATGGAGGAGGCCGTGTCCTGGCTCGTCGAGACCGTCGATGTCGGCGGGATCAACATCGAGAGCGGCGACTACGGCGTGTGCGGATGCCCCCGCTGCGTCGCTCGGCGCGGCGACCGCGAGGAGGCCAGCCGCCGCGACGGGTACGCCGAGTCGTGGTCGCACGCCGACATGGCGGACAACTTCCCGCGGTTGCACGCCGCTGCCACCAGCAGGCGTGACGATCTGTGGCTCTACTGTGAGCTGCAGTGGGACAACCTGCTCGACGCCACGGCGCACGCGCCGCTGCGGGATCTGCCGACAGGTGGCATCTACCAGCACACCGTCAACCGCAGCTACTGGGAGCGTGCCCGCACGGCGCTCGACCGCGCGACGGTCGAGGGGCTGCCCACCTCCACCAACGTCCTGCGTGCGCAGTTCGCCTGCCAGTGGAACGGGGACGAGCGCACCGAGCGGTACGCCTTCAACGCTCCCGTGTTCGCCGACCTGTGCACGACGGCGGCGCGCGCCGGGATACAGGGGCTGACCGTGTGGGGCGAGCCCTCGCCGTACCACGCCTCCGCGGAGCTGAGCTACGTAGCACTCGGCCGCTTCGGCTTCGACGCGGGCCTCACCTGGGAGGAGTTCGTCGCCCAGGACGTCGCGCCCCGGGTCGGTGGGAACGGCGAGGCCGAGGCGTTCATCCGGCTGATGACCGAGATCGACCAGCACCAGGTGTTGCCCCTCGCCCAGCTGGAGATGATCCGAGACGAGGCGCTGGCGGTGAGCCGGGAACAGTCAGGCGAGCAACTGCGTCGATGGTTGTGGTTGGCAGACCGTGCCTCGCAGCGCGTCTACATGGGGGCCTGAGATGGAAATGGGCAGGACTTCGCACCCGACCGGCGACCTGGACGGCCTGGTGGCCGTGGTGACCGGTGGCGCATCCGGAATCGGCGCGGCGATCACCGCCGACCTCGCCGCGCGCGGCAGCAAGGTCGCCGTCCTCGACCTCCCCGGCAGCCGGCCCGTCCACGGTGAGTGGTCGGTCGCCGTGGACGTCGCCGACGACAGCGCCGTGCGGGCGGCGATCGCTGAGGTCGTCGACCTCGCCGGTGGCATCGACGTCTTGGTCAACAACGCCGGCATCGGCGCCCAGGGCACCGTCGAGGACAACGACGACGACGAGTGGCACCGGGTCTGGGACGTCAACGTGGTCGGCCTCGCTCGGATCTCACGGGCCTGTCTGCCCCACCTTCGGCGCTCCTCAGCCGCGGCGATCGTCAATGTCGCCTCGGTCGCCGCGACCGTCGGCCTTCCGCAGCGCGCGCTCTACACGGCCACCAAGGGCGCGGTGCTCGCGCTGACCCGCGCGATGGCCGCAGATCACCTCGCCGACGGCATCCGTGTCAACGCCGTGACTCCGGGGACCGCCGACACCCCCTGGGTCGCGCGCCTCCTGGCCTCGGCGGCCGACCCGGACGCCGAGCGTGCCGCGCTGGAGGCCCGGCAGCCGCACGGCCGCTTGGTCAGCGCCGACGAGGTGGCCGGCGCAGTCGCGTACCTCGCCGGCCGCGGCGCCGGGTCGACCACCGGCACCTTCATCGAGGTCGACGCAGGCATGCACACCCTGAGGCTGCGCAAGTGAACACCCCCGTGGACGCCGTCGACCGGTCTGGGCTGCGGGTCGCCCTGATGGTCACCTGTGTGAACGACGCGATGTTCCCCGAGACCGGAAAGGCGGTGGTCCGACTGCTGGAGAGGGTGGGGGTGCACGTGGACTTCCCGGCGGCGCAGACCTGTTGCGGGCAGCCGATGGTCAACACCGGCTACCTGGACGAGGCGGTGCCGGTGGTGCGCACCTTCGTCGAGGCGTTCGCGGGGTACGACGCCGTGGTGACCCCCTCCGGATCCTGTGCGGGGTCGGCGCGGCACCAGCACGGCCTGGTCGCCCGCCGCGCGGGCGACCAGGCCCTGTCCCAGGCGGTGTCGGAGGTGTCGTCTCGGGTCTACGAGCTCTCGGAGTTCTTGGTCGACGTGCTCGGCGTGACCGACGTCGGGGCCTACTTCCCCCACCGCGTCACCTACCACCCGACCTGCCACTCGATGCGGATGCTCGGAGTGGGCGACCGCCCGCGCCGGCTGCTCGAGGCCGTCCGCGGGCTGCGGCTGGTCGACCTACCGCGCGCGGAGGAGTGCTGCGGCTTCGGCGGCACCTTCGCGCTCAAGAACGCCGACACCTCGGTCGCGATGGGCTTCGACAAGACCCGGCACGTCCGGGAGACGGGCGCGGAGATCCTCGTGGCCGGAGACAACTCCTGCCTGATGCACGTCGGCGGGCTGCTCTCGCGCCAGCGGTCCGGCGTACGGGTCATGCACCTGGCGGAGATCCTGGAGAACACGGAGGAGTCGGCGTGAGTGCGACGTTCGTCGG
Source organism: Actinomycetota bacterium (assembly GCA_049323155.1). Taxonomy (GTDB): domain Bacteria; phylum Actinomycetota; class Actinomycetes; order Propionibacteriales; family Nocardioidaceae; genus Nocardioides_C. The sequence goes on along the minus strand of JBMOMG010000082.1, from coordinate 3,486 downwards.
GATGCCGGCGTTCCCACAGGCTGCCCGAGAGGCACTCGGCGACACCCAGCTGCGCCACAACCTGGCCCACGCGACCGCGACGATCCGCGACAAACGGGCGCGGTTGGTCCGCGAGGTCGACGCCTCGGTCGTCGCGGAGGACGGCGGGAGCGGCTGGGAGTCGCTCCGCCTCTCCGGCGCCGTGGTCAAGGAGGCCGCACTGCGCAACCTCGATACACATCTGGTCGTCCTCGAGGCCGCGCTCACCGCGCGCGGCGCGACCGTGCACTGGGCGTCGGACGCCGCGGCGGCCAACGCGATCGTCGGGCGCGTGGTCAAGCACTACGGCTCCGACGAGGTCGTCAAGGTCAAGTCGATGGTGACCCAGGAGATCGGGCTCAACGAGGCGCTGGCCGAGGAAGGCATCCTGGCCTGGGAGACCGACCTGGCCGAGCTGATCGTCCAACTGGGCGGGGACCTGCCCAGCCACATCCTGGTTCCGGCGATCCACCGCAACCGCGCCGAAATCCGCGAAATCTTCCTGCGCGAGATGGCCGCGGTGGGCCGACCCGCTCCAACGAACCTCACCGACGAGCCGGCGGCCCTCGCGGCCGCAGCCCGCGAGCACCTGCGCGAGAAGTTCCTACGGGCCAAGGTCGCCGTCTCCGGGGCCAACTTCGCCGTCGCCGAGACCGGCACCCTGGTCGTCGTCGAGTCTGAGGGCAACGGCCGGATGTGCCTTACGCTGCCCGATGTGCTGGTCTCGGTGGTCGGCATCGAAAAGGTCGTCCCCACCTGGGAGATGCTTGACCCGCTGCTGCGGCTGCTCCCCCGCTCCTCCACCGGGGAGCGGATGAATCCCTACACCTCAATGTGGGCCGGCGTCACGCCCGGCGATGGGCCGCAGGAGGTGCATGTCGTGCTGCTCGACAACGGCCGGACCCGCGCACTCGCCGACCAGACGGGGCGCCAGGCCCTGCGCTGCATCCGGTGCTCGGCGTGCCTCAACGTCTGCCCGGTCTACGAGAGGGTCGGCGGCCACGCCTACGGCTCGGTCTACCCCGGCCCGATCGGCGCGATCCTCAACCCCCTGCTGAAGGGAACCGGTGACCCGCAGACCGACTCCCTGCCATACGCGTCCTCGCTGTGCGGCGCCTGCTTCGAGGCCTGCCCCGTGCGCATCGACATCCCCGAGGTCCTGGTCCACCTACGCACGCAGGTGGTCGACGGCCACCGCGGGGACACCGTGCCGAAAGCAGAGGCGATCGCGATGAAGGCCGTCGCCCACACCCTCTCCGACTCCCGACGGCTCGGGTGGGTCGAGCGGGCCGCCGGCCTCGCCGGACGCGCCCTGGGCCGACTGGGGCGCGCGTCGCTTCCGGGCGGCCGGCGCGCCGCCGGCCGCATCCCCGGACCGGGTACCGCCGCCTGGACCGGCGCACGCGACCTCCCTGCGCCACCCCCGGAGTCCTTCCGCGCCTGGTGGCGACGGACGTCGGGCGGCGCCACCGAGCAGCAGGAGCACCGACCATGAGCGACCGCGAGCAGATCCTGGGGCGCATCCGCGCGGCCCTCGCAGATGTGGACCGGTCCGCCGGCCGACCCCTCGACCACACCGCGATGCCGGCGGCGCCCCGCGTCCGCGTGGACCGCGATCTGGTCTCGGTCTTCGCCGAGCGGGTCGAGGACTACCGCGCGACCGTGACCCGGTGCGCCGCAGCCGACCTGGACGCCGCGCTCGCGGCGGCCTTGCCAGCCGGCGTCCGGGTCGTCGTACCGCCCGGTCTTTCCGTCGAGGTGGCCGGAGCGGTGGTCGACGCTGGCCTTCCGGCGGCCGAGCTGGACACGGTCGACGCGGTAGTCACCGAGGCGGCCGTCGCGATTGCGGAGACCGGCACCATCGTGCTGGACCACGGATCCGGGCAGGGGCGCCGCGCGCTCAGCCTGGTGCCCGACCACCACATCTGCCTGGTCCGCCTCGACCAGATCGTCGCCGACGTTCCCGACGCCATCGCGCTCCTCGACCCAAGCCGGCCCCTCACGTGGATCAGCGGCCCCAGCGCCACCAGCGACATCGAGCTCGAGCGGGTCGAGGGCGTTCACGGCCCGCGTCGACTGCACATCCTCATCGTCGGCTGACACACGACCTCACGGCCTGCCCACGTCTCACTTCCCCGAGCGGCGGGTCGTGCGCGTGGCGCTGAGATAGCGACGCAAAAGGCCCGTGCAGATGCCAGGCACACACCGCAGCACAGTTGCTCAACCGGCTGGTCTCCCAACCCCGACATGCAGTTCGGTCGTACCTGAGCGTCAGGGACCGAAATCTCGATCCATCGGGATTGCGTTGGCGGCAGACCGCACGGAAGCGAGCCGTTGACGCAGCGTTCTGGCGCCGGACGCCGTAGCCTGATCCGAGCGATGCACAGCCGGACGACGAAGAGCTCCTAGATGGTGATGATTTCGACGAGGACGGCGACGATGGCGTGTGAGCATCCACGGTCTGAGTCACCTTGGGCAATCGACCCGAGCCGCAAAGGGTCGAACCCGGGTCGATCTGTCGGCGCCGACGTGCGCTCTCCGCGGCCACGTGCGGCCCCAGCGCGGCCCCGGGACCCCGAATCGCGGCCTTTGCGCACGTCAAGGCGCAAGTTCAGTCAGAACTACGACATCTGATTCGCAGGTCTCGATGACCTGCGGCTAGATGCCTGAAACGGCGCCTGACCTGCGAAAACGTCTTCCAACGTCTTTCAGCGTCAGGCGCCGTTTCTCATCCTTTGTCAATGGCCAAGTTGCGGTCCCCGCTGGTGGCCAACTATAAGTCCCCACCCCTCGCTGAGTTTCAGCTGGTCTTGAGTCGGGTTCCTCCGTTCGCTCGGGCCTGTTTCATTCGGTAGGAGTCGCCGTCGGTGACGACGGTGTGGCAGTGGTGCAGGAGCCGGTCGAGCATGCTGACCGCGGTGGTGTGCTCGGGTAGGAACCTGCCCCAGGACTCGAATGGCCAGTGCGATGCGACGCCGAGTGAGCGTCTCTCGTAGGCGGCCGCGACGAACCGGAACAGCAGCTGCGCGCCGGTGTCGTCCAATGGGGCGAAGCCGAGCTCGTCGACCAGGAGCAGGTCGTTGCGTAGCAGGGTCTCGATGACCTTCCCGACGCTGTTGTCGGCCAGTCCTCGGTAGAGGGTCTCGACGAGTTCGGCGGCGGTGAAGTACCGGACCCGGTGCCCATGCTCGACCGCGGCGATGCCGAGTGCGATCAGCGTGTGGGACTTCCCGGTGCCGGCGGGTCCGATCAGGCACACGTTCTCGGTGGCGCGGATCCACTCCAGCGACGAGAGGTAGTCGAACGTCGCGGGCGGGATCGAGGACGCGGCGACGTCGAAGTCGGCCAGCGTCTTGGTCACCGGGAACGCGGCCTGACGCATCCGGGTCCGGGCGTTCGACGCTTCACGCGATGCGATCTCGGCCTCGACCAGGGTGCGCAGGAACTCCTCGGGCTTCCAGCGTTGAG
>JBMOMG010000081.1:0-35674 GCA_049323155.1 Actinomycetota bacterium | reverse complement strand
TCGCGTCTCAGGGGCCGGCGCCGCGGCGTACCGGCAGTATGATCGGCGCCACACCGAGGAGTGGAGGCGCTCATGCAGGCTCTCGCCGATCTCTGGCAGGCGATCCCCGAGGCGCTGAGGGACCCCGTTGCCCTGGCCGCACCGTTCTTCCTGCTGCTGATCGCGATCGAGGGGCTGGCGGCGTACCTCCTCGAGGACGAGCGGCCGGAGTCCGAGCGGCGAGGACCCGACGGTCGGGCGATGCCGCTGCCCGGCGGCTACGACCGCCGCGACGCGCTCGCCAGCATCGGCGCCGGGGCGGTGTCGGTGGTGACCATGTCGCTGTGGAAGGCGCTCGGCCTGCTCGGGTACGCCGTGCTCTTCGCCTACGTCGCGCCGTGGCAGCTGCCCGCCGACCGCTGGTGGACCTGGGTGATCGCGCTGGTCGGCGTCGACTTCTTCTTCTACTGGGCGCACCGCACCGCGCACCGCGTCCGCGTCGTGTGGGCGACCCACCAGGCGCACCACTCCAGCGAGTACTTCAACTTCGCCACCGCGCTGCGGCAGAAGTGGAACAACTCCCACGAGCTGGTGATCTGGGCGCCGCTGCCGTTGCTCGGTGTGCCGCCGGCCCTGGTCTTCCTCGGCTTCTCGGTCAGCCTGGTCTACCAGTTCTTCGTGCACACCGAGCGGGTCGGCCGGCTGTGGCGGCCGATCGAGCTGGTCTTCAACACGCCCTCGCACCACCGCGTCCACCACGGCAGCGACCCGGAGTACCTCGACCGCAACTACGGCGGCATCCTGATCGTGTGGGACCGGCTGTTCGGGTCGTTCCAGCCCGAGCTGCACCGTCCGACGTACGGCCTCACGAAGCCGGTCGGCACCTACAACCTGATCCGGCTGCAGACCCACGAGTACGCCGCGATCGTGCGCGACGTGCGCACCGCGCCGACCTGGCGGCAGAAGCTCGGCTACGTCTTCGGTCCGCCCGGCTGGCGCCCGTCGACCGAGGAGCTCGTCGCTGCCGAGGGTGGGCTCGTCGCCGACTGAGAGCGCCACGCCCGGCGGTCGGTCCGAACCCGCGTCGGGCCGGGCGTGGTCTCCGGGGCCCGCAGGTCTGAGATGCAACGTTCTGCACGAGTTGGCCGGCGGAAATGGTGGGGAACGTTGCAAGTGCGGCTCCGCTGCGGGATAACCTGAAACCGGACAGTGTTGTCCGGTCGGCGAGGAGACGGAGGCTCGGATGAAGGTCCATGGCAAGGTCTGGGTGGTCACCGGAGCAGGCAGCGGCATGGGCCGCGAGCTGACCCTGGAGCTGCTGCGACGCGGAGCTCGTGTGGCCGCGGTCGACCTCAAGGCCGACGCACTCCAGCAGCTCGCGACGGTCGCGGCTGCAGGCGAGCGGCTCTCCACGCACACCCTCAACATCACCGACCGGGCGGGCGTCGAGCGCCTCCCCGACGAGGTGGTGGCCGCGCACGGGGCCGTGGACGGCGTGGTCAACAACGCCGGCATCATCCAGCCGTTCGTGCCGGTGGCCGAGCTCGACGACGCCGCGATCGAGCGGGTGCTCGACGTCAACCTCCGCGGCACGCTGCACATGGTCAGGGCGTTCCTCCCGCGGCTGCTCGAGCGGCCGGAGGCACACCTGGCCAACGTCTCCAGCATGGGCGGCTTCTTCCCGTTCCCCGGCCAGACCGTGTACGGCGCCAGCAAGGCCGCCGTGAAGCTGCTGACCGAGGGGCTCTACGCCGAGCTGCTCGACACGAACGTCGCCGTCTCGGCGATCTTCCCCGGCGCCGTACGCACTGCGATCACCGAGAACTCCAGCGTCGCCCAGCCAGGCGGTGCCGCGGCCACGGAGGAGACCGGCGGGATGCCGATGACCTCGGCGGACAAGGCGGCCCGGATCATGGTCGCCGGCCTCGAGAAGGACAAGCTGCACATCTACGTCGGCACCGACGCCCGGCTGATGGACCTCGCGATCCGGGTCGCGTCCGGCCCGGCGATCCGGTTCGTGCAGAAGCAGATGAGCAAGCGGCTCGGGACCGGCGCCGGGACACCGTCTACCGTGGCCGGGTGAGCCCCGACCTGACTCCCGACGAGCTCGAGCTGCTCCGGTCCTGCTTCGACCTCGCCCGCGACGGTGACGCCGCAACCCTCGCCGAGTACGTCGACGCGGGCGTCCCGGTCAACCTGACCAACGGTGCGGGCGACACCCTGCTGATCCTCGCCGCCTACCACCAGCACCCCGCCGTGGTGCGGGCGCTGCTCGAGCGCGGCGCGGACCACGCCCGGGTCAACGACCGCGGACAGACCGCGCTGGCCGCGGCCACGTTCCGGCAGGACGCCGAGATCGTGACCGACCTGCTCGAGGCCGGCGCCGACCCCGAGCTGGGGCCCAAGTCCGCCGTGGCGATCGCGGAGTTCTTCGACCTGCCCGAGATGCTGACGCTGCTCAGGCGTTGACGTCCGGCTCCATCGCCTCGAGCGCGGCGGCCGCGGTGACGGCGTAGGCGGCGTGCGGGATGACGTCGGCCAGCCAGTCGACGCGGCGCCAGGTCCGCGGGTCGGTCACGCCCAGCAGCGTCATCGGCCCGTTGCCGACCAGCATCGCCACAGCGAAGGTGAGCGCCGTGGTGCCGACCCGGCCGCGCGGCCGGCCGGTCGTTCCTCGCACGGCGGCGACCGCGACCCCCGCGGCGGTCCCGGCGGCGGCGCCCAGCACCGCGCCGATCCCGGTCGTGCGGGACCGGCGCTGCTCGGCATCGCCGGGGATCGCCACACCGACCAGCCGGGCGCCGCGCTCGACGGTCTGTTCCGGCGTCGTACTGGCCGGTCTGCCGCGCAGCGCCATGTCGGCGTAGGTGGTCGCATCGAGGGCGGCGGTGCCGGCCGCGCCGGCGAGGGCACCGTGCAGGAGGAGGGACCCGAGGCTCATCGACCCACCGTAGGTCGCCGGTCGACGTGCCCGCCAGCGATGTCGGCGCTACTATGGGTGAGGTACCAGCTCACGGCGTCGCCGTCACCAGGCATCGACTCCGTCGCGCGAGCTGGTGGCAAGGCCGTCGAGCTGACGGCCGCAGGTTCCGTCGTAGTGGCCGTCCGGCCCGACACGTCGATCTCTCGCAGACTCGGGGGACCTGGTCAGACCCCGGTCCGGGCGCGGGCCCGCCGGGCACGCTCCACCGTCCGACCGGTGGGGCCACGTGCGGTGAGACCCACCGCCGTGCAGATCAACGTCGGACGCTCCGGAGGAGGAGTACTTGGCACGACGAGGCCAGACGGCCACCCGTACCGCTGCGCGCAACCGCCGACCGGCCAAGCGCCGGGACCAGGAAGGGATCATCCCCGTCCTCGCCCGCGCCGTGCGGGAGGTGGAGAATGCCGTGCAGCGCAGTGCGGTGATGCCCTCGGTGCGCACGAAGTTCCAGGTCGTCGCACTGCTGGTGCGCGAGGAGCGGGCCCGGGTCAAGGCCGACGAGGCGAGCACCGAGGCGCACCGCGAGGCCGAGCTCAAGCGCCTCGACGGCATCGCCACGATCCTGGCCAAGACCGCCGCCAGGGACCCCTCCCTGCTGGTCCTGCTGGCCGAGGACGCCGAGGTGTCGGAGGCGGCGAAGATCCTCAAGAACGAGATGCTCGAGGCCGCCGGCCTGGAGCCGACGCCGGAGCCGCGCCGGGCCACCGTCGACACCGACACCCCCGCGAAACGGCGGGTGGTCCCGCAGTCGGTCGTCGCCCGCCAGCTCGCCAACCCGTTCCTGGCGCCGGACTTCGAGGCTGCCCGCCAGACCAAGGTCGTCCCCCGAAGGCTCGCCGGCTGGGAGCTCCTCGGTCCGCTGTTCACCTCCTTCGAGTACGCCGGGAACGGCACCACCTCGTGCATGCCGCTGCCCGAGCCGGCGCCGGTCCGGGTCCCCCCGGGCCTGGAGCTCATGCCGCACCAGGCGCAGGTGGTCACCGCCGCCGCCGAGGGACACCGCACGTTCCTGCTCGCCGACGAGCCGGGTCTCGGCAAGACCGCGCAGGCCCTGCTGGCCGCCCAGGCCGCCGACGCCTACCCGCTGCTGGTGGTCGTCCCCAACGTCGTGAAGACCAACTGGGCGCGCGAGGCCGAGCGGTGGACCCCGCGGCACCCGGCCACGGTCGTCCATGGTGACGGCGAGAACATCGACGGCTTCGCCGACATCGTGATCGTGAACTACGAGATCCTCGACCGCCACGTCGGCTGGATGGGCGACCTGCGGTTCCGCGGGATGGTCGTCGACGAGGCGCACTTCATCAAGAACAAGTCCTCCCAGCGCTCCCAGCACGTGCTCGAGATCTCCGAGCGGATCCGGTCCTGGATCGCCCGCCCGCTGCTGATGGCGCTCACCGGAACCCCGCTCATCAACGACATCGAGGACTTCCGGGCGATCTGGCAGTTCCTCGGCTGGATCGACGACAAGCGCCCGCTCGGCGAGCTGATGGAGGCCCTGGAGGAGACCGGTCTGGTGCCGGGGGACCCCGGCTTCTACGCCGCCGCGCGCCGGGCCGTGGTGGACATGGGCATCGTCCGCCGCCGCAAGGTCGACGTGGCCGCCGACATCCCGGCCCGTCGTGTCGCCGACCTCCCGGTCGAGCTCGACGACGACATGGGCCGGTCGATCCGCGCCGCCGAGCGCGAGCTCGCCCGCCGCATGGTGGAGCGCTACCACAGCGCGTTGGAGCGCAGGACCTCCGGCGCCGTCGTCGACGGCATCGACCACGAGCTGGTCCGCCGGGTCGCCGGCTGGGAGCGGGAGGACACCGCTGCCGCGGAGACCGGCGAGAACGTCTTCAGCATGATGCGGCGCATCGGACAGGCCAAGGCCGGGCTCGCCGCCGACTACGCGGCGCAGCTGGCCCGCAACGTCGGCAAGGTGGTGTTCTTCGCCAAGCACGTCGACGTCATGGACGCCGCGGAGCAGACCTTCGCCCAGCGGGGCATCGGGTACACCTCGATCCGCGGCGACCAGACTTCGAAGACGCGGCAGAAGAACGTCGACGCGTTCACCAACGACCCCGACGTCGCCGTCGCCGTCTGCTCGCTGACCGCAGCAGGCGTGGGGCTGAACCTCCAGGTCGCCTCCAACATGGTGCTCGCCGAGCTGTCGTGGACCGACGCGGAGCAGACCCAGGCGATCGACCGGATCCACCGGATCGGTCAGGAGGAGCCGGTCACCGCCTGGCGGATCATCGCCGCGCAGACCATCGACTCCAAGATCGCCGAGCTGATCGACAGCAAGGCCGGTCTCGCCGCGCGGGCGCTCGACGGCTCCGACGAGGAGATGTCGTCCTCGGCCGACGTGCAGCTCGAAGCGCTGGTGGCCCTGTTGACCGACGCCCTGGAGGCCGAGCGGGCGTGACCGCAGCCCGGTTTGTGTAGAGTGCCTGGCGCCGTGGCCGCGGTTGATCCGTGTCTCGGAACGGAGTCGGCGGTGGGCCCGAACCGTGGCAGCGGCACGGGGGAGTGACCTCTCGGGACAGCCCACCGCCTACGACGCATGCGCGACATCTCGAGCGAGCGTGCCCTTCAGCTGCCCGCACAGCGGCGGCGCGTCCAGCCGCCTCGGCCGGCGGCGGGCCAGCCGGGTCCCACCGTCCTTCGGTCGATGCGCGAGGAGGACCTCTCCTTCGTGGTGGGTGAGCACCTCCAGCACTTCCCGCGCGGGTTCTTCGCCCGCCTCGGCCCCCGGTTCCTGCACGAGTACTACCGGGCGTTCCTGACCGGCGACAGCGGCGTGGCGGTGGTGGCAGAGGAGGCCGGCCGGCCCGTCGGCTACCTTGTCGGCGTGACCGACCCCGCCGCCCACCGCGAGCACGTCGTGCGCCGGCACGGCCGCGGCCTGGCCCTCCGCGGGGCGGCTCTGCTCGCCGTCCGTCCGCGGCTGCTCGCGACGTTCGTCCGGACCCGTGCCGCGCGCTACCTCGAGAAGCTGCTGGTACGACGGGCAGCACGCTCGGGCAGGACCGTCGACGTCACGTCGCCGGCCGTGCTGACCCATGTCGCGGTCACCGCGCACGCCCAGGGCAAGGGGATCGGCACGCGGCTCGTGGAGTGGTTCGAGCAGGCGCTCGAGGGCTGCGGGTGCGACCGGGTCGTGCTCGTGACGGCCGCCGGCCGCGAGGGGGCGGGGGAGTTCTACGAGCGGCGCGGCTGGACCCGCACCGGCGAGCACGCCACCGCCGACGGTCACCTGCTGAGCAACTACGAGTACCGGTTCGACGACGAGCACAGGGTGGTTCAGGCTTGAGAAAGCACATCGGTTCGGCTGCCGTGACGATCGCCGCGCCCGTCGTACTCCTCGCCGCGGGGTGCACGACCGACCCCGGCGAGCCCACCGCCACCTCGACGCCCACGCAGTCGGAGACCGCCACCCCGACCCCGACACCCACGCCGTCGGAGTCGCCGTCGGAGACGCCCACGCCCACCCCCACGGAGGAGCCGCTCCCCGAGAGCGCGGACGGCAGGATCCGCGAGATCCCGGACCGCCAGTGGGACAAGATCGTGCAGACCGGCGTGTGGCGTCCGGAGTGCCCCGCCGGGCGCGACCAGCTGCGCCGGGTCGAGATCAACCACCACACGTGGTCCGGCGGTGTGAAGCGCGGGGTGCTCGTGGTCAACGAGGACATCGCCGAGTCGATCGTGCGGATCTTCACCCGGCTCTACGACGAGGGCTTCCCGATCCGGCAGATGCGCCCGGTCGAGGAGTTCGGTGGCGACGTCAAGGCCAGTCTCGGGGCCGACAACACCTCCGCCTTCAACTGCCGGCGTCCCGACCAGATCAACGCGCCGGTGGACAAGTCCCCGCACGCCAACGGCCGCGCGATCGACATCAACCCGCTGGAGAACCCGTGGGTCGACCTGCGTTGCGACTGCTGGACCCCCAGCGGCAAGCACAAGGCGCGCACCCCGGGCAAGGGCAAGATCCTCGAGGGCGGCCTCGTCTGGCGGGTCTTCCGGGAAGAAGGCTGGATCTGGCAGAACATCAAGGTGCCCGACTACATGCACTTCGACACCGGCTACCCCTCGGAGCCGTACGAGGACAAGCAGGCCTAGTCGGTCAGGGTCCCGCGTCCCGCGTCATCGCGTCGCGGCGCGCCAGGGTCGCGGCGATCCCCCCGGCCGCTGCGCGCACCGAGGCGGCGTGCCGTTCCGGGTGGAACCTGGTCACCGGCCCGGTGACGCTGATCGCGGCCACCGGCCGGTCCTGAGCGTCCAGCACGGGCGCCGCGGCGCAGACGATGCCGATCGCGGACTCCTCGTACTCGAACGCGGTGCCGGTCTCGACCACCCGCTCGAGCTGCTGGCGCAGCCGGCCGGGTGCGGTGATCGTCCGTGGCGTGCGCCGGTCGAGCCCGCCGGCCACGACGTCGGCGAGCAGGGCGGGAGGCGAGTACGCGAGCAGGGCCTTGCCGATCGCCGTGCAGTGCAAGGGCATCCGGCCCCCGATCCGCGACGGGGTCGAGGCCTGTCGGTGGCCGCCGATCTTGGCGACGTACACCACCTCGCGTCCCTCGAGCACGCCGAGGTGCACGGTCTCGTGGGTCCGCTCGTAGAGGTCCTCCATGAACGGGGTGGCCACCTCGAGCAGCTGCCGCTCCACCGACGCGCGCATGCCGAGCTCGAACAGCTGTCCGCCGAGCCGGTAGCCGGAGTCGCTGCGGTCCAGCAGCCGCACCGCCACGAGGTCGTTGACCACGCGGTGCAGCGTGCCCTTCGGCAGCCCGGTGCGGCGACCGAGCTCGGCGAGGCTGACGCCGTGGTCGTCGGCGGTGAAGGCGTGCAGCACCGTGACCACCTTGCCGAGCACGGTGTTGGTGTCCACCTCGCTCATCGGTCCGCCCCGCCGGTGCTGTCCACGGTGCCGACCCTAGCCGTGACCGGCGCGGGACACAGCCGGGCTCTAGGCTTCCGGGCATGGAGGACTGGGCGCACGACCGGAGGCCGGTGCGCCGTGTGGTGGCGGGGGAGTACGCCGAGCGCGACCGCTGGCCTGCGACGATCCCCGCGGTCGCCCAGCTGCTCGACGAGGGCCTCGACCTCGCCCCCGGCGTCACGCTCCTGGTCGGTGAGAACGGCACCGGCAAGTCCACGATCGTCGAGGCGGTGGCGATGGCCTTCGGGCTTTCGCCCGAGGGCGGCTCGACGCACTCTCGCCACTCCACCCGGCCCACCGAGTCCGACCTGTGGAAGTGGGTCGTCCTCGAACGCGCCGCGGGGGCACCGCGCTGGGGGTTCTTCCTGCGCGCGGAGACCATGCACGGCTTCTACTCCTACCTCGAAGAGCACTCCGGCCGCTTCGACCCGAAGTTCCACGAGCTCAGCCACGGCGAGTCCTTCCTGGAGATCCTGCGCACCCGATTCGACTCGCCGGGCCTCTACTGTCTCGACGAGCCCGAGGCGGCGTTGTCGTTCTCCGCGCAGATCGCACTCGTCGCGACACTGCACGAGCTGGCCGAGGGCGGCGCCCAGGTCCTGTGCGCGACGCACTCGCCGCTGCTGGCCGCCCTGCCCGGCGCGACGATCCTGGAGACCGGTCCGTGGGGCATCCGGTCGACGTCGTACGACGATCTCGAGCTCGTCGCACACTGGAAGGCGTTCCTCGCCGAGCCGATGCGCTACCTGCGTCACGTGCTGTGACCGAGGGCGGGAGAGCGCCCGTCCAACATGCAGCCAGCCCGGCGGAAGGGCCTCCGCAGGCGTAGCAGGCCGCTCCGGGACCTCTAGCTGCATGTTCGACGGTCCCGCGTCGGGCGCGATGGTTTCGAGACGGCTCGCCCAGCGGCTCGCCTCCTCAACCACCGGGGCGGGGTCCGGATCGTGGTCCGGTGTGGCAGCACGACGCTAGAACCTGATCTAGTTTCCTCGTCGGGGATCGGGCCCCGGCGACGAGCAGGAGGTCGGCGAGTTGGCTGAACTGTCGCGACGAAGCTTTCTGGGGGCTGCGGCAGGTGTCGCGGCGGCGAGCGTGGCCGCCCCGGCACGCGCGAGCATCCTCCCCGTGCCGGTGACCGAGGAGCGCAGACCGGCCGTGGTGATCGGCTCCGGCTTCGGTGGCGGGGTGGCCGCGAGGCGCCTCGGCCTGGCCGGAGTCAGGACGCTGGTGCTCGAGCGGGGCAGGCGCTGGCCGACCGGGCCCGGCTCGGACACGTTCCCGACCCTGGCGAACAACGACCATCGCACGTCGTGGCTCTCGCCGGTGCCGACGATGCCAGTGCCCCCGACCAGCCCGTCGGCGTTCGTGCCCTACACCGGGCTGATCGAGCGGGTCCGCGGCGTCGGGGTCGACGTGATGTGCGCGGCGGCCGTCGGTGGCGGCTCGATCCCCTACCACGGGATGACCCTGCAGCCGATGGGCGAGGCGTTCGCGATCACGGTGTCGAGCTCGATCGACTACGAGCTCCTCGACCGCGACCACTACCGCAGGGTGGCCCGCGACCTGCACGCGACACCGATCCCCGACGACATCCTCGCCGACCCCCGCTACAAGGCGCCGCGGATCTTCGAGCAGCGTGGCCGAGAGGCCGGCTTCGACACGTTCCGGATCGGCTCCCCGACCGACTGGGACGTCGTACGACGCGAGCTGCGCGGCGAGCTGCCCCCGTCGTACATCACCGGTGACATGACCTTCGGCTGCAACAACGGCGGTCGCTGGTCGGTGGACGTCACCTACCTGGCCCAGGCCGAGGCCACCGGCAACGTCGAGGTCGCGCCGCTGCACCGGGTCACCGACATCGCGCGCGACGCCCGCGGCGAGTGGGTGGTGCACTGCGAGCGGATCTCGACCGGCGGCCAGGTGCTCGAGCGCAAGCAGATCACCACGCCGGCCCTCTTCCTCGGGGCGGGCTCCCCGGGCACCACGCGGCTGATGGTCAAGGCCAAGGAGAAGGGCCTCGTCCCGGACCTGCCCGACGGCGTCGGCACCGGCTGGGGCACCAACGGGGAGCGGATCTACCTGGCGACCACGGCGCAGGACAGTCCCGGTGCCTACCAGGCCGGGCCGGTGGCGATGGGCGCGCGCGACTGGTCCGACCCGGCTCGTGCGCTGACCATGACCACCGGTCCGCTCCCGCTGCCGGCGGACGTTGCGACGTACACCGTGGCCGGCTTCATGGTCACCACCGAGACCGGGCACTGGGCCTACGACCCGGTCCGCGACGACGCCGTCCCGGTGTGGGACCGGTCGAAGGAGGCCGACACCAAGCCGGTGCTGGACGCGGCGGTGGAGCGGCTGACCAGCGACACCCCGTTCCACCTCAACACCGACGGCAACCTGTTCGACAACACGACCTTCCACGCCGTCGGCGGCATGCCGTTCGGCAGCGTGTGCGACGACGCCGGACGGGTGCACGGCCAGCGCGGCCTCTACGTGATGGACGGGGCCCGGATCACCGGCTCGTGTGCCGCCACGAACCCGTCGATGACGATCGCCGCGCTGGCGGAGTACTCCATGGACCGCGTGCTGCGCCAGGACCTCGCGCTGCTCGCCTGAGACCGGGCATGCTGAGCCACGGAGGTGACCCATGGCTGAGCAGTACCCCGAGCTGCGACAGGTCGTGCTCGACACCACCGACGTCCGCGGGCTGGCGGAGTTCTACCGGCAGCTGCTGGGCTACCGGTATCGACCCGGCGACGAGGAGCCCGAGCCCGGTGAGGACTGGCTCGTGCTCCGTGACGCCGGTGGCGCCAACAGGCTGGCCTTCCAGCAGGTCGACGAGCTGCCGGAGACGACGTGGCCGGACCCCGGCGTGCCGCAGCAGCTGCACCTGGATCTCACCGTGCCGTCGGTGGCCGAGCTCGACGCGCAGCACGAGCGGGCGCTCGCGCTCGGGGCGCGGCTGCGGTTCGACCGCTCCGACGACGCCGAGGAGCCGCTGCGGGTGTACGCCGACCCGGCCGGGCACCTGTTCTGCATCTTCGTCGCCTGACCCGTCGCGGCCCGTCCTCCGGCTCGCCCGGCCGGGCAGGCGTAGCGGTCAGGCCTGCTGGACGGAGTAGACGACCGTCTGGACGGCGATCATGCCGTCGCGGAACACGAAGGTGTCGATGCCGTTGTCGACCCGGTGGCCGCCGCCGGTGGCCTTCCACTCCAGGTAGAGCACGTCGTCGGCGAAGACGGTCTCCAGCTCCCACTGGGCCTGGGGTACGTCGGCCAGCAGCTGCGTGAACACCTGCCGGGCGCCGTCCTTGCCGCGGTAGACCTGCTTGTTCACCACCAGCAGCGCGTCGTCGCTGTAGTCGGCGAGGATGTCCTCGAGGTCCTCGGCGCCGAGCGCCTGGCCGTGGTGGGCGAAGACCTCTTCGGGGGTCCGGGTCGCCATGGTTCCTCCGATCGTGGGATCTGCATCCGGCAGCCGAACGGGTTCGATCTCGAGTCTGCTCGTGGGCGCATTGCGTTGTCCATGCCCCGACAGGGTCAGGTGAGTAGAGTGCCGGACAGGTGGCCACCCGGTGTCTGATCACTCCCTGGAGGCGCAGATGAAGGCGGTTCGACTGCACGAGTACCACTCCCGCCCGGTCGTGGAGGACGTCCCCGAGCCGAGGGCCGACGGGCCGTTCGACGTGGTGGTGAGGATCGGCGGGGCCGGCCTGTGCCGCACCGACCTGCACATCGTCGAGGGCCAGTGGGCGGAGAAGAGCAACGTCGCCCTGCCCTACACGCTGGGCCACGAGAACGCCGGCTGGGTGCACGAGGTGGGCGCGGCCGTGACGCACCTGCAGGTCGGCGACCCGGTGATCCTGCACCCGCTCGCCACCTGCGGCTTCTGCCGTGCCTGCCGGGCCGGCGACGACGTGCACTGCGAGGCCAGCGCGTTCCCGGGCATCGACACCGACGGCGGGATGGCCGAGCTGATCAGGACCTCGGCGCGCGCGGTGGTCAAGCTGCCCGCGGGCGTCGAGCCGGCCTCGGTGGCCGCCCTGGCCGACGCCGGACTCACCGCCTACCACGCGGTGAAGAAGGCGGTGCCCCTGCTGCACCCCGGCAGCACCTGCGTGGTGATGGGCGCCGGCGGTCTCGGTCACATCGGTATCCAGTGCCTGCGGGCGATGAGCGCGACGCGGATCGTCGTGCTCGACCGCAACGAGGAGGCCCTCGCGCTCACCCGCGAGTGGGGCGCCACGGAGACGGTCCTGGTCGACGGCTCCCACGTCGAGCGCGTGCTGGAGCTGACCGACGGCAAGGGCGCCGAGGTGGTGCTCGACTTCGTCGGCGAGCAGGGCGCCGAGCACGACAGCTGGGCGATGACGCGGCGGGCCGGCAGCGACTTCGTGATCGGGTACGGCGGCACCGTCGACGTCCCGACCATTGACGTGATCTCCACCGAGCGCAACGTGGTCGGCAACCTGGTCGGCAGCTACAACGAGCTGGTCGAGCTGATGGCGCTCGCCGCCGACGGCCGGGTCGAGATGCTCACCCACACCTACCCGCTCGAGGCGGTCAACGACGCGATGGACGACCTCGACGCCGGCAGGCTGCGCGGTCGCGGGATCCTCGTGCCGTCGTCGGTCTGACCGCGCAGAGGGGCCAGGCGCTCCGGGACCTCCGGCACTTATCCGGTGCCCGCAAGGGCGGATACCTTGCGGGCAGAGGGCTCTCTACATCCGGGGGTGTGTCATGCGTATCTCGCGCCTTCTCTCCCTGCTGATCAGCGTGCTGCTCGTCGTACCCGTGCTGGCGACCGCCGGCGCCACGGCCACCTCGAGCGCCGCCACCGTGCCGACCCTGGTCAAGATCCGGGCCGCGCACCACCCCGGCTTCGACCGGATCGTGTTCGTCTTCGACGGTGGGATGCCCGCCACCCGCCAGGTCAGGTACGTCGACCAGCTGCTCGGCGACGGGTCGGGGCTGCCGGTGCGGATCGCCGGACGGGCGATCCTGCGGGTCCGCTTCGACCAGGCCACCGCCCACGACGCCGACGGCCAGACGGTCACCGCCCGCCGCGCGTTCCCGCTGCCCAACGTCATCACCGCGGTGCGCTCCGGCGACTTCGAGGCGGTGACCACCTACGGCATCGGCCTGGCCAAGAAGACCGACTTCGAGGTCTCCACCCTGCGCAACCCCGACCGGGTCGTGCTCGACATCCGGGCCGCCTTCCCGACCGTGGACCGCAAGGTGTTCTTCTTCGACGAGGACCGCTACCTCGCCAACACCGAGCCGTTCTTCGTGCCGCGGATGCGTCCGGTCCGCAAGGTCGCCCAGGCGACCGCGGTGCTGGACCGGCTCTACGCCGGACCGTTGCCGCGTGAGCGGGCCGACGGGCTGCGGCTGCTCCGGTCGCGGTCGACCGGGTTCACGAACCTCGACATCGACGACATGGTCGCCCGCGTGCAGCTGACCGGCCGTTGCAGCAGCGGCGGGTCCACGGTCACCGTCGCCGGTGAGATCATGCCGACGCTGAGGCAGTTCCCTCGGGTCGACTGGGTCAAGATCTACGACCCGGCCGGCACCACCGAGACCCCGCTCGGCCCCTCCGACTCGATCCCGGAGTGCCTCGAGCCGTAGGGGCCCGGCGGAGGCGTGACCGCGCCGCCGACCGCTGCTATCGTCGCCACATCCACACGGGAGCCCGAGGCATCGGGCTGAGATGGAGCTGTAGCCGCTCCGACCGTCGAACCTGATCCGGGTAATGCCGGCGAAGGAAGTGAGGCGACGTGCTACCACGCATCCACTGCATCACCGACCTCCCCGCCCACGACGAGGCGGCGCTCGACCTGCTGGCCTCGCTGGTCGAGGCGGGCGTCGACGCGGTCCAGGTCCGCGCCAAGGGGCTCGGCGACCGCGAGCTCCTGGCGTTCGGCCGCGCCGTCCTCCACCGCCTCAGCGGTACGGCGGCCACGGTGATCGTGAACGACCGGATCGACATCGCCCTGGCCGCAAGCGCCCACGGCGTCCACCTGGGGCTCGACGACCTGCCCGTCGCGGACGCCAGACGCCTTGCCCCGCAGGGCTTCCTGATCGGTGCGACCTGCCGCGACGCCGAGCACGCCCGCGCAGCGAAGGCGGCCGGAGCGGACTACGCCGGGGTCGGGCCGGTGTACCCGTCGACCACCAAGGCCGGCCTGCCCGACCCGATCGGCCTGGACACGCTGCAGGAGACCGCTGCGGTGCTGCCGGCGATCGCGATCTCCGGGATCACAGCGCAGCGGGTGCCCGAGGTGATGGCCGCCGGGGTGCACGGCGTCGCCGTCGCCGCCGCGCTCTGCCGGTCCGCTGATCCGCCGCTCGCCGCGAAGGAGCTGGTCGCCGCCGTCGCCGGGTCATGAAGGTCGCTGTCGCCGGGGCCGGGATCATCGGCCTCGCCTGCGCCGACGAGCTGGTCCGTGCCGGTCACGACGTGCACGTCTTCGACCCCTCGCCGGGCCAGGGAGCCACCCACGCCGCGGCCGGGATGCTGGCCCCCGGTGGGGAGGCGTGGTTCGGGGAGGTTTCCCTGCTCCGGCTGGGGATCGAGTCGGCGAGGATGTGGCCGTCGTACGCAGCCTCCCTCTCCGCACGCGCCGGCGTCGACGTCGACCTCAGGACCACGGGCACCGTGCTCGCCGGTGTCGACCGCGACGACCTGGCCGACGTGGAGCGGCCGCTGGGGCTCCTGCGCGCCCACGGTGTGCTGGTCGAGGAGCTGACCGGCCGCGAGCTGCGCCGGCGCGAGCCGACCCTCGGCCGTGTCGCCGGTGGAGCGCTGCTGCCCGAGGACCACAACGTAGACCCGCGCCGGGTCGCCGCGGCGTTGCTCCGGGTGCTCGGCAACCGGGTCGTGCGCGTCGACGTGGAAGCCGTCGTGGACGACGGGGTTCGACTCCGGGACGGCTCGACGTTCGGCTGTGACGCCGTGGTCTGGGCGACCGGGGTGCGGGCCCGCGAGCACGGGCCGTGGGTGCGGCCTGTGCAGGGCGAGACGATCCGGCTGCGCGGCGGCGACGCCCCCGCACGGGTGGTCCGGGCCCGCGTGCACGGCGAGCCGGTCTACGTCGTACCCCGCGCCGACGGCGAGGTCGTGGTCGGCGCCACCGAGGAGCAGCACGAGGGGCCGCCGGTCGCGACGGTCGGAGCAGTCAGCCGGCTGCTGGCCGCGGCACGGGCGCTGGTCCCCGGCCTCGACACCGCGGAGCTGCTCGAGGTCACCGCCCGGCACCGGCCGGGCAGCCCGGACAACGGCCCGCTGCTCGGGCTCGATCCCGGCGCCGACCTCGGCTCCGGCGGAGGCGGAGGCACGGGCCGACCGCGGCAGGTGCTCGCCGTCGGTCACTACCGCGGCGGCGTGCTGCTTGCGCCGCTGACCGCGCAGGTGGTTCGGGCGCACGTCGAGGACGCACCCGTGCCGGAGGTCGCTCGACCGTTCACCCCGGACCGGTTCACCCCAGCACGACAAGGAGCCAGCTGATGGACATCACCTTCAACGGCGAGCAGCGCACGGTGACCGACGAGGCCACCGTCGCCGAGCTCGTGCCACGAGTCGGCGGGCTCGCCGTGGCCGTCAACGGGGTCGTGGTCCCCGCGACGGCGTGGTCGCGGACCCGGCTCGCCGAGCGCGACGAGGTCGAGGTCGTCAGCGCACAGCAGGGCGGGTGAGCGCCGTGCAGGTGGCAGGCGAAGAGCTGACGAGTCGGCTCTGGATCGGCACCGGCGGACTCGCCAGCGTGGCGACGGTCGAAGAGGTCGTGGACGCGGCCCGCCCCGGCCTGGTCACCGTCTCCATGCGCCGCACGTCCGACACCGGGCCGGGCGGCCTGCTCGACGCACTGCGCGCCAAGGGGGTGCGGATCCTGCCCAACACCGCGGGCTGCCTGAGCGCGCGAGAGGCGGTGCTCACCGCGCAGCTGGCCCGCGAGGCGTTGCAGACCGACTGGGTGAAGCTCGAGGTGATCGGCGACGAGACGACCCTGATGCCCGACGTCGTGGAGCTGGTCGAGGCCGCGGAAACCCTTGTGCAGCAAGGGTTCACGGTGCTGCCGTACACCACCGCGGACCCGGTGGTGGCCCAGCGTCTGGTCGACGTCGGCTGTGCCGCGGTGATGCCGCTCGGCTCCCCGATCGGGTCGGGCCGCGGCATCGACGACCCGCACGCGATCGAGGCGGTGCGCGCCGCGGTCGCGGTGCCGGTCGTCCTCGATGCCGGGATCGGCACCGCCGGTGACGCGGCCCGGGCCATGGAGCTCGGCTGCGACGCCGTGCTCGCGGCGACCGCGATCACCCGCGCGGAGGACCCGGTCGCGATGGCGACCGCGATGCGGCTCGCCGTGGAGGCGGGGTGGCTCGCCCACGGGGCCGGCCGGATCCCGCGGCGGAGCACCGCACGGGCCTCCAGCCCGATGGCCGGGCGGGTGGGCCGATGAGGTTGCCTCGGCTGCTGCTGCTCACCGACCGGACCCAGCTGCCCGCGGGGCGGGACCTCGTCGAGGCCGTCGCTCGCTGCGTCGACGCGGGGCTCGGTGCCGTCGTGGTGCGTGAGCTCGACCTCGGCCGCGACGAGCGGCACGACCTGATGGCCCGGATCGCCGAGACCGGGGTGATGGTGATCGCCGCGCACACCTGGAGCCCACCGGCCGCGGGGATCCACCTGTCGGCCACCCAGAGCGGTGTCGACGCCCGGTCGGCGCCGTTCCACGGCCGGTCCTGCCACAACGACGAGGAGGTCCGTCGCGCGGTCGGAGGAGGCGCGACCTACCTGTCGATCTCGCCGGTCGCGACCACGGTGTCCAAGCCCGGCTACGGCCCGCCGGTCGGCACCGCGGGGGTCCGCCGTGCCGTCACGCTCGCCGGCAAGGTCCCGGTGTTCGCCCTCGGTGGCGTGGACGCCGGCAACGCGGGGGCGATGCTGGCCGCGGGGGCCCATGGGGTCGCGGTCATGGGCACCGTGATGCGTGCCGACGACCCGGCCGCGGTGCTCCGCAGGATCCGGGAGCGGCTGAGATGAGCGGCCCGCTGGTCGCCCTCACGATTGCCGGCACCGACTCCGGCGGCGCGGCCGGGGTGGCCGCCGACCTGACCACGTTCGCGGCCCTCGGCGCCCACGGAGCCTGTGCGGTCACCGCGGTCACCGCACAGGACACCACCGGTGTGCACGGCGTCGTGCAGCTCACGGCCGCCGACGTGCAGGCGCAAGTCGACGCGGTGCTCGAGGACCTGCCCGTGGCCGCGGTGAAGACCGGGATGCTCGGCACGCCCGAGATCGCCCGGCTCCTCGGCCGGCTCCCCGAGCACCTGCCGCTGGTGGTGGACCCGGTGCTCGTCGCGACCAGCGGTGCCGAGCTCGGCGGCGAGGACGTGGTGCGTGCCTACCGCGAGCACGTGCTGCCCCGCGCGACAGTCGTCACCCCCAACCTCGACGAGGCGGCCCGGCTGGTCGGAGCGAGCCTGGGCGACCCGGTCCGCGACATCGCGCTGGCCCTGCACGCGATGGGGCCGGCCGTCGTACTCACCGGAGGGGACCCGGGTGCGAACACCTGCTGCGACGTCGTCGTCGACCACGACGGTCGCACGCACCTGCTCGAGCACGAGACCGTGCCCACCCACAACGACCACGGCACCGGCTGCACGTACTCCGCCGCGCTCGCCGTGGAGCTCGGCCGGGGCCTCCCGCTCCTGCACGCGGCCGTCCTGGCGCAGGCCTTCGTCGCCCGCGCCCTGCGCACCTCCGCCGGCTGGCGCCTCGGCAGGGGCCGCGGCCCGGTGGCTCACACGTTCGTCAGGTGACAATGGCCCGATGAGGCGCTCGTGGGTGCTGCACGTCGACCTCGACCAGTTCATCGCCGCGGTCGAGGTGCTGCGGCATCCCGAGCTCGCCGGCCGGCCGGTCGTGGTGGGCGGCCGCGGTGATCCCACCGAGCGCGGGGTGGTGTCGACGGCGTCGTACGAGGCGCGCGAGCTCGGCGTGCACTCCGGCCTGCCGCTGCGCGTGGCGCTGCGGCGCTGCCCGGATGCGGTCTTCCTGCCCGTCGACGCCGACGCCTACGACGCCGCGTCGGAGAAGGTGATGGCCACGCTGCGGGCCCAGGACGCGGTGGTCGAAGTGCTGGGTTGGGACGAGGCGTTCCTGGGCATCGAGACCGACGATCCCGAGGCGTTCGCCCGGCACGTGCGGGCCGCGGTGCTGGACGCGACCGGGCTGCACTGCTCGGTCGGCATCGGCGACAACAAGCTCCGGGCGAAGATCGCCACGGAGTTCGGCAAGCCCCGCGGGATGTTCCGGCTGACCGAGGACAACTGGTTCGAGCAGATGGCCGACCGGCCGCCGGACGCGCTGTGGGGGATCGGCAAGAAGACCGCGAAACGCCTTGCCACGTTGGGGATCGAGACGGTCGGGCAGCTCGCCGCCGCCGACGCGCACCGGCTCGCCGCGGAGCTCGGACCGACGATGGGGCCGTGGTACCGCCGGCTCGGGCGCGGTGTGGACACCTCCCCGGTCACGAGCACGCCCTGGGTGGCCCGCTCGCACAGCCGGGAGACCACCTTCCAGACCGACCTCACCGACCCCGGGGCGGTCCAGGCGGAGGTACGACGGCTGGCCCGGCACGTCGCGCAGGACGTGCAGCGCGAGCAGCGGCCCGTCGTACGGGTCACCCTGAAGGTGCGCTACGCGCCGTTCGAGACCCACACCCGCAGCGTGACGCTGGAGCAGCCGACCACCGAGACCGGTCCGATCGAGGAGGCTGCGGCGGCGCTGGTCAACCGCCTCGACGTTGCGCGGGCCGTGCGCCTGCTCGGCGTCCGGTGCGAGATGGCCCCACCCGGCTGAGCGGTTGCCCGCGCGGCTCCCACGATCGGGTCCTCCGCTGCCGTACGGTCGTCGCGACCCACGACCGACTTGGAGCAGAGGCAGACAGGTGCACGGAACCCGCGCGCTCACCCGGACCCCTCGACGAAGCCTCGTCGCGGTGCTGGTCGCGCTGGCCGCCACGCTGAGCCTCGTGGGCGCGCCGACCGCACCCGCCAACGAGCTCGGCGACCGCAGCAAGCGCGTGCACCGCGAGATCGACCAGGCCCGCAAGGAGCTCCGCCACTCCAGCCGGGCCCTGGTGCGTGCCACCGCCAAGGTGGCCCGGGCACAGGAGAAGCTCGAGGCGGCGGAGTCCGCGCTCGACGAGCGCCAGGCCGAGGCGGCCGCGGCGGCGGTGGTCGACGCGCAGATGCAGTCCGAGCTCGACGTGGCCAACGCCCGGCTCGGACGCGCCAGGTCCGCCCTCGCCCGGGGCCGGCGCAGCCACGAGGCGCAGGAGCAGGTGCTGCGCCACATCGCCGCGCAGACCTACCAGGCCGGGGCGCCCAGCCTGATGGGCCTGACCCTCGTGCTCACCTCGCGGGACCCGCAGGAGCTCACCACGCAGCTCAACGTCGTGCAGAACCTCCTCGACAAGGAGGCCGCGACGCTGCGCCGGCTCGAGGCGTCCCGCCTGCTGCTGGAGCTGCAGAAGGAGCGGGTCGCGGAGGCGGTGAAGGAGGTCGCCGTGCGCCGGCAGGCCGCCGCCGAGACGCTCGCGGCACGGCGCGCGGCTGAGGCTCGCGCGCAACAGGCCGCGGACCGGGTCGCCGAGGCGCTCGACGAGCGCACCCGGGCCCGCCAGCAGGCGTTGCGCACCAAGCGCGCCGACCAGCGCCGGCTCCAGCAGCTGCGCGAGGAGCGCGACAAGATCAGCCGGCTGATCCGCAAGCGCGAGGCCGACCTGCGTCGCAAGCGGTCCAAGCGGGCGATCGAGCGCGCGAAGAAGGCGTCGCTGTCACGCCGAGCGCCGATGATGATGCCGATCGACAGCTACATCACCTCACCGTTCGGCATGCGGCTGCACCCCATCTACCGCGCCTGGCGGCTGCACGACGGCACCGACTTCGGCGCCCGCTGCGGGCGGCCGATCCGGGCTGCCGCCTCGGGCCGGGTGATCGGGCGCTACTACAACGTCGGCTACGGCAACCGGGTGATCATCGCCCACGGCTACATGCGCGGGGTCTCGGTCACCACGACGTACAACCACCTGAGCCGCTACTCCGCCTACGTCGGCCAGCGCGTGCGCAAGGGCGACGTCATCGGGTACGTCGGAAGCACCGGCTACTCCACCGGCTGCCACCTGCACTTCATGGTGTTCCGCAACGGCTACCCGGTGAACCCGATGTTCTGGCTGCGCTGACCGCCGTCCACCCCCTCCCGGCCCGTCCGGAATGCCCGGGGTGACCTTGGGCCCTTCTGCACGTCCCGGACAGGGGAGTGTCATGGGGTCAGGAGGTGCGCCATGACCAGCGCCCGATCGTCACTCACCTTCCTCGGAGCCGCCCGCACCGTCACGGGCAGCAAGTTCCTGATCGAGAACGACGGAAACCGCGTCATGGTCGACTGCGGTCTGTTCCAGGGCGAGCGGGTCTGGCGCCGCCGGAACTGGGAGCCGTTGATGGTCGACCCGGCCAAGACCGACGCCGTCGTGCTCACCCACGCCCACCTCGACCACTGCGGCTACCTGCCGGTGCTGGTGCGCAATGGGTTCAACGGGTCCGCGGTGTGCACCCCGGAGACCGCTCAGCTCGCCGCGATCGTGCTCCGCGACGCCGCGCACCTGGCGGAGGAGGACGCCGAGCACGCCAACGTCTACGGGTACTCCAAGCACCGGCCGGCCCTGCCCCTGTTCGACTCCGCCGACGCGGAGAAGGCGATCTCCCTGCTGAGCCCGGTCGACCACGACGCGGTCGCCGACCTGCCGGGCGGGGCGCGGGTACGGCTGCGCTCGGCCGGGCACATCCTCGGCTCGGCGTTCGCGGAGCTGGAGGTCGACGGCCGACGACTGCTGTTCAGCGGTGACCTCGGTCGTCCCGGGCACCCGCTGCTGCGACCCCCGGCACACCCGGCCGACGCCGACGTCGTGGTCGTCGAGTCGACGTACGGCGCGGACGCGCACCAGCCGATGGAGCAGGGCGACGAGGTGATCGCCGAGGCGATCCGTCGCACGATCGCCCGCGGTGGCGTCGTACTCATGCCGGCCTTCGCGGTCGACCGGACGTTCGTGCTGCTGATGACGCTGGCCCGGTTGGAGACCGAGGGCCGGATCCCGACCGTGCCGGTGTACGTCGACAGCCCGATGGCGTTGCGGGCCCTGGACGTCTACAAGGCGGCGATTCGCGAGCACGACGCCCAGCTGCGCCCGGAGGTCACGATGGCGAGCACGGCGTACCGGCCGAGCCACCTGAAGCTGATGCCGGGCCGCGAGGAGTCGGAGAAGCTGAACCGCCCCGGCAAGCCGTGCATCATCATCTCCGCCTCCGGCATGGCGACCGGCGGCCGAGTGCTGCACCATCTGGCCCACCAGCTGCCCAACGGGCGAAACAGCGTGGTGCTCACCGGCTTCCAGGTGCCCGGCACACGGGGGCGGTCGCTGCTCGAGGGCGAGAAGCAGGTCAAGATCCACGGCCGCTACATCCCGGTACGCGCCGAGATCCACATGACCAACGCGTACTCCGCCCACGCCGACGCTTCGCAGACCATCGAGTGGCTCTCGACGATGGCCGAGCCGGACATCGCCTACGTCGTGCACGGTGAGGAGGAGTCGGCGCGTGCCCTGGCCGGCCGGCTCTCCGACGAGCTCGGGTGGACCGCGGTCGTCCCGCGCTACCAGGAGCGGGTGCGGCTGACCTGAGGCGCCCGGTCGTGTGCTTCCGCGACAGCCCCGACGGCGGTGCTGCCGCCGTCACAACCACTCAGATGAGCCGTTGTGACACCGGTCTTTCGTGCCCGAGCTGTCACAACCGCTCAGATGAGCCGTTGTGACACCTGGACCGCCGCTGGACCGTCGCCGTACTGATCGGCACTGTCACAGATCGACGCCGGCCGGTGTCTCCATGCCAAGACCACCAGACGAGGAGGAGACATGACCAGCAACACCCGGGTCCCCGCGACCGAGGTGACCGGCGTCTACGGCGCGGTCCTGAAGGCCGCCACCAGGAGGATGTTCGGCGAGGTGCCCGAGTCGCTCGGCGTGATGTGGCACAACCCGCAGGTGCTCAAGTTCGCCCTCGGGCTGGGCCGGAGGAGCAGCAAGTGGAACGCCTGCGACGAGGACCTGAAGTCCTACGCCCACATGGCGACGGCAGCCCTGATCGGGTGCTCGTTCTGCCTCGACCTGGGCTACTTCCAGGCGCACAACGAGGGACTCGACGTGGCCAAGGCCCGCGAGGTGCCGCGCTGGCGGGAGTCGAGCGTGTTCACGCCCCTCGAACGCGACGTCATGGAGTACGCCGAGGCGATGTCACAGACGCCACCGACCGTCACCGACGAGCTCTCCGCGCGGCTGCTCGACCAGCTCGGGGCCCCGGCCCTGATCGAGCTCACCGCCTGGGTCGCCCTGGCCAACCAGTACGCCCGGTCCAACGTCGCCCTCGGCATCGAGGCCCAGGGGTTCGCGGCCGCGTGCGGGCTGGCCCCGCTGGCGGCCCCCGGCGGCGTAGCGTCGCAGGCATGACCGACGACCCCTTCGTCGCCCACCGCAGCCTGCTGTTCACGGTTGCCTACGAGATGCTCGGCTCCGCCGCCGACGCCGAGGACGTCGTGCAGGATGCTTGGCTGCGGTGGGCCGACCTCGGTGACGCCGGCCGCGCCGAGGTCCGTGACCCACGCGCCTACCTGGTGCGCACCGTCACGCGGCAGGCGCTCAACCGGTTGCGCACGCTGGCGCGGCGGCGCGAGGAGTACGTCGGGGAGTGGCTGCCCGAGCCGCTGCTGACCAGCCCCGACGTCGCCGAGGACGTGGAGCTCGCCGAGAGCGTGTCGTTCGCCCTGCTGACCGTGCTGGAGACGTTGGGCCCCACCGAGCGTGCGGTGTTCGTGCTCCGCGAGGTGTTCGAGATGCCGTACGACGAGATCGCGCGAGCCGTCGACAAGACGCCGGCCGCCGTGCGGCAGATCGCGCACAGGGCCCAGGCGCACGTGACCGCTCGGCGCCCGCGTGCTCAGGTGAGTCGGGCCGAGCAGGAGGCCGTCGTGGCGCGCTTCCTTGCCGCAATCAGGGGTGGCGACCTGCAGCAGCTGCTCGACGTGCTGGCGCCCGACGTGGTCGCGGTCGCGGACGGTGGCGGCGTGGTCTCGGCCGCGCGGCGTCCGGTGCGGGGCGCTGACCGGGTGGCGGCGTTCCTCGGCGGCCTGGCGCGGCTCGTCGGCTCGTTCGAGGCTATCCCGATCTGGCTCAACGGGGCGCCCGCGGCCCGGATCGACCTCGGCGGACAGCTCGACACCGTGGTGAGTCTGGTGATCGAGGACGGCCGGGTCTCCCGGATCTACGCGGTGCGGAACCCGCACAAGCTGGCGCACCTCACCGAGGAGGCCGAGCTCAGCAGGTGATCACCGGGGGCCGGCTACTCGGTCGCGACCCCCACGTCGAGCCACGAGAACCTGGTGGCCAGGTCACGGAGCTCGTCCGCGTCGGCCGGCCGGGGGAGCAGGAGGCGGTCTGGGAGGAAGTGGACCAGGGTGCCCGTCGTACCGGACGACCAGACGGGGACCAGACCGGTCGTCGGAACGCCGAGCTCGTACCGCTGGGTCCACGAGCCCTCCGCGCGCCGGTTGGTGTGCACGAGCCAGCGGCTCAGGGCCGCGACGACCGAGATGCCACGCCGGGGGTGGCCGTCGGGCAGGTCCACGTCCGAGGAGTCGAAGAAGCGCAGGTCCGCGGTCGACATCACCGGCTTGCGGATGATGTCGCCGGTGGCGTCGCGCCGGGTGTCCGTGCCGCGTCCGTCGTCGCTGACCGAGAGCGAACCGTCGGCGTGCAGCACCACGAGGCACGCCCCGGTCCGGCCGAGGGCCTCGGCCTCGTCTTCGGCATAGGCGAGCACCTCCAGGACCAGGTGGAGAACCCCGCTCGGTGCGTAGCCGGCTGCAGCTCGCCGGACGGTCTCGAGGTGGTTGTGGTCCACCTCGGCGGCCCAGTCGTGCGTCGTGTTGACCCAGCTGGAGCGGTCGGACGTCGCCATGGCGCGATCCTGCCACCGCGCGTGGGTGCTGCCGGCGGTCGGGTGAGCAGTCCGAACCGCGGCTGCTGGCAGGCTGTTGCCATGACGATCACCCGGTCCGTCCTGTTGTTCCTGGCAGCCGCCGTGGCCGAGATCGGCGGTGCGTGGATGGTCTGGCAGGCCGTGCGTGAGAACCGTGGCTGGTTGTGGGCCGGCGCCGGGGTCGTCGCGCTCGGGCTCTACGGCTTCGTCGCCACGTTCCAGCCCGACGCCAACTTCGGACGGATCCTGGCCGCCTACGGCGGGGTGTTCGTCGCCGGCTCACTGCTGTGGGGGATGGTCCTCGACGGCTTCCGCCCTGACAGGTACGACGTGGTCGGCGCGCTGATCTGCCTGGTAGGGGTCGCGGTGATCATGTACTCGCCCCGCCCGGGCTGACCGAGACTATTCACATTGTGTATTCACAGTGTGTATTGTCCTGCCCATGAGCGTCTCACGTGTCCTGCTCGGCATCCTCGCCGAGGGCCCTGCGCACGGCTACGACCTCAAGCAGGTCCATGACCAGCGCTTCCCCGGCGCCAAGCCGCTGGCCTTCGGGCAGGTCTACGCCGCGCTGGCGAAGCTCGAGAAGGAGGGCCTCGTGGAGGTCGTCGAGCGCGTGCGCGAGGCCGGTCCCGACCGGATGACCTACGCGATCACCGACGCCGGGCGGGAGGCGCTCGTCGCCTGGCTCGGCGCGACGGAGCCTGCGGGGCCGTACTCCGCCGACGACCTGGTGCGCAAGACCGTCACCGCCCTGCGGCTGGGCCGGGACGCGGCCGGCTTCCTCGCCACCCAGCGGCAGGTGCACCTCGCGGCGATGAAGGGACTGCTCGACCTGCAGGCCGCCACCGGCGACGTGGCCGCTCGCATCGTCATCGACCACGCGGTCGAACACCTCGACGCCGACCTCCGGTGGCTGGAGAACGCCGCCGCCCGGGTCGGCTCCGCCCACGACAGGAAGATCCGCTCATGACCGCGCTCGTCCAGGCCCGTTCCCTCCGCAAGTCCTTCGCACAGACCGAGGCGCTCCGCGGCGTCTCGATGGAGGTCGGCGCGGGCGAGGTGGTGGCGATCACCGGGCCGTCCGGCAGCGGCAAGTCCACGCTGCTGCTGTGCCTGGCCGGGATCCTGCGCCCGGAGTCCGGTGAGGTCGGGTACGACGGGCAGCGGCTCGACCTGCTCGGGGAGGCCGAGCGGACCCGGCTGCGTCGACGCGAGATGGGGGTCGTGCTGCAGTTCGGCCAGCTGGTGCCCGAGCTCACGGTGGTGCAGAACGTCGTACTGCCCCTGCTGCTGGACCGGCACGACCCCGCCTCCGCGCGGCGGGCGGCGCTGTCCTGGCTGGAGCGGCTCGACGCCGCGGAGCTGGCCGACCGACTCCCGGCCGAGCTGTCCGGCGGGCAGGCGCAGCGGGTGGCCGTGGCCCGCGCGCTGGTGACCGGGCCCCGTGTCGTGTTCGCGGACGAGCCGACCGGCGCCCTGGACACCGTGGGCGGCGAACACGTGCTCGGACAGCTCACGGGGGCTGTCCGGGACACGGGGGCGGCCCTGGTCGTCGCGACCCATGACAACAGGGTGGCGGCCAGGGCCGACCGTGAGGTCGTGCTGCTCGACGGGTTGGTCGAGGGTGCCGAGGTGCTGTCGTGACGGCGCGGGTGCGCACCGACCTGAGCCTGGTCGCAGCCTTCCTCCGCAACGGTGGCGGACCGCGCGCGGTGATGGTCGCGCTGTGCACCGCCGCCGTGTCCGGCTTGGTGCTGGTCGCGCTCACCGTTGTGCTGTTCACCTGGGAGTCCTCGCGGGAGCAGGAGCAGGTCAGTGACCTGGTCGCCGACGGTGGCGTGCGCGGGGGCTACGTCCTCGCCCTGCTGTTGATCTGCATCGCGCCGCTGGCCCTGCTCCGACAGGTGGTTCGGCTGGGGACCGCCGCCCGGGAGCAGCGGCTGGCCGCGCTGCGACTGGCCGGTGCCACCACGCGCGACGTGCGCCGGCTCGGCGCGCTCGAGGTCGGGCTGCCCGCACTGGCCGGAGGTTTCCTCGGCTACCCCGTCTTCGGGGTCCTCAGGGCGGTCTTCGGGGGGCTGCCGATGAGCCAGGGCGGCTACCACTTCGCCGAGTCCGAGGTGGCCCGGCAGCTGCGGCTGGTGCCGACCACGGTGCAGCTCAGCTGGTGGCAGGTGCTGCTGGTCGCCCTCGGGGTGGCTCTGCTGGGCGTCCTCGCGGGCGCGAGGACCTCCCGGTCGCTGGTCGTCTCACCGCTCGGTGTCGCCCGTCGGGGGCCGGGCTCGGCGCCGCGACCCTGGGCGGCGTTGCTCTTCGTGCCGGCGGTGGTGCTGTTCCTGCTCAGTGCCGACCCGAACAGGGATGGCGGGGTGTACGCCGTCGGATTCGTGGCCACCCTCGTGCTCGCCCTGCTCGGCCTGGCCCCGTGGGTGGCCTACCGCGCGGGGCGCCTCGTGGCCGCGCGTGCCGCGACGGTTCCCGTGCTCATCGCCGGTCGGCGACTCGTTGCCGACGCCCGGCCTGCGGGACGGGCTGCTGCGGCCATCGGTGTCATCGGCGTGGTGGCCGGAGCGGGCGGCGCGGTGCTCGCGGACCTGCCCGACACCGTTGGTGGGCAGGGGTTCGCGGGGGTCGAGGCGTTCTACACCGTCCCGATCGTGCTCGCCGGCGCGGTCCTGCTCGCGGCGCTCGTGCTGGTGGTGTTCTCGATGGCGGTGCACGGTGTGGAGTCCCTCATCGACCACAAGCGGTCGGTGGCCTCGCTGGCCGCGCTGGGTGCATCCGTTCAGGAGCTCGAGCGAGCCCAGCGCTGGGAGGTAGGACTCGTGGCGCTGCCGATGTCGGCAGTGGGCCTCCTCATCGGGTCCGTGCCCATGGTGTTCCTCACCGACGGCCCCGACCGGTACACCTGGATCCCGATCCTCGTCGACCTGGTCACGATCGGCCTCGTCTGGGTGGCCGTGGTCGCCTCGGCGCGGCTGACGCGCCCGTGGCTGGCTCGTGCGGTGGCGCCGGTGAACTTGCGCACGGCGTGACGTCGTCACAGGTTCCCGTCGGGCAGTGATGAGTTCCCGACCTCCGCGAAGTCGTAGGAGGCAGGTTCCATCCCCATCACACCGACAGGAGGCTCGGCATGGCCACGATCTCAGCCAGCCTGTTCTCGGCACTCGACGGTGTCGTCGACCCGGGCATCGGCAACTGGCACTTCCCGTACTTCAACGAGGAGATGGGGGAGGCGGTGGGCCGCACGCACGATGCCGACGTCATGCTCTTCGGTCGAGTCACCTATGACAGCTTCGCCGGTGCCTGGCCGGAGCGGGAGGCGGCCGGCGGGGAGGATGCCGAGTTCGCCAAGCGGCTCGGGGACGTGCGCAAGATCGTCGCCTCGCGCAGCCCTCAGCAGTTCACCTGGCGCAACTCCGAGCAGCTCGAGGGCGACCTGGTCACGGGCGTGACCGCGCTCAAGAACGACCCGGGGGTTCGGAGGGTGGTCCTCAGCGGGTCGGTCTCGGTGGTGCGCCAGCTGCTCGACGCCGGTTTGCTCGACGAGCTGCACCTGTTCATCCACCCGGCGACGGCGGGCACAGGTCTCAGGCTCTTCGACGACGGCGCGCCGGCTCGTCACCTCCGCCTGGTCTCGGCGCAGCCCTTCAGAACCGGGGTGGTCTACCTGGAGTACCAGCCCGAGCCGAACCCGCCGTCGGGTTCCTACGAGGATGCGAAGGTGGACCTGCCTCAGCAGTGAGCGGTGTCCTGGGTCAGAGGCCCAGCGCGTCGGCCTCCTGTTCGACCAGCGCTGCGTAGAGCGCGTCGGCGGGATCGAACCCGCCCACGAAATGACCGTTGAGCTCGAGCGTGAGCAGCCCGATCAGCCGTGCGAAGGCTGCGGTCAGCGCCAGCATCGACCGGCGGTCCACGTCGAGTCCGAGCCCCTCGGCGGAGGCGTCGAGCTGCGGTCCCAGTGCGCCACGGGGAAGCGGGCGCCCCGTCACGGGATCGGGTGCAACGCCCTCGAGGGCGGCGGAGAACAGCGCCCGGACGACGCGGCCCGCCGGCTCGATGGTGTCCGGTGGTGCGGCGTACCCGGGGATCGCCGAGCCGTAGATCAGGGCGAACCGGTGCGGGGCGGCGACCGCCCACGTCCGGAGTGCTGCGCAAGTCTCGACCCAGCGGCGCCTTGGTCCCCGCCGGTCAGCGGCCCCGGCCGCCTCCAGTGTCTCCGCGAGATCCGTGTAGGCGTCGACGATGAGGGCGGTGATCAGGTCGTCACGGCTGGGGAAGTAGCGGTAGAGCGCGCTCGAGACCAGGTTGAGCTGGCGTGCGATGGCGCGCAGCGAGAGCTCGCCGGCCGCCGAGGTGGCGAGCTGGTCGAGGGCCAGCGCCTTGATGCGGTCGATGTTCTCGGCGCGCGCGAGCTGGCGCGGGGTCGGTCCCTTCGTCATGGGGGCAAGCATGCCACGTTACGGTGCGCTGCTCACTTCAGTGAGCGGTGCTCTTGCTTTTTTCGAGCGATGGGTGCACACTTCTCCGAGTAACGAGAGCACCGCTCTCTCAATCGTCAGGAGACCTCGTCATGTACACCCCGCTCCGCGTCACCGCATCTGCCGGCCTCGCCGTCTCGGGCCTGGCCTTCGCCGCTTACCCGGTTCTGCGTCCCTACGGACCCGAGGTAGGCGCAGCCTTCGCCGACGACCTCGCCTCGCCGCTGTGGCTGACGGCCCACGTGCTCGGGATGGTCGGTTTCGCTGCGCTTGCTTTCGCGCTTCGTGCCTTGGTCGCGACCGGGACTCCCTGGCAGTGGAGCGGTCGGCCGCTGCGCGAGGTGGAGACCCGGATGTGGCTGGCTCTCGCGCTGCTGCTGCCGTACTACGGGGCCGAGGCGTACGGCCTGAGCGCCGTGGGCCGCTTCGCGCAGGACGGAGACACCGGTGTCCTCGCCGTGGCCGAGTCGTTCCGGTACGCACCGTTCGAGGTCGGCACGTTCAGCGCGGGTCTCCTCCTCCTCGTGCTCGTTGGTGGCCGGATCGTGCACGGCACCTGGGCAGCCGGGGGGACCACTCGGGTGGGCGGCCTGCTCGCCGGACTCGGGCTGGCGACGTACCTGCCCCAGTTCTTCACCGCGCCGGCGATGCGGATGAGCCATGGCGTGATCCTCGGCATCGGAC
Organism: Actinomycetota bacterium; assembly: GCA_049323155.1. Classification (GTDB taxonomy): domain Bacteria; phylum Actinomycetota; class Actinomycetes; order Propionibacteriales; family Nocardioidaceae; genus Nocardioides_C. The sequence continues at coordinate 6,534 of JBMOMG010000081.1, read as the reverse complement.
TCGTGCTGCTTGCCCGGGCGGCCGGGCGGCAACCTCGCGTGACCATCGATCCTGTCGCCCTGGAGCCCGCGGGTGCGTAGTGGACGCGGGTGACTGGCATGTCCGCGGAGCGTTGGAAGACCCGTATCGAGCACGAGATGGACATGAGGTCCGTAGCGACAGGTCCGCCGCGGTCGCGGGGGCGCTGCTCTGTGGGCGGCTGCTGGGCGAGACCGTCGCGGGGGTCTCCTCCGTCCCGCGGCTGTCTGGTCCGTGGTCTCCGATCCTGTGATGCACGAGAGGCTCGATCCCCGGTGTCGACTGGTGTCGGCGACCGGCAAGACCGGCGAGCCCGGTTCGGGGTACGAGCTCACCGTCCGAGCGGGCGGCACGGTGCTGCGCTGGACCGTGACGCTCCCGGGAGGCGGCCTCACCGGTCGGCTGGCAGGGGCTCCGGCCAAGAAGCAGCTGCGGACATGGCTGGCGGGGGTCGAACGCGAAGCGAAGTCCAGCAATCGGTGACCAGCTCGGTCATAGCCTGCAGGTCGAGGGCCGCCATCCTCACGTCCGCCCAGCTGTAACGCAGGTCTAGCGCGGGGGGGGGCAGGAACTTCGGTCCCGGATCGGGTGCGCCGTGGTCCCGGGCAGCTCGAGGGCCCCGCGGCGTACGTCCGACGGTCACCATGGCGAAGACGCTCAGGCCGGGTCGATCGTCCGGCTCACGATCCACGCGTGCTTGCCGACCTGACGGACCCGCGAGAACTCGAGCGTCTCGAAGAGCTCGGCGGTCGCGCTGAACAGGAACCGCCCGTGCGCCTCGCGCCCGGCCGTCACCTCGGAGATCGCCTCGACGCGTCCGCCGCCGGCCGCGGCGATCTGGTCCAGTGCACCCTCCACTGCGGCGCGGGCGACGCCCTGACCGCGGTGACGCTTGTCGACGAAGACGCACGTGATCCGCCAGTCCGGCCGCGGTGGGGCGTCCTTGTCGTACTCGCGCCGGTGCTTGATCCTCGGCAGCTCGTCCGGATCGCCGTACTGCGCCCAGCCCTGCGCCACCCCGTCGTCGTCGAAGACCAGAGCCGCGTGAGCTTGTCCGCTTCGGACCCGGGCCTCCTTCGCCGTGCGGTGGTCGAACCCCCGCTGTGCGCCCTCGGGGTGGAAGCCGATGCACCAGCACCCGCCGAAGACCCCGTTGTTGCGTTCGACGAGCTCGGCGAACGGGTCCCAGGTGGAGGCGTCGAGTGGTCGCACCGTGTAGGGCATGGGTCGCCCTCCTTGCGTCAGCGTCCGGACCCCTTGCACGCTAGGGCAGGATCCGGACGGTCTGCTGCCGGATATCCGCGCTCCGTCGTACGCTCCTCGCGTGGCGACCGACCTGAGCCCGACGGCACGTGCGCTGCGTGCACTGGAGATCCTGCAGGTCCGCCCGGGCGTGACCGGCGAGGAGCTCGCGCGCCGGCTGGGGGTGACCGAACGTGCGGTCCGCCGATACGTCGGGATCCTCCGGGAGGCAGGTGTCCCGGTCGAGTCGATCCGCGGACCGTACGGCGGCTACCGGCTCGGACGGGGAACCCGGCTGCCGCCGGTGTCGTTCACCGAGGCGGAGGCCCTCGTCCTGGTCATGGCCGTCCTCGACGGGCACAGCTCGGACCCGGGAGATCTCGTGGACTCGGCACTCGGGAAGGTGATCCGGGCCTTGCCCGAGAGCGTCGGCAGGCAGGCTGCGACGCTGCGCGAGCACGCCTTGGCGGCGCCGGACCGGTACTCCGCCCGCCCGAGCCCGGCGATCACCAGCGCTCTGGTCGCTGCCGTCGCCGCACGCCGACGCCTCGTGGTCGGCTATCGAAGCGAGTCCGGCAACGAGTGGGAGTCCGAGGTCGATCCCTGGGCGGTGGTCGCCCGGCACGGGCGCTGGTACCTGTTGTGCCACTCCCACCGCGCCGACGCGATCCGCACCTACCGGGTCGACCGCGTCCAGAGCGTGCAGGAGACCGCGCAGAGCTTCGAGCGGCCCGAGGGCCTCGACCCGGTGGCAGCGCTCGAGGAGAACCTCGGGCTGGGATGGGATTTCCCGACGCGGGTCGTCTTCGCCGCCCCGCCCGAGCAGGTGGCGCGCTGGGTGCGGCCGACCATGGGGCGGCTCGAGCCGTCAGGTGCCGGATGCGTGCTCGTCGGAAGCACCAGCAGTCCCGAGATGTACGTCCAAGAATGGCTCGCGCGGGTGCCGGTCCCGTTCCGGGTCGAGGGCGGACCGGAGCTGCGAGCGGCGGTCGCGGACCTGGCCTCCCGGCTGAGCGGGTCCCTCGACGACGAGGCGTGACCGGGGCGTGGCGGTTCCGAACTACCGGAAGTCGATCGTCCGGAATGGGCTCTAGCGTGACCGGCATGGCTATCGCACGTTTCCCAAGCATCGTCCTCGACTGTCCCGACCCCGGCACTCTCGCCAGCTTCTACGGCGCGCTGCTGGACTGGAAGACCGAGGTGTCCTCCGACTGGGCCGAGGTCCGCGCGGACTACGGACAGTCGATCTGCTTCCAGCAGGTGGACCCCTACACCCCGCCTCAGTGGCCCGGCCAGCAGGTGCCGCAGCAGATGCACCTCGACGTGGTCGTCAACGACCTCGACGCTGCCGAGGCCGCCGTGCTCGAGCTGGGCGCGACCAAGCACGAGCACCAGCCCGGCACGACGTTCCGGGTGTTCCTCGACCCGGCCGGGCACCCGTTCTGTCTCTGCGCCGACTGAGCCCGTCGTTCAGCGTCCGGTGGTGCCCTGACCCGCGGCGTTGAGCCGGGCTGCCTGCCGGGTGAGGTGGTCGCGCTCGGCAAGGTTCGGCGCCCGGCGTGCCGCGTCGGCGTACAGCTGCGCCGCGGTGGTCGGGTCACCGTCCTGCTCGTGCAGGTACGCCGCGACCGCCGTGTAGCGCGGCAGGTCCGGGTCGAGCGCGGAGAGCGCGGCCAGCCCGGCCCGCGGGCCGTCGGCGTGCCCCACGGCGACGGCGCGGTTGAGTCGGACGATCGGGCTGTCGGTGAGTCGCAGCAGCTCGTCGTACCACTCGACGATCTGCACCCAGTCGGTCTCCTCGGCACTGCGGGCGTCGGCGTGGAGGGCGGCGATGGCGGCTTGCGCCTGGTACTCGCCGAGTCGGTCGCCGGCGAGGGCGGCCTGCAGGATGTCGACGCCCTCGGCGATCAGGCGGGTGTCCCAGAGGCTCCTGTCCTGCTCCGCGAGCGGCACGAGACTGCCGTCGGACGCGGTGCGAGCCGGCCGCCTCGCGTGGTGCAGGAGCATCAGGGCCAGCAGGCCGGCTACCTCCTCGTCGGCGGTCGAGTCGGCCAGCTGTCGGGTCAGCCGGATCGCCTCGGCCGCCAGGTCGACGTCACCGGTGTAGCCCTCGTTGAAGACCAGGTACAGCACGCGCAGAACCGTCCGGAGATCCCCCGGCTGGTCGAGCCGCACCCCCGAGACGGTGCGCTTCGCCCTGCTGATCCGCTGCGCCATGGTCGCCTCGGGCACGAGGTAGGCCTGAGCGATCTGACGCGTCGTCAGGCCCCCGACCGCGCGGAGGGTGAGCGCGACCGCCGAGGACGGCGTCAGTGAGGGGTGGGCGCACAGGAAGTACAGCTGCAAGGCGTCGTCGGCGGCGGGGGCTGCGACCGGTGCCGGCTCGTCCTCGACGAGCACCTCGCGCCGGCGGCGCGCGGTCTCGGAGCGGGTCGCGTCGAGGAACCTGCGCCAGGCCACGGTCACCAACCAGGCCCTCGGGTCCCGTGGCGGGTCCTCCGGCCACACTCGGATCGCCTCGACCAGCGCGTCCTGGACGGCGTCCTCGGCCGCCGCGAAGTCGGCTCCGCGGCGGACGAGGATGGCCAGGGTGGCCGGGGTGAGCTCTCGGAGCAGGGCCTCGTCCACGCCGGACCTACTCCGTGATCGTCGGAGGCTCGGTTAGGAACGGGCGCAGCTCGAGCCATTCGTGGATCGGCTTCCCGCCCGCGCCCGGCGCCGCGGACAGCTCGCCGGCCAGCTCCAGTGCACGGTCGTAGCTGTCGACGTCGATCACCATCCAGCCCGCGATCAGGTCCTTGGTCTCGGGGAACGGCCCGTCGGTGACCGGCGGGCGACCCGGTCCGTCGTACCGGACGAAGGTGCCCTCCGGCGAGAGCGCCTGCCCGTCGACGAACTCGCCGGTGCCCTCCAGCCGGGTGGCGAAGTCGCGCATGTACTGGACGTGGGCGGAGACCTCGTCGGGGGTCCACCGGTCCATCGGCACGTCGTTGATCGCAGCCGGCGCGCCGCGGTAGTGCTTGAGCAGCAGGTACTTGGCCATGTCGCTTCTCCTCGATGCGGTGCGACCCATTGTGGTCGCGTTCATCCAGGAGACGGAGCCGCTGACAGGATCTCGACATCCCGGCCAGAAGATTTTTCCGCGTCAGCGAGGACACGTCCCACGACGACCGCCGAACCGGCGAGCTGGCTACGCCTGAGCAGAGGTCGACCACCACCACGGTGTCGTCCGAACCCGCCAGACACCGCACCACCGACGCCGCTTGGTCCACCAGGAACCCGCTGCGGGCGTGGACGTCCTCCTCGCCACCGCACCTGAACCTCATGGCGGGCAGCGAGCGGGTGTCGATCTACCTGTCCGTACCGTCGGGCGCCGACGGGCCGCTGCCGGGTGAGGCGCGGGCCGCCATCGAGCACGCCGACCACGTCGTGCTCGACCTGTCGACCCGAGCGCTCGACGCGATCGGCCCTGCCAGATCGAGCGGGGCGACAATCTGGACCGATCTGCACGACTACGACGGCGAGTCGGACTTCCACCAGCCTTTCCTCGCCGCGAGCCTTTCCGCCGGACCGGCTCGCGGCGACGTCGGAGACGCTCTGAAGGCCGGGGCCGTCCAGGCCGTTAGGGCGCTGGGCTCCCGGAACCTAAGCCCTCTGCTCGACGGTGACTCCGCGAGATAGGGCCCCTACTCCCGCGTGGCGCTGTCGACCTGGGTGGTGTGGGTGAGGATCGCGTCGGCGATCCGCTGGGCGGCAGGCGGCGGGTTGATCGGGTCGTTCGGCGCCTCGACGACGAGAGTGGGGATCTCCACTGTCGCGAGCTCCGGCCCCCGGTCCAGGCCGCTCTGGTCGGCTCGCGCATGTGCCGCCGGGTTGTCGTGGCGGTCGGCGTGGTCGATGATGCGCTCCTCCAGCCGGCGAAACTCGCCCTCGTCGAAGGTCAGCTGGTCTCCGTTCAGGACTCGCCAGTGCTCCACGCGGAAGTCGATCTCGGCCTCCCGGTCCCGCGGATCGGCCAGGTGCTCCCACAACGCCAGCAGGCGAGGGTCGAGGTCGGTGAACGGCTCCGGCGCGCTGTCCGGGCCGGCCCCCTCGAGCACCGCCGTGGCGAACAGCGTGGCTGAAAGCAGCCGGTCCGGGAAGTCGAGCAGCAACAGCTGCACGAGCGTGCCGCCCATCGACATACCCACCACGTGCGCGCGTTCGATTCCGAGCTCGTCGAGCACGGCCACGGCGTCACGCGCGAGGTCGGCGACGGCGTACGGCCTTCGGTCGAAGGCCCAGGTCGAGCGGCCGGTGTCGCGATGGTCGTAGCGCACGACGCGATGCCGCGCACCGAGTGTGGTGACCAGCTCGTCCGGCCACGCGATCCCCGACGCGTTCGCTCCCATCACCAGAAGCAGCGGTGAGCCGTCGGCTCGCCCTGACTCCTCGACCCACAGATCCACGTCGTCGTTGATTCGGACGAATCGCTCCATGTGTCGTGATTGTTGCCCCGACCGACGACCGGGGCCAGCGAGTTTCCGCGCGTCTGGTCTCGTAGCCTGCGGGCATGGCCACCATCATCCTCACCGTGATCGGCGAAGACCGCCCCGGTCTCGTGTCGGCTCTGTCAGCTCCCATCAGCGCTCACGGCGCAAGCTGGCAACGCAGCCAGATGGCGCGACTGTCGGGCAAGTTCGCGGGGATCGTGCTGGTGGCGGTCGCCGACGAACGGCTCGATGCCCTGACCGCGGAGCTCGAGGCCCTGGGAGAGCACGGCCTCCAGGTGACCATCGAGCGGACGGGCGAACCGGAGGCGGGTGCGGCGGTTCGCCTGCAGCTCGAGCTGCTCGGGGCCGACCACCCCGGCATCGTGGCCGAGGTCTCCGCCGCGCTTGCCGACCGGGGGGTCAGCATCGAGAAGCTGACCACCGACGTGCGCGAGGCGCCCATGGCGGGCGGGACCCTCTTCGAGGCGCAGGCGGTGCTCACGGCGCCGCCGGCAACCAGCAGCGACACGTTGAGGTCGATGCTCGAGGGGCTCGCCGACGAGCTGATGGTCGAGATCCGGCTCTCGGAGGACTGAGGTCGCGAGGTTGGACGACGCACAAGGTTGACTGCGTCAGGGCGTCTGGACCATCCCGGGACAGAGGCGGCGACCGTGCCTTAGCCTCGATCCACCGATGGGGTGGGTGGCGCTCGCGTGATCATGGTCGCCGGGGAGTGAGCTGCTGAGGGCGCGGTCGAGCCGCCGGACCTCGCTGTCCGGGTGTTCCACTTGGTGTCCTTGGT
>JBMOMG010000080.1:0-2528 GCA_049323155.1 Actinomycetota bacterium | reverse complement strand
CCTTCCACGCCGAGGCGATCGCGATCGCCACCGCGAGGTCGCCGGCCGGCTCGGCCACCTTGGCACCGCCGATCGTCGCGGCGAACACGTCGTGCGCGTGCAGCCGGATCCGGGCGCGCTGCTGGAGCACCGCCACGGTCATCGCGATCCGGGCGTTGTCCAGCCCGGACGTGGTGCGCCGCGGCCGCTCCGAGGCCGACGGGGTCACCAGGGCCTGCACCTCGGCGAGGATCGGACGTCGCCCCTCCAGCGTGACCGCGACACAGGTGCCGGGCACCGGCGAGTGGTGGCGGGCGACGAACAGGCCGGTGGGGTCGGTGACCGCGACGATCCCGTCGGCGGAGAGGTCGAAGCAGCCGACCTCGTCGACGGGACCGAACCGGTTCTTGATGGCGCGCACCATGCGCAGCCGGCTGCTGCGCTCGCCCTCGAAGTGCAGCACCACGTCGACGAGGTGCTCGAGCACGCGCGGGCCGGCGATCGAGCCGTCCTTGGTGACGTGGCCGACGAGCAGGGTGGCGATGTTGTGCGCCTTGGCGACCCGGATCAGGGCCGCCGCGACCTCCTTGACCTGGGTCACCCCGCCGGGCACCCCGTCGACGTCGGCGGCGCTGATCGTCTGCACCGAGTCGACCACGAGCAGCTTCGGCCGCACCGCCTCGATGTGGCTGAGCACGGCACCGAGGTCTGTCTCGGCGGCGAGGAACAGCTCGTCGTGCACGCTGCGGGTTCTGTCGGCGCGCAGCCGCACCTGCGAGGCCGACTCCTCGCCGGTGACGTAGAGGGTCCGGGCTCCCGCCCGGGCATGCTGGGCGGCCACCTCGAGCAGCAGCGTGGACTTGCCGACGCCCGGCTCGCCGGCCAGCAGCACCGCCGCACCCGGGACGAGCCCGCCGCCGAGCACCCGGTCGAGCTCGGGGACGCCGCTGGTGCCGGCCCGGGACTCCTCGGCCCGGACCTGGCCGATCGGAACCGCGGGGCTGGTCACCGGCCCGGCCGACGTACGCCCGACCGGAGCACCCGCCTCCGCGACGCTGCCCCAGGCCTGGCACTCGCCGCACCGGCCCACCCACTTCGCCGTCTCCCACCCGCACTCGGAACACCGGAAGGAGGGGCGGGGTCGTGCCGTCGACTTGCTCATGGCGGCGACGCTATGTCACGCCACCGACAATCCGGGGCAGACCGCTCCGGTTGACGCCGGAGTTGCCACGAGCGATCATGCGGACGACTAGGATTTGAACGATCCATCCGCGCAATCCAGGGGGAGCCAGGCCCGATGACCCGAGGAGCGACCAGCGGTGTCCGGCGCGAGGGCCGGGCTCCGACGCTGGCGACGGTCGCCCACGAGGCCGGGGTCTCACGGCAGACGGTGTCCAACGCGCTCAACAGCCCGCACCTGCTCCGCCCGGAGACGCTCGACCGGGTGCGCCGCGCGATCGACGAGCTCGGGTACTCCCCGAACCGCGCGGCTCGCAACCTGCGCACCCGGTCCTCGCACCTGATCGGGCTGCGTATCGACCGCGTGGTGGAGGGCACCGCCAACGCGACCATGGACCGGTTCCTGCACTCGCTGGTGGAGAGCTCCAAGGACGCCGGCTACCACGTGCTGCTGTTCTCCTCCGGCGTCGACGCCGGCGACGGTGCGGACGGCGGGCTCGACGAGTCCACCGCGATCGCTGGGTACGACGACCTGCTGCGCTCCACGGCCGTCGACGCGTTCGTGATCACCGACACCTACCGCGGCAACCCGCAGGCCGGCTGGCTCGAGGAGCGCGGCGCGCCGTTCGTCGCGTTCGGCCGGCCGTGGGACGAGCCAGCGGCGACCCACCCGTGGGTCGACGTCGACGGACGCACCGGCGTGATGCTCGCGGTGGACCACCTCGTCGAACGCGGCCACCAGCGGATCGCCTGGGTCGGCTGGCAGAAGACCTCGTTCATCGGCGAGGACCGCCGCACCGGCTGGGCCGACGCGATGCACGGGCGCGGGCTGTCGACCAGTAAGCTGAGCGCGCGCGGCGACGACACCCTCGACTTCGGCAGGCGCGCGGCCCTCGCGCTGCTCGAGAACGAGCAGCCGACGGCGTTCGTCTGCGTCAGCGACACCGTGGCAATGGGCGTGCTGCACGCCCTCGCCGAGCGCGGGCTCGCCGTCGGCCGCGACATCGCCGTGGTGGGCTTCGACGACTCGATCGCCGCGCAGTGCGTCCCGCCGGGGCTCACCTCGGTGCGCCAGCCGCTGGAGCAGGTCGCGGTGGAGATCGTGAACCTGCTCGGCAAGCTGCTCTCGCACAAGCCGATCGAGGTCCCCGGCCTGCTGCTCGCACCGACCCTCTCGGTGCGCGGCTCGAGCTGACCTGCCCTGCCGCCGTACTTCCCCCGTGCCGTGGACGCATCACAAGCGGTCTGACCCGGATTCGCAGGTAGGTGTGCGGCTCGCCGGGGTGTGAACGCAACAGATGCCTTTCAGATCGGCAAGATCGCGGTTGTTGAGGCCAGCTGATCGGGTCGAGTGAAAGGCACCTGTTGGG
>JBMOMG010000079.1:0-2536 GCA_049323155.1 Actinomycetota bacterium | reverse complement strand
GTTCCCAGGCCGTCGACGCAGACCCCGCCGAGGAGGTGACCGAGCCCGAACCCCAGGCCATCACGGCCTGACCGACACACACCCAACCGAGGGATCAACCTCGTACACCACCCCAGCGGACTTGACCGAGGCGCTAGTGTGTGGGCGCCAGTCGTACTCCACCCGTGGAGTCAGGGAACCCGGTGAGATTCCGGGACTGACGCGCAGCGGTGAGGGTGACGGGCGAGGCAACACGCCACTGGAGCGATGCTCTGGGAAGGTGCCTCGCCCCGGTTGATCCCGAGTCCGAAGACCTGCTGGCACTGGTGACAACCGTCGCCAGGTCGTACGTGGACTCCGCGACAGGGTCCCTGACCAGATAGGTGCTGGCAGTGTCAGCCTCCCGCACTCGCGCCGACCGGTGTCCTGGCGCCCTCCGACCGTGGCAGGCGGCCGACGGACTTCTCGTCCGGCTTCGGCTGATCGGGGGCAGAGTTCCCTCGACAGCGCTGAGGTCGCTCGTCGAGGTTGCAGAGGAGTACGGCGACGGACGCGTGCACACGACGTCGCGGGCGAACCTTCAGGTGCGCGCCTTTCCCGGCTCCGAAGGCCGGCTGTCTTCAGCGGCGTTCGCCGCCCTCGAGCGAACCGGCCTCCTGCCGACCAGGACCCATGAACTGGCCCGCAATGTGATGGTGTCCCCGCAAACCGGCCTGGCGGGTGGTCGCGCCGACCTCCGGGCAGTTGCATGCGAGCTCGACGACCGGCTGTGCGCTGACCCGGACCTCGCGGCCCTGCCCGGCCGGTTCCTGTTCGTGCTCGACGACGGACGCGGCGACCTTCTTGCTCGCAGCTGCGATCTAGGGCTGGTTGCGCTGGACTCGAGCCGGGTTCAGCTACGGATCGGGACCGAGTGGGGCGCGACCGTGCCGCTCGCGGAGGCGGCAGGGCGGATCGCGGAGCTAGCGCATGAGTTCGTCGTACGCCGAGGGCGCGGGCCGGGCGCGGCCTGGCACGTGTCGGAGCTGGCCGAGCCCCTCGTCGTACCGCGAGCGCCCGATCCGGGCCTTCCTGACCCGGCGGAACCGTTGCCCTTCGGGGTGGTGCCCGGTGGGCGTCATGTCGAGGTTTCCGAGACCGGTCTCGACCGCCAAGCCATCGAAGACCTGACCGCAGCAGTCGATCACGTGATTGTCACACCGTGGCGTGGCGTGCTCATTCCCGAGGAGAGCAGATGACCGACCTGCGCAGGCCAACGCGCCGCTACCAGTACGTCGACTCCGGGCCGGCCATCTACGTCGACTCATTCGCCACCATCCGGCGAGAGGCCGACCTGCGGGCGGTGCCGGCCGATGCCGAGAAGCTCGCCGTCCGCATGATCCACGGCAGCGGGCAGGTCGACCTCGCTGATGACCTGATCGTGCATCCGCAGATGGTGTCGACTGCCCGGGCCGCGCTGGAGTCGGGCGCGCCGATCCTGTGCGACGCGACCATGGTCGCGACCGGCGTTACCCGGAGCCGACTGCCGAAGGACAACGACGTCGTCTGCCTGCTCAACGACCCGCGGGTGCCCGGGCTGGCCCGCGAGTGGCGCACCACCCGTACCGCCGCCGCCGTGTCGCTGTGGGAGCCGCGGCTGGACGGTGCCGTTGTAGCGATCGGCAACGCTCCGACCGCGATGTTTCACTTGCTGGAGATGATTCTCGACGGTGGCCCGCGGCCTGCGGCGATCGTTGGCTGCCCTGTCGGCTTCATCGGTGCGGCCGAGTCCAAACAGGCGCTCGTCGACTTCCACTTCGAGCACGGCGTCGACATCCCCTACGTCACCGTCCGTGGCCGTCGCGGTGGATCGGCGATGACCTCGTCAGCGCTCAACGCACTCGCCCAGGAGGCAGAATGACCGGCCGTTTCACGGTCGTCGGCATCGGTCCCGGCGACCCGGAGCTCATGACGCTCAAGGCCGCCCGGATCATCGGCGCGTCTGACGTCGTCGCGTACCACGCGGGCGTGAAGAAGAAGTCCCACGCGCGTCGCATTGCCGACGGCGTCATTCCGGCCGAGGTGATCGAGGAGGAGCTGCGCTATCCGGTCACCACCGGGACCACGGGCCATCCCGGTGGGTATGTCGGGGCGATGGCCGACTTCTACGAGTCCTGCGCGGTACGGCTCTCGGCTCACCTCGACGAGGGTCGCGACGTAGTCCTGCTTTCGGAAGGCGACCCCCTCTTCTACGGCTCGTCGATGTACCTGCACGACCGGTTCAAGGAGATCTACCCGACCGAGGTGGTGCCGGGCGTGCCTGCCTTCGCGGCGGCGACAGCGGCTATTTCTGGTAGCTCTGGCCCGCTGGTTCGACAGACAGATGTCCTGACCGTCCTCCCCGGAACCCTGCCCGAGCCGGAGCTTGCGAGACGGCTGGCCGACACCGAGGCCGCCGTCATCATGAAGCTCGGCCGGACGTTTCCGGGCGTGCGCTCAGCGCTGGCGCAGGCCGGGCGGCTCGAGGGCGCTTGGTACGTCGAGCGGGCGTCGCAGTCCGAGGAGCGTTGGCTGCCCG
>JBMOMG010000078.1:0-36153 GCA_049323155.1 Actinomycetota bacterium | reverse complement strand
GAGGAGGCCGCTCGGGCTGCGGAGGCCGCGGACGACGCCGCGGAGCAGGCCGAGGAGTCCGCGGAGGGCGCGGAGCAGGCGCGCGACCAGGCGACCGGTGCGGCCGGTGTCGCGCAGCGGTCCGCGACGAAGGCGCAGCGTCACGAGCTGACCGCCGAGGAGCAGTCGCTGGAGTTCCTGCGCGACCGGCTCCCCGAGGAGGGCGAGCTCGGCTACGGCGAACCGGGGCAGCCGCTGCCCCGGCACTCGCCGTTCTACATGGGGTTCACCGGGGCCGCCGGCGCGCTGCTGGCGATCTGGCTGGGTCAGCAGCTGCTCTCGATCAGCTCGGTGATCGTCCTGATCGTGGTCGCGATGTTCCTCGCCATCGGGCTGAACCCCGCGGTCGAGTTCTTCCTGCGCCGCGGGCTGAAGCGGTCCTGGGCGGTGCTCGTCGTGACGGTCGGCGTGGTCGTCGCGATCGCGCTGTTCGTGCTCGCGATCGTGCCCGTCATCACCGACCAGGTCACCACGATCACCGACCGCGCCCCGGACTGGTTCCGCCAGCTCCAGGAGAACCGCACCATCCAGGACCTCGACGACCGCTACGGCATCGTGGACCGGGTCCAGAAGACGCTCGAGGGCGGCAGCTGGGCCAACACCGTCTTCGGCGGCGTGATCGGGGTCGGCCTCGCGGTGGTCTCCGCGATCGCCAACACGTTCATCGTGATCGTGCTGATGCTGTACTTCCTCGCCTCGCTGCCGAGCATCAAGCGGTTCGCCTACCGGTTCGCCCCGGCCAGCCGCCGCGAGCGGGTGACCTACCTCGGCGACCAGATCCTGGCCAACGTCGGCGGCTACGTCTCCGGGGCGTTCCTGGTCGCGACCGCGGCCGGGATCAGCTCGTTGATCTTCCTGATGGTGGTCGGCCTCGGGGAGTACGCCGTGGCGCTCGCGGTCGTCGTGGCGCTGCTCGACGTGATCCCGATGATCGGCGCCACGCTCGGCGCGGTGGTGGTGACCGCGATCGGCTTCGCCACCGACCCGAAGATCGGACTGGCCTGCCTGATCTTCTACCTGGTCTACCAGCAGTTCGAGAACTACGTGATCTACCCGCGGGTGATGGCGCGGTCGGTCGACATCCCCGGCTCGCTGATCGTGATCGCGGCCCTGGTCGGCGCCGGCCTGCTCGGCGTGGTCGGGGCGCTGCTGGCGATCCCCACCGCGGCAGCGGTCCAGCTGATCCTCAAGGAGGTCCTGCTCCGGAGGCAGGACGCCCGCTAGCCCCGGCTCGGCGCCGGGTCAGTCCCGCAGCGGCTTGGGCACCGGCACGTCCTTGAACGCACCACGGTTCTTGGCGTTGTAGAAGCTCGTGTCGGCGGTCTCCATCTCGCCGTCCCACTCCCGGGGCAGGGGTACGTCGACCTCGGGCGCCACCCTGCGGACGATCTCGTCGAGCACCATCTCGGCGTCACCCACCCACAGGTGCTTGGCGCCCTCGACACCGACGACCTCGGCCTGCGGCACGATCGCGAACCGCTCCTCGGCCTCCGGCGGCTGCAGGTAGTCGTCGTGCTCGGGCACCAGCGCCGTCAGCGGCTTTCCGGACTCCGCCCACGCTTCGAGGTGCTCCACGTCGGAGAAGCGCAGCGGCGGCGAGAGGAGGATCGCGCCCTTCACCGCCGGATCGTTGGCGTGCATGAGGGTCAGGTCGGTGCCGAACGACCAGCCGACGACCCAGATGTTCGGGCAGTCGTGGAACTCGGCGTACTCGATCGCCGCGGCGACGTCGTACCGCTCCCCCTGCGCGTGGTCGAACTCGCCCTCGCTGCGGCCCTGCTCGCTCTCCGTGCCGCGGGTGTTGAACCGCAGGACCGAGACCCCGGCGAGGGCCGGCAACCGGAACGCGGCCTTGCGGAAGATGTGGCTGTCCATCATGCCGCCGTGCGTGGGCAGCGGGTGCAGGCAGATGATCGTCGCGGCCGGGTCGCGGTCGACGGGGCGCGCCAGCTCGCCGACGAGCTCGAGCCCGTCCGCGGTGTGGAGCGTGATCGGCTCACGGCGGGCGGGTAGGACTGAGTTCGCGCGGATCACGGCCATGGGCCCCAGTATCCCAACCGGGCCTGAGCACACACGTGGGGCAGGCCGTGACGGCCTGCCCCACCCGGTGTCTCACACGCGGTCAGTCGTCGTGCTCGTCGCTGTCCTCGACCTCGTGGTCGTCCTCGACCTCGTGGTCGTCCTTGTCCTCGGACTCGTGCTCGTCGGCCTCGGTCTCCTCGTCGGAGTCGTCCTCGGCCGGCTGCACGCCACCGCGATGCTTCTCCTGGTGCTTGGCCTCGTCGTGGTTCTCGCTCACGCGGGCCTGGTGCTTCTCCTGGTGCTTGGCCTCGTCGTGCCCGCGCTCACGCTCGACGTCGTCGGCGGTCTCGTCGGACTCGTACTTCGACTCATCCTCGGACTTGTACTCGTGCTCGCCGGTGCTGTCCTCGGTCCCGGCGTCCTCGGTCCCGGCGTCCTCGCTCTTGGACTCCTCGGTCTTGGGCTCCTCGACCGGGGCGGCCTCACCCTGGCTGCAGCTGATGCCGAACGACTCGACGGTCGTGCCTGCCTTCACCTGCACCGCATCGAACTCCTCGATGCCCTGGACGGTGCTGAGGTCGAAGGTCTCGGCGTCCACCGACTCGTCCTTGGTCAGCATCGAGCCGTCGTCGAGGAACGCGACGTAGGAGATGTCCTTCGACGACTCGAGCAGGCAGCCGGCGAGCGTGATCGTCGCCGTCGACTTCTCGCTGGCCTTGCCGGTCCAGGGGTAGGTGGCCTCGCCCTCCTCGGGCGCCTCCTCCTCGGGCGCCTCGTCCTCGGGCTTGTCCTCGTCAGGTGCCTCTTCCTCGGGCGCCTCGACCTGGTCCTGGTCGCAGCTGACGGCAAAGGACTCGACCGTGGTGCCGGCCTTGACGTTCACCGCGTCGACGTCCTCGATGCCCTCCACGGTCGACAGGTCCAGCGTCTCCGCGTCGACCGACTCGTCCTTGGTGATCGTCGAGCCGTCCGCGAGGTACTCGACGTAGGAGATGTCCTTCGAGGACTCGAGCATGCAGTCGGAGAGGTTGATCTCCGCTGCAGACTTGCCGGGCGACCCGCTCTCGGTCGCGATCGCCATGCCGGGACCGGCGATGGCGAACATCGTCGCCACCGCCGCGACGCTCAGGTGCTTGTTCCGGATCTTCATGGATGGGGCTCCTTTCTGGCTACGGGAGGCTCGGCGGGGTCGCACGAGAGGTGCGAGCCAGGTCCGCCGGGCTGCCGTCCCCGAGACGGCTTAGGACCCATTCGCCCGATTCGTCACCGGGAGACCGCACCCCAAACGGGAAGTGGCCGCACATACCGGCATCGGTCTGGACAGCCTCGAGAAGGCTGTAACGCCTCGGCTCTCCGAAACGGTTACAGGGGGTTGGGCGGGTTGTGCCCGCCCGCTCAGCGACGTCGGTCGCGCGCCCTCCAGCAGGCGGTGTGCCAGTGCCTGCGCTCGTCGACCCCGGAGCCGGAGAAGATCGACGGGACGACCGGCCAGGCCACGACGTGAGGCGTGGCGGGGCGGATCAGGTGGTCGCAGCCAGGGCAGCGGTAGCTCTTGGTGGCCGCGGACCCGGTGACGTTGCGGACCTCGTACTCGGTGCCCTGGTACGTCTCGATCCGCGTCATACCTCCCATTCTCCGCCACCACGCAAAGGTGGCCGGGGCCGGGGAGCACCCCCGGCACCGGCCACCGGCCCGTCGGGCTCAGCGCGAGGTGTAGTCGCGGAAACCGCGCTTGGTCTTGCGGCCGAGGTACCCGGCCGTCACCAGGTGCTCCAGAAGCGGCGCGGGAGCGAAGCCCGGCTCGCGGAACTCGAGGTAGAGCTCGCGCTGGATCGCCAGCGAGACGTCGTTGCCGACCACGTCGAGCAGCTCGAACGGACCCATCGGCAGCGCACAGCCGTACTTCATGGCGGTGTCGATGTCGTCGGCGCTCGCGTAGTGCGCCTCGAGCATCTTGACCGCGTCGTTGAGGTAGGGGAACAGCAGCGCGTTCACGATGAAGCCCGCGCGGTCCCCGCACGAGACCGGCACCTTGCCGAGCTTCTCGCACAGCGCCCGCGTGGTCTCGGCGACCTCGTCGGAGGTGCTGACCGTGCTCACCACCTCGACCAGCTTCATGATCGGCGCGGGGTTGAAGAAGTGCATGCCGACCACGTCCTGCGGCCGGCTGGTGGCCTTGGCCAGGGAGATCACCGGCAGCGACGAGGTGGTGGTCGCCAGGATCGCGCCGGGCTTGCAGATCTCGTCGAGGTTCTCGAACAGGACGGTCTTGACCTTGAGGTCCTCCGCGATCGCCTCCACCACGATGTCGACGCCGGAGAGGTCGTCGAGCTTCGTGGTGCCGGTGAGACGACCGAGCACCTCGGCCTTGGCGGACTCCTCCAGCTTCCCGCGCTGGATGGCCTTGTCGAGCGACTTCTCGATGGAGGCGCGGACGCCGTCGACCTTGGCGTCGCTGCGACCGACGTACACCACGTCGTAGCCGGCCTTGGCGAACACCTCGACGATGCCGGTGGCCATGGTCCCGGTGCCGACCACGCCGACGGTGGAGATCTCGTGCTTGAGCTGCGCCTGGTCCTCCGCGGACGGGGTGAGCGCGTCGGGGACGACGACCGGGCTGTCCGGGGCCTCGTAGGTGTAGAAGCCGCGCCCGGTCTTGCGGCCGAGCAGGCCCGCGGTGACCATCTGCTTGAGGATCGGCCGGGGCGCGTGGAGGCGGTCGCGGCCCTGCTTGTACATCGTGTCGAGGATCTCGTACGCCGTGTCGAGGCCGATCAGGTCCAGCAGCGCCAGCGGACCCATCGGGTAGCCGGTGCCGAACCGCATCGCCGCGTCGATGTCCTCGCGGCTGGCGTAGTGGCCCTCGTA
Source organism: Actinomycetota bacterium (assembly GCA_049323155.1). Classification (GTDB taxonomy): domain Bacteria; phylum Actinomycetota; class Actinomycetes; order Propionibacteriales; family Nocardioidaceae; genus Nocardioides_C. Next base: position 31,224 of record JBMOMG010000078.1, on the reverse strand, counting down.
CATCGCGACGGCGTGGTTGAGGTAGCCGAAGAGCAGCGTGTTGGCGATGAAGCCCGCCTTGTCGCCGCAGACGACCGGAGTCTTGTCGAGCTTCTCGGCCAGCGCCCGGACGTCCTCGAGCACGTCGGGCTCGGTCACCACCGTCTGCACGATCTCGACCAGCTTCTGCACCGGCGCCGGGTTGAAGAAGTGCAGGCCGATGACGCGCCCGGGGTGGGAGGTCGCGGTGGAGATCTCGGTGACCGACAACGACGAGGTGTTGGTCGCCAGGATCGCCTCGGGCCGCACGATCTCGTCGAGCCGGCGGAACAGGTCCTGCTTGACGTCGAGCTGCTCGACGACCGCCTCGAGGACCAGGTCGGCGTCCTTGACGTCGCTGATGTCGGTCGTGAACGTGATCCGCCCGACCAGCGCAGCCTGCTCCTCCTCGCTCAGCTTGCCGCGCTTCACCGCGCGCCCGGTGGAGTGGTCGATGTGCTGGCGGCCTCGGGCAAGGGAGTCGTCGTTGAGCTCGACGCCGACGACCTGGTAGCCGTTGCGCGCGAAGATCTCGGCGATGCCGGCGCCCATCGTGCCGAGGCCGATCACGCCGATGGTGCGGAAGTCACGTCCGGAAGTCATGGGCGGCATCATGGCACGGCTGCGTGAGAGCGTGCCGTGAGGTAGACCACCTGTCCGCGCGAGGTACCCTCGGCGCCGTGCGTCTCGTCATCGCGAACTGTCAGGTCGACTACGCCGGCCGGCTCACCGCCCACCTGCCCCTGGCGACCCGGTTGATCCTGGTCAAGAACGACGGCTCCGTGCTGATCCACTCCGACGGGGGCTCCTACAAGCCGCTGAACTGGATGTCGCCGCCTTGCAAGGTGGTCGAGGGCAGCAACGACGACGGGCACATCGAGTGGACCGTCACCGGCAAGGATGACGACACGCTGCGGATCCTGCTGACCGAGATCCACCACGACACCACCCACGACCTCGGGATCGACCCCGGCTTGCAGAAGGACGGCGTCGAGAAGCACCTCCAGGAGCTGCTCGCCGAGCACCCGTCCCACCTCGCCGAGGGCCTGACCCTGGTGCGCCGGGAGTACCCCACCGCGATCGGGCCGGTGGACCTCATGTGCCGCGACGCCGAGGGGGCCGCCGTGGCGGTGGAGATCAAGCGGCGCGGGGAGATCGACGGCGTCGAACAGCTGACCCGCTACCTGGAGCTGCTCAACCGCGACCCGAAGCTGCGCCCCGTGCGCGGGATCTTCGCCGCCCAGGAGATCAAGCCGCAGGCCCGGGTGCTGGCCCAGGACCGGGGCATCGCCTGCGCCGTCGTCGACTACGACGCCCTGCGCGGCATGGACGACCCCACCGCCCGCCTCTTCTGACCCGCCACCACCTCGCTGTAACGCGGGGTTATGGACGCTGACCACGCGTCATGCCGCGTGCGAACCGTCCACAACGCGTGGGAAGTCAGGCGGAGCCGATGATCGCGGCGACCTCGTCGGCACAGCCCCACGACAGCGTGATGCCGGCGCCGCCGTGGCCGTAGCAGTGCACGAGCCGCTCGACCTTCGAGTCCGAGGACACCTTCTCCTCCTCCAGCCGCACCTGGGGCCGGCCCGGCCGCAGGCCGACCTTGTGCCGCAGCACCTTCGCGCGCGCCAGCTCGGGGACCAGCACGGCCGCCCGCTCGAGGATCCGCGCCGCGACCGCCGGGTCCGGGGTGCGGCTCCACTCCCCCTCGACGTCGGTGCCGCCGACCACGATGTCCTTCGACCGGGGCACGACGTACGTCGGAGCGTCGCCGTCGAGCCACCACTGGTTCAGGCCGAACTGCTCGACGTAGACCACCTGGCCCTGCACCGGCGCGACGCTCGGGTCCTCGGCCAGCAACCGAGCGCCGAGCCCGCTGGCGTTCACCACGACCTCGGCGTGCTCGGGCAGGCAGCTCAGTGCCATCCGGGTGATCGTCCCGCCGCCCGCGGTGAACGAACGAGCCAGCCAGCGCAGGTAGACCGGCATCTCCACGACGGGCGCGCGGAAGCTCCAGGCGTCGACGTACGGCGACGGCATCGCGGTGACCCGGGACAGGGAGGGGACGGCGTCGCGCCACCACGGGTCACCGGTGCGCCGGCGGTGCACCTCGATGCCCTCGAGCATCACGATCCCGGTGTCGGGGTCGCCGGAGAGGCGCTGGAGCTCGTGGTAGGTCGTCGCCGACCAGTCCGTGACGCGCTCGTAGGGGAAGGCCCGGTAGGGGTACCACAGCGCAGCGGCCACCGCGGAGGTGGTCTCCAGCGGGAGGTCCCGGGCGATCACGTCGACCTGGTGCCCGGCCTGCTGCAGGCGCAGCGCGCACGACAGCCCGACCACGCCAGCTCCGACCACGATCACCCGGCTCATGGCCCGAGTCTGCCTCAACACCGGCCCGCGGGGGCTAGTAGTCCTCGATCTTGACCGCGCCTGACCGGCCGGTGACGGTGGCGACGACGTAGGCGGTCTCTCCCCCGTCGTGCACGCGGCAGACGATGCGCATGCCGAGCCGGGCGGGGTAGGCCGGGGTCGGCCCGCAGTCCACGTCGGCATAGCCCTCGGCCTCGAGGCGGCCCACCAGCCGGCCGGTGGCCACGACCCCCTCGCCGAGCTCGGCGTCGAAGTCGACCCGGTCGCCGGGGCCGTCGGTGAGCTCCACGTCGACCTCGGCGACGACCCCGTCGACGTACCCCTTGCACCCGAGGGTGGCCGGGACCCTGCCCGCCCAGGGCGGACACGCAACGTGCTGCAGGGTCAGGCCCTCACGGGCCAGCCGCGGCGCGAGACGGTCGGCGACCGGCTGCTCGAGGTCGTCCATCGGCTCGTCCGGCGGCGTCGACGGCGTCGGGGCCGGTGCGCCGAGGCGGGGCTCGTCCCGATCTCCTTGCTCGGGGTCGGTCGGGTCGTCGGAGCCGCACCCGGCCAGCGCGACCGCGGCCAGCAGTCCTGCGGCGACTCGCCACCGGTGCATGCACTCCTCCTTCGTGACCCGGCCAGGGTATCCAGACCACGGTTATCGCCCCGTAACCCCCGAGACTAGAACTCGTTACACCCCTCATCGGAGGTGTGTGATGACGACGACACGAGCCCGCGTGGTGCTTGTCCTGACAGTCCTGCTCGGCGGCCTGCTCCTCGGTGGAGCCGGTATCGCCGCGCCCGCAAGCGCGCACGAGGAGAGGGAGGCGTCCTTCCCCGACGGCGCGGGCAAGCGACCGGCCTACCTCGGCCTGGACAACCCGCGGCACCGCGTGGTCTGCCGGCCCGACAGCGCCGAGCGGATCGCGAAGATGCCCGCGGGGCCGCTGAAGCGCCGCAACAAGGCGCTGCTGCGCGAGTGCGAGTTCGGCTCCATCCAGGACGCGATCAACAGCATCAAGCAGCGCCGCACCTCGGTCTACGTGCTGCCCGGCTACTACACCGAGCGCAAGTGGGCCCGGGCGAGGAAGTCGTCGTACTGCGCGAATCTCAAGACCGACTCCGACGACCCGCTGCCGCTCTCGTCGTACATCGGCAGCCTCTCCTCCCCCGACAGCGGCGCGGACGAGACCGGCCCGATCGCGCTGTCGTACGCCGACCAGGTCCGCTGCCCGCACAACCTCAACCTGATCTCGATCTTCGGCGACCAGACCCCGGACGACGACTCGATCAAGTGCGACAGCCGGTTCTGCGGCACCCAGCTCGTCGGCACCGGACGGCGCCGCACGGACGTGCTGATCGACAACCGGTTCGCCAAGCTCAACGCGATCCGGGCCGACCGCGCGGGCGGGGTGTACTTCCGCAACTTCACCGTGCAGCAGGCGGAGTTCAACGCGCTCTACGTGCTCGAGACCGACGGCTTCGTGGTCGACCGGGTCGTCGCCCGCGGGAACGACGAGTACGGCATCCTCGCCTTCGCCAGCGACCACGGCCTGATCCAGCACACGAACACCTACTGGAACGGCGACTCGGGGATCTACCCCGGCTCGGCCTCGGACGTCAACGGCGACAACGACGAGTTCGAGCCGACCCGCTACTCCATCGAGATCCGGCACAACAAGAGCCACCACAACGCGCTCGGCTACTCCGGCACGGCCGGCAACTCGGTGTGGGCACACCACAACGACTTCTACAAGAACGCCACCGGGATCGCGACCGACTCGCTGTTCCCGGGACATCCGGGCCTGCCGCAGGACCACGCGCGGTGGAGCCAGAACCGGATCTTCAGCAACAACGAGAACTACTACGAGCGGTACGTCGACACGGGCATCTGCGCCAAGCCGATGAAGGAGCGCGGCTACATGAAGGGCACGGTCTGCCCGGTCATCCCGACTCCGGTCGGCACCGGCGTGCTCATCGCCGGCGGCAACTTCAACTCGACTGACAACAACTGGATCTACGACAACTGGCGCAACGGCACCATGCAGTTCTGGGTGCCCTCCCCGCTGCGCGACGAGTACGACCCCAGCAAGCTCTACGACACCTCCAACGGCAACCGGACCTTCGACAACGTGATGGGCATCCGGCCCGACGGCACGGTCGCCCACAACGGGCTGGACCACTGGTGGGACGACCAGGGCACCGGCAACTGCTGGGAGGGCAACAAGTCCTCGCGCGAGGGCGGTGTCGCGACCACGAACTTCGTCGCGGACCCCGGACCGTGCGCCGACGGCGGCTCGCAGTTCCTGCCCGGCCTGCCGGTGAAGGACGCCGGGTTCCTCAGCTGCAGCCAGTACGACCGCAACGACCCGACCTGGCGGCACCCGCCGGGCTGCGAGTGGTTCGAGACGCCGGAGAAGCCCACCGACGAGGAGTCCGGGTCCCCGCTCGGACTGGCCGCGGCGAGCGGTCCGGGCGGCCCCGCTGCACCGCTGGGTGAGCCGATGACCGCGGCGCTCGCGGCGTCGGTGGCCGGCGTCGGCGCACTGCTGCTTCTCGGCCTCGGTGCCGTCCGTCGCCGCAGCCTGACTGCGGTGAGGGGCTGACCGTGCTCCGCAGGATCGCGGCGCCGGCGCTGGCCGGAGTGCTGGTGCTCACCGGCGCCGGTGTCGCGGTGGCGAGCAGCGAGCCACAGCTCAGCGCGCACGGTCCGACCAGCGTGGCCGGCACCGAGCAGAGCGCGGTCTTCCGGATCGGCAGCCGGACCGTGCGCCAGGTGCGTTACGCCGACCGCGGCACGTTGGTGTACTCCTTCACACTCGCCAACGACGGCCGGCTGCCCGTCACCGTCACCGGGCTGGCCCCACCGGTGCGGGCGCCACGGCTCTTCGAGTACGTCGACCTCGCCGATGCCGAGGGGCATGGGGAGTTCACGATCGGCGCCGGCGAACGCACCACGGTCGAGGTGAGCATGCTGATGCACGGCTGCGAGACCCTCTCCGCGCGAGCCGGCAGCTTCGCGACCCAGGTCGATCTGCTGGTCGAGCGGGCGGGCGTGCTGGAGGACACCGTGTCCGTCGAGTTCCCCGAGGAGGTCCACACCGGCTCTCCCCGGGAGGCGTTCTGCCCGAACGCGACCGCGACCTCGCGCCCGCCGGGCTGAGACGCGACCGGGCCTACCCGGCTTCGGTGATCGTCACGCCGTCGCCGTCGACCGCGACGTCGACCCGGCGGCCCGGCTCCCCCACCGCGGTCACCACGACGGTCTCCCCGCGGTGCAGGTCGGCGAGCTCGCCCAGTGCCGCGAGCGCCTCCGGCTCCCGCGACAGTACGGCGGTCAGCGGGATCGGCGCGGCCAGGGCACCGACCGGCAGGCCGAGTGTCTCGGCGACCTCGCCGACCCACGACGGCCCGCCGTCGGCGGCCGAACCGTCGTACACCGCCGCGACCCGCTCGTGCCGCAGCGCGTCGGCCCGACCGAGGTCGGTCAGGAGCACGAAGCGCGCGGCGCACTGCAGGTCGGACACACTCGCAACCTACCCGAGGTTGTGCGCCTTCCGGATCGCGTCGACGATGCCGTCCATGATCTCGGTGAGGCCGAAGTCCTTCGGGGTGAACACCTCGGCGACGCCCATCTCCTTCAGGCGGGCGGCGTCGGCCGACGGGATGATCCCGCCGACGATCACCGGCACGTCGGCGATGCCGTGCTCGCGCATCCCCTCGAGGACCGCCGGCACCAGCTCCATGTGCGAGCCGGACAGGATCGACAGGCCCACACAGTGCACGTCCTCGGCGACCGCGGCGGCGACGATCTGCTCCGGGGTGAGCCGGATCCCCTGGTAGACGACCTCGAACCCGGCGTCACGCGCGCGCACCGCGACCTGCTCGGCGCCGTTGGAGTGCCCGTCGAGACCGGGCTTGCCGACGAGCAGGCGCAGCCGGCCGCCCAGCTCCTCACCGGTGGCCTTCACCCGCTCGCGGACCGCGGTGAGCTCGGCGCCCGCCTCGGTGACACCGACGGCGCCGGAGACCCCGGTCGGGGCGCGGAACTCGCCGAACACCTCGCGCAGCGCGCCTGCCCACTCACCGGTGGTGGCGCCCGCGCGGGCCGCGGCGAGGGTGGCCTCCATGAGGTTCGCTCCTGACTTGGCGTCCGCGGCGAGCCGCTCGAGGGCAGCCTGCACCTCGGACTCGTCCCGCTGGGCCTTCCACTCCTCCACGCTGCGCACCGCGGCGGCCTCGGCCTCCGGGTCGGCGGTCTGGATCGCCGTGTCGAGGTCGGCGGTGAGCGGGGAGGGCTCGGTGGTCTCGAAGCAGTTCACGCCGACGACCTTGTCCTCGCCGGACTCGATCCGGGCGCGGCGGGCGGCGTGCGAGGTGACCAGGGCCTGCTTCATGTAGCCGGACTCCACGGCGGCGATCGCCCCGCCGAGCGCCTGCACCCGGTCGATCTCCTCGCGGGCACCGGCGACCAGGTCGGCGACCTTGGCCTCGATCACCTTCGAGCCCTCGAAGATGTCGTCGTACTCCAGCAGGTCGGACTCGAAGGCCAGCACCTGCTGCAGCCGCAGCGACCACTGCTGGTCCCAGGGGCGCGGCAGGCCGAGGGCCTCGTTCCACGCGGGCAGCTGCACCGCGCGGGCCCGGGCGTCCTTGGACAGGGTCACGCCGAGCATCTCCAGCATGATCCGCTGGACGTTGTTCTCCGGCTGGGCCTCGGTCAGCCCGAGCGAGTTGACCTGGACGCCGTACCGGAACCGGCGCATCTTCGGGTCCTCGACGCCGTACCGCTCGCGGGTGATCTCGTCCCACAGCTGCACGAAGGCGCGCATCTTGCAGGTCTCCTCGACGAACCGCACACCGGCGTTGACGAAGAACGAGATCCGCCCCACCACCTTGTCGAAGGCCTCGGGCGCGACCTGGCCGGAGTCGCGGACCGTGTCGAGCACCGCCATCGCTGTGCACAGCGCGTAGGCGAGCTCCTGCGTCGGGGTGGCTCCGGCCTCCTGCAGGTGGTAGCTGCAGATGTTGATGGGGTTCCACTTCGGGATGTTGTTGACCGTGTAGGCGATCAGGTCGCTGGTCAGCCGCAGCGAGTGCTCGGGCGGGAAGACGTAGGTGCCTCGGGAGAGGTACTCCTTGATGATGTCGTTCTGGGTGGTGCCCGCCAGCTTGGCGTGCACCTCGTCGAAGTCGACCTCGCCCCCGCCGGCGGCCTCGACGGCCTGCTCCTCGGCGACCACCTGGTAGAGCGCGAGCAGCCACATCGCGGTCGCGTTGATCGTCATCGAGGTGTTCATCTCGGTGAGCGGGATCTCGGTGAACAGCCGCCGCATCTCGCCGAGATGGGGCACCGGGACACCGACCTTGCCGACCTCGCCGCGGGACAGCGGCGAGTCGGGGTCGTAGCCGGTCTGGGTGGGCAGGTCGAAGGCGACCGAGAGCCCGGTCTGGCCCTTGGCCAGGTTGCGCCGGTAGAGCGCGTTGGACTCCGTGGCGGAGCTGTGCCCGGCATAGGTGCGCATCAGCCAGGGCTTGGCCTTGGGCTGCGGCCGGTCCGTCGGGGGGAGGGCGTCCTGCGGCTTCTCGCTCATAACGCAGGAGGGTACGACGAAGCGAACCGGCCGGTAACTACCTCGTGAACTGTCTCACAGACCGACTACGTCACAAGTCACGCCGACGCGGCGCGCTCGACCGTGACGAGCCGCCGGAACCGGGTGAACGCGAGCACCCGACGCAGGGCCGGGCTGCAGCCGCGCAGGATCAGCGAGCGACCGTCGCGCTCCATGACCGCACTGGCCGCGGCGAGCACGCGCAGCGCGGGGGCGTCGACGGCCTCCACGTCGGCGAGGTCGACCACCACGTCGCCGTCGGTGGTCTCGATGTGCTCGTAGAGGGCTTCCCGCACCACTGCGGTGGAGCGGCCGTCGAATGATCCGTGCAGGACCAGGGTCCGGTCGTTCACGGTGAGTTCCATACCACTCCCAGTGCCCACGAGGCGGCCTCCCCGTGTCCATCTGGCCGCCCTTGTACTCACTATGACGCACGGCACACCGGATCGGTTGCACCCCGAAGGTCACAGGAGGATTACGGATCTGGCAGTTCCACTCGGCTGACGTCGGCGCCCAGCCCTTGCAGCGTCTCCACGAACTGCGGGTAGCCGCGGTCGATGTGGTGGGTCTCGGCGACCTCGGTGACTCCCTCTGCAGCCAAGCCGGCGAGCACCAGCGCCGCTCCGGCCCGGATGTCGTGCGCGACCACCGGTGCGCCGGACAGCGTCTCCCGGCCGCGTACGACGGCGTGGTGCCCGTCGGTGCGCAGGTCCGCCCCGAGCCGGGCGAGCTCCTGGGCGAACATGAACCGTGCCTCGAAGACGTTCTCGGTGATCATCGCCGTACCGTCGCTGACCGAGGCCAGCGCCATCGCGAACGGCTGCAGGTCGGTGGGGAACCCCGGGTAGGGCAGCGTGACGACGTCGAAGGAGTCAAGCCGCCGGTCCACGCGGACCCGGAAGCCGCCCTCCCCCGCGTCGACCTGCGCGCCAGCCGAGGCGAGCTTGTCGAGCGTGATGTCGAGGTGGTCGGCGCGGCCGCCCTCGACCACGAGGTCGCCGCCGGCGATCGCCGCCGCGAACGCCCAGGTGCCGGCTACGATCCGGTCCGGCACGGTGGCGTGCTCGACCGGTCGCAACCGGTCCACCCCTTCCACGCTCAGCGTCGAGGTGGTCACCCCCTCGATCCGGGCGCCCATCTCGATCAGCATCTCGCACAGGTCGGCGATCTCCGGCTCCCGGGCGACATTGTCGATCACGGTCCGCCCCGGGGTGAGTACGGCGGCCATCAGCAGGTTCTCGGTGGCGCCGACACTGGGGAAGTCGAGCCACAGGTTCGCGCCCTTGAGCCCCTCGGGCGTCTCGGCCACGACGTCGCCGTGCTCGATGTGCACCCGGGCGCCGAGCTCCTCCAGCCCGGTGATGTGCATGTCGAGCCCGCGGGAGCCGATGTTGTCGCCTCCGGGCAGCGCCACCCGGGCCCGGCCGCATCGCGCGACCAGCGGCCCCAGCACGCTGATCGAGGCGCGCAGCCGGCGGACCAGGTCGTAGGGCGCCTCGTAGGACAGCTCCTCGGGTACGTCGATCGTGACCCGCCCGGCCAGGTCGTGACGCACCTCGACGGTGCAGCCGAGCCGCTCGAGCAGCCGAGCCATCACCTCGACGTCGAGGATGTCGGGCACGTTGCTGAGCACGGTCCGACCCGGAGCGAGCAGGGCGGCGGCCATCAGCTTCAACGCGCTGTTCTTGGCGCCGCCGACCCGCGCCGTGCCGTGCAGGGGGCGGGTCAGCGGGCCGTCCGAGATCACGCGGAACGCCTCCATCAGCCGGCCACCTCCTCGCCGGCCCCGAGATCCACGGGGCGAAGCCGCCGGATCCAGGCCTCCAGGTCCTTGGCGCGCGTGAAGCGAAGCACCCGCGGCTCGTCCGGGTCGGCCGCCCAGCCGCGGATCCGCTCGCGCTTGCGGTCGAAGGACCGGAAGTGCCAGCGGATGATCGAGTCGTCACCGAACAGCTGACGCCAGGTCTCCACGTTGCCGTTGCAGACCGGTCGCTTGTCGACGACCCGGACGAGGGTCCGGCGCACCAGCCGCTGCAAGGAGAACCAGCGCGGGTAGTCGAGCGCGACCACCAGCTCGGCACGGGCCAACGGAACCTCGGCCCAGTCCCCGTAGGCCGTGTCCAGCAGCCACACCTCCCGGCTGCAGATTTCGGCGATCCGGCGTCGCTGCTCGTCAGAGCCGACGCTGACCCAGCCCGGCTCCCAGGTCAGGTCGTCGACCGAGGTCCACGGGATTCCGGTCGCCTCGCTGATCCGTGCGGCCGCCGTGGTCTTCCCCGAGCCGGTGACGCCGTAGAGCAGCACCCTGCGGGCGCCGTCCAGCGGGTCGTCCGCGGTGCTCCCGGTGCCGCTCCGAGACTGCGGCTGGTCGAGATTGCGCATCCGTCGAAGATACTGCGACCTTTCCCACGCGACAGCACCTGCCGGTGACCGCCGTACCGGCTCTAGGGTGGCTGCATGGTCAACCTCACCCGCATCTACACCCGCACCGGCGACGAGGGGCAGACGCGCCTCGGCGACATGAGCACCACCACGAAGACGGATCTGCGGCTGCAGGCCTACGCCGACGTGGACGAGGCCAACGCCCACATCGGTGCCGCGATCGCGCTCGGTGAGCTCGACGACGACGTGGTGAAGGTGCTGACCACGATCCAGAACGACCTGTTCGACGTCGGCGCCGACTTCTGCACGCCCGTCGTCGAGAACCCCGAGTTCCCGCCGCTGCGGATCGAGCCGGAGTACGTCGACCGGCTCGAGGCGTGGTGCGACCAGTACAACGAGGACCTCGCCAACCTCCGCTCGTTCATCCTCAACGGCGGGACCAAGGGCGCCGCGCTGCTGCACGTCGCCCGCACGGTCACCCGCCGAGCGGAGCGGGCCGCCTGGGCGGCGTTCGGTGAGCACGGCGAGACGATGAACATCGTCGCGATCAAGTACCTCAACCGGCTCTCGGACCTGCTGTTCATCCTCGCGCGCTACGCCAACCGCGAGCAGGGCGACGTGCTCTGGAAGCCCGGCGGCGAGCGCTGAGATCGGGTGGTTGCGGGGGCGAGACGCGTCGGTGCTTGAGGAGGGCGAGGCGCCGCCCTGAGGAGGGTGAGGAACGAGCCCGTCTCGAAGGGAACGAGCCCGTCTCGAAACCAGCGCGACCGCCCGCGGGCACTTGAACAGGCAGATCGGCCCGTTGGATCGCTCCAAGGCCGGCCTTCCGGCGAGCGTGCCTGTCGAAATGGCACAGCACCCTGCCGCGCGGTGCCGCATACGACGCAAAGCCGGACATCCCCGACAACTCCGGCTGCCCCGACTGGGTCATTGCGCACCACCGACCGGTCACGGCTAGCACACCGAGCGGACCAGATCGCACATTCCTTACCTTTTCGGCGTGTTCCCGTCGCTATGTTGCGTGGTGGGGGAAACCGGCAACGGGACCAACTGGGGAGGGAACCGTGCGACGACGCCTGCGTGGGCAGAGACGGCAGAGGGGTGCCGTGGCAGTCGAGGCTGCCCTGATCACTCCCCTTCTGATCCTGCTCGTCTTCGGGATCATCGAGTTCGCCTTCGTCATGCGCGACCACGTCGCCGTGTCCTCAGCAGTCCGCACCGGCGCACGCACGGCGTCTGCCGCCGCTGACGCGGGCCAAGGGACCTGTGAAGGGATCCCCGACGCACCGACGTGCACCCCCGCTGGGTCGCCGGCGCTGGCTCAGGCGGCGGCCGACGCCATCCAGCGAGCGGGCAGCGCCATGCCTTCCGACTCGATCGACTACATCCTCATCTACAAGGCGAACGACAAGGGCTACCCCGGTGCCGACGGGAGCACGGCGATGCCCACGACGTGCGCAGGAGTGCCGAACTGCGTCCGGTTCACCTGGCGAGACGCCTTGGACAAGTTCCGCTACGCGGGCGGCAGCTGGGCGTCGGCGTCGATCAACGCCTGCATCAACGAGGCCGACAGCCTGGGGGTCTACATGCACGCGACGCACAAGAGCCTCACCGGTCTCTTCGGCGACACGTTCGGGATCAGCGACCACGTGGTCATGTCCTTCGAGCCGTTGCCGCACGACACCTGCAAGCCCGGCAGATTGATGGCCCACCCATGAACCGGCTCCGTGCGAAGAACGAAGGTGGATACGCCGCCCTCCTGGTGGCGATCCTGTTCCCGGCCGTGTTTCTGGGACTTGCGGCCGTCGCCGTCGACACCGCACGTTGGTACGTCGAGATCGAGCGGGCCCAGAAGGCCGCGGACGCGGCTGCGCTGGCAGGTGTGACGTGGATGCCTCAGGACCTACCGGCCGCCTCGGCCAAGGCGCGCGAGGTGGCGGCCCGCAACGGGTTCCCCGAGGGCGGGGGCCGCTCCGTCGCTGTCTCAGCCGGGGACCGCCCCAGCGAGCTGCGCGTGACGGTGACGAGCACCGTCAGCAACACCTTCGGAAGACTGATCGGCGTTCCCAGCACCACGATCAGCCGCAGCGCCGTCTCGGACTACACAGGTCCTGCTCCGATGGGGAGCCCGTGCAACGTGTTCGGCAACGAGCCCCCGAGTCAGCCTGGCGCGGCCCAGCCGACCGGCAGCGTGCTTCCGGTCCCGGCCCTGCCGAACTGCACCTCCGAACCCTCCTTCTGGGCCGCCATCGAGGGACCGGAGACCGACAAGGTCCAGGGTGACCGCTACAGCACCCGTGAGTGCGGCAGCACCGTCAGTGGGAGCCCGGTCTTTGGTTGCTCGTCGAACAAGAACGACGAGTACCGGCCTGAGGGCTACTTCTTCGTGGTGAAGGTGGCGAAGGAAGCCGTCGGCAACCCCATCAGTCTGCAGTTGTACGACCCAGCCTTCATCTACACCAGTGTCGACTGCGGGATCCTCTCGGACGGTCATTCCTGGGGGAACAAGGCCAACGAGTTCGTCACCAACGACGCCACCCAACGCTACGACGATGAGAGCGGCATCTACTGCAGTGGTGACTACTTTCCGGGTCGCAACGGCAACAGCGGGAAGTGGGAGCCGCCGACGACCACGTTCGTTCTTCGCGAGCAGACCGACACCCAGAACCCGCTCGCGGCGACGCCGATCAGCGGGTGCACGAAGCAGTTCGCAGGCCGCAGCCAAAAGCCCCAGCTCAAGGAGCTCTGGGACGACCAGAAGGACTACGACCGGGGGCTGGCGAAGGTGTTCCACAGCTGGGTCGAGCTGTGCACCTTCACGCCGACACGCGAGGGCGACTACTACCTCCAGGCACGCACCAACGTGGAGCTCGGCGGCACCGCGGAGGCCAACACCGGCGGAATGATCTACCGCGACAACCCTGCGGCAGCGGCTGCCACGGGTAACACCGACGACGGGGAGGGACTCAACGCGTTCGCCATCCGGGCGGCTGTCGGGTCGAACCTTGGGTCGTCGGTATCGGTGGCGGGTTGGTCCCGGATGCCGATCCTTCAGAACGTCCCTCGCAGCACCGCCCGGTTCAACCTCATCCGAGCGGTGCCCGGGGCAGCCGGTCAGTACATCTCGTTCAAATTTTACGACGCAGCCGACGGTGCGACCGGGAGCGGAGGAAGCGTTCGGGTGATCCGGCCCGCGGACGCGACCGGGTCGATAACAGAGTCCACGAACCTGAAGGGATGCAAGGGCGCCATCAACTCAGGCACCCAGTTCTCCTTGACGAACTGCACCGCGCCGGTCAAGAACCTGACCCACGACGGCCAGGTCCAGGAGATGACGATCCCGCTCCCGGCTGACTACGACTGCGACTACACCTCACCGGGCGGCTGCTGGTTCCAGGTCGAGGTCAAGTTCCCTGGGAACGTCACCGACTTCACCACCTGGGACGCCTCGATCGGTGGCGACCCTGTGCGCCTCGTCGAGTAGCTCAGCGGCGGCGCAGGCGCTGACCGGGCGGGGCGGCCTCGAGCCAGGCCAGGAACCCGGTCAGCGCGGCGGGGCTCATCGCGACCTCGAGCAGCCCGGTCGGGGTGTTGCACAGGACGATCGTGTGCCCGGAGTAGAGCGAGTACGACTCGGCACCCTCGGGATCGCGGCGCCCGGCGTACTCGAGCTCACCGCGGGAGAAGCGCAGCTTCGGGCCCGGGGCGAGCGAGAAGATCCGGAACCACTCGAGGTAGTCGCCGTTGTAGCGGCCGACCCCCAGAACCCAGCCGCGCCCGGCCCTGGCGGACCGGACGCGGACGCTGAACTCGAAGGTCCCGCCGTCGCGGGAGATCCAGCGACGACGGATGACCAGGGCGAGGCCGTAGAGGAGGGCAAGCAGCAGCAGGGCACCGGCTGCGTCGAGCAGCCACACCCACCACGCCATCTATCCCCTCCGCATCGTCGGCTCGTCCGGGCAGGTTCCGTGGGTACCCCGCGGGAACCTCAGGATGCCCGCTCGACGGCGCGGATGCGAGCCGTGGCGCGACGGATGGCCTCCTCGGCCTCGGCCTCGGTCTCGTACTCGCCGGCGGAGCGAGCCCGCTCGAGCTCGGCCCGAGCCTTCTCGAGGTCGATCTCGTGCGACATCTCGGCGTGCTCGGACAGGATCGAGATGCGGTTGTTGGCCACGGACAGGAAGCCGGCGTCGACCGCCGCCACCCAGGTCTCGCCCTCGGCAGTCTGTACGTCGACCACCCCGTCGACCATGAGCGAGAGCATCGGGGCGTGGTTCGGCAGGATGCCGACGTCGCCCTCCGTGGTGCGGGCGATCACCATCTTGGCCTCGCCGGACCACACGAGCCGGTCGGCTGCGACCAGCTCAACCTGAAGCAGGTCGTCACTCACGCGGACTCCTCATGTGTAGAGATTCGGTTGGGATCGAGATCCTTGGTGATCCCGTCCCGCGAGGTCCGGCGGTTGTCCACCGTGCCCCGCGGGACGGGGTCGCTCAGGGGAAGAACCTCAGAGGTTCTTCTGGATCTCGGCCCACTTGCGCTCGACGTCGTCGAGGCCACCGCACATGAAGAAGGCCTGCTCCGCGACGTGATCGTACTCCCCGTCGGCGATCTTCGTGAAGGCCTCGATCGTGTCCTCGATCGGCACGGTCGAGCCCTCGATGCCGGTGAACTGCTTCGCGACGTAGGTGTTCTGCGACAGGAACCGCTGGATACGACGGGCCCGGGACACGATGATCTTGTCCTCTTCGGAGAGCTCGTCGACACCGAGGATCGCGATGATGTCCTGAAGCTCCTTGTTGCGCTGCAGGATCTGCTTCACGCGGACCGCGGTGTTGTAGTGGTCCTGGCCGATGAACCGCGGGTCGAGGATCCGCGACGTCGAGGTCAGCGGGTCCACGGCCGGGTAGATACCCAGCGACGCGATCTCACGCGAGAGCTCGGTGGTGGCGTCCAGGTGCGCGAACGTGGTCGCCGGGGCCGGGTCGGTGTAGTCGTCGGCCGGCACGTAGATCGCCTGCATCGAGGTGATCGAGTGACCACGCGTCGAGGTGATCCGCTCCTGGAGCTGACCCATCTCGTCGGCGAGGTTGGGCTGGTAGCCCACCGCGGACGGCATCCGGCCGAGCAGCGTGGACACCTCGGATCCGGCCTGGGTGAACCGGAAGATGTTGTCGATGAACAGCAGCACGTCCTGCTTCTGCACGTCGCGGAAGTACTCCGCCATCGTCAGCGCGGACAGGGCGACGCGCAGACGCGTGCCCGGCGGCTCGTCCATCTGGCCGAACACCAGGGCGGTCTGCCCGATGACGCCGGCCTCCTCCATCTCCACGATCAGGTCGTTGCCCTCACGGGTGCGCTCACCGACACCGGCGAACACCGACACACCACCGTGGTCCTTGGCGACACGGGCGATCATCTCCTGGATGAGCACCGTCTTGCCGACGCCCGCACCACCGAACAGGCCGATCTTGCCGCCCTGGACGTAGGGGGTGAGCAGGTCGATGACCTTGATGCCGGTCTGGAACATCTGGGTCTTGGACTCGAGCTGGTCGAAGGCAGGTGCCTTGCGGTGGATGCCCCAGCGCTCGTTGACCTCGAAGCGCTCGCCCTCCTTGAGGTTGAGCACATCACCGGTCGCGTTGAACACGCGGCCGAGGGTCTCGTTGCCCACCGGGACACTGATCGGGCCGCCGGTGTCCTGCACGCGGGCGCCGCGGACCAGGCCGTCGGTGGGCTTCAGCGAGATGGCGCGGACCATGCCGTCACCGATGTGCTGGGCGACCTCGAGCGGCAGCGTGCGGGTCTCCCCGCCGAGCTCGTAGTCGACGGTCAGCATGTTGTAGATCTCGGGCATCGCGTCCACGGGGAACTCGATGTCGACCACGGGGCCGATCACGCGCGCGATGCGACCGACGCCCCCAGCACCCTGCTCGGTGCCGCGCTCTTCAATCGTGGCAGTCATTTCTTTCACTCACTCCCGGCAGTCGCATCGGCGAGCGCGTTCACGCCGCCGACAATCTCGCTGATTTCCTGGGTAATCCCCGCCTGGCGGGCCTGGTTGGCCAGCCGGGTGTACTTCTTGATGAGCTCTTCGGCGTTGTCGGTCGCGGCCTTCATCGCCCGCTGGCGAGCCGCGAGCTCCGAGGCGGCGGCCTGCAGCAGCGCGAAGTAGATCCGGCTCTGCACGTAGCGCGGCAGCAGCCCGTCGAGCACCTCGGCCGCGGACGGCTCGAACTCGTAGAGCGGCAGCAGCTCCTCCGGCTCGGGCTTGGTCTCGCCCTCGACGACCTCGAGCGGCAGCAGGCGTACGGCGGTCGGCTCCTGCACCAGCATCGACTTGAAGCGCGTGTAGACCACGTGCACCTCGTCGACGCCCTCGACGTCCTCGGTGGGCTCCTCGCCGTTCTCCGTGCCGACCAGGAACGCCTCGATCAGCCGGTCGCCGATCTCGCGGGCCACGTCGTAGGTGGGCTGGTCGGAGAACCCGCTCCACTGCGCGACGATCGGACGGCGGCGGAAGTTGAAGTACGCCACGCCCTTGCGCCCGGAGATGTAGGTGTCGACCTCCTTGCCCTCCTCGCGCAGCTTCTCCGCGAGGCGCTCGGCCTCCTTGATCACGCTGGAGGAGTAGGCCCCTGCCAGGCCCCGGTCGCTGGTGACGATCAGGATCGCCGCGCGACGCGGGTTCTCCGGCTCCGTGGTCAGCGGGTGGTCGACGTTGGAGTACGTCGCCACCGCCGACACGGCCCGGGTCAGCTCGCGGGCGTACGGCGCGGCCGCCTGGGCCCGCTGCTGCGCCTTGATGATGCGGGACGCAGCGATGAGCTCCATGGCGCGCGTGATCTTCTTCATCGACGAGACGGACTTGGTCCGCGCTCGCAGCTCACGCACAGAAACGGCCATGGGTCAGCCCCGCTTCTGCTTGACGATCTGCTCCTGCTCGACCTCTTCCTCGGGAAGAGCCTCGTGCTCCTCCTTGCCGGCCTTGATCGAGCCACCGTCGGAGGTCTCGAACTGGTCGAGGAAGGACTCGTAGGCGCCCTCGAGAGCGTGCTCGGTGTCGTCGGTGAAGTTGTTCGACTCACGGATCGCGTCGAGGATGCCCGCGTGCTCGCGACGCAGGTAGTCGAGGAACTCGCTCTCGAAGCGCAGCACGTCGTCGACCGGGACCTTGTCGAGGCGGCCGGTGGTGCCGGTCCACAGCGACACGGTCATCTCCTCGACCGGGTACGGCGAGTACTGCGGCTGCCGCAGCAGCGCCATCAGGCGCGAGCCACGGTCGAGCTGCTGGCGCGACGCGGCGTCGAGGTCGGAGGCGAACATCGCGAACGCCTCCATCGCGCGGTACTGCGCGAGGTCAACCTTGAGCGAACCGGTGACCTTCTTGATCGCCTTCGTCATCGCGGCGCCACCGACGCGGGACACCGAGATACCGACGTCGATCGCGGGCCGCTGGTTGGCCGCGAACAGGTCGGACTGGAGGAAGATCTGGCCGTCGGTGATCGAGATGACGTTGGTCGGGATGTAGGCCGAGACGTCGTTGGCCTTGGTCTCGATCAGCGGCAGACCGGTCATCGAGCCGGCGCCGAGCTCGTCGGAGAGCTTCGCGCAACGCTCGAGCAGGCGGCTGTGCAGGTAGAAGACGTCACCGGGGTACGCCTCGCGGCCCGGCGGACGACGAAGCAGCAGGGACACTGCGCGGTAGGCCTCGGCCTGCTTGGTCAGGTCGTCGAAGACGATCAGGACGTGCTTGCCCTGGTACATCCAGTGCTGACCGATCGCGGAGCCGGTGTAGGGCGCGAGGTACTTGTAACCGGCGGAGTCGGAGGCGGGGGACGCCACGATCGTGGTGTACTCCAGCGCGCCGGCCTCCTCGAGCGCGCCGCGCACGGCAGCGATCGTGGAGCCCTTCTGGCCGATGGCGACATAGATGCAGCGGACCTGCTTCGACGGGTCGCCGGTCTCCCAGTTCTGCTTCTGGTTGATGATCGTGTCGAGCGCGATCGCGCTCTTGCCGGTGGCCCGGTCACCGATGATCAGCTGACGCTGACCACGGCCGATCGGCGTCATCGCGTCGATCGCCTTGATGCCGGTGGCGAGCGGCTCGTGCACCGACTTGCGCATCATCACGCCCGGAGCCTGGAGCTCGAGCGCACGACGGCTGTCGGTCTCGATCTCGCCCATGCCGTCGATCGGGTTGCCCAGCGGGTCGACCACGCGGCCGAGGTAGCCCTCGCCGACGGGCACCGAGAGCACCTCGCCGGTGCGGCGGACCGTCTGGCCCTCCTCGATCCCCTCGAAGTCACCGAGGATGACGACACCGATCTCGCGGGTGTCGAGGTTCAGCGCGAGGCCGTAGGTGCCGTCCTCGAACTCCAGCAGCTCGTTGGCCATGGCCGAGGGCAGTCCGGTCACCCGAGCGATGCCGTCGCCGGCCTCGGCAACCGTGCCGACCTCTTCGCGGCTCGCCGTCTCGGGCTTGTACTCCGACACGAAGCGCTGCAGCGCGTCCCGGATCTCCTCCGGACGGATCGAAAGCTCCGTCATTTGATGTCCCTGCTCTTTCGTCTCTTCAGGTCTGGGGTCTGCGGTCCGGGTGGGTCAGCCGGCGAGGCGGCGGCGTGCTTCCTCGAGGCGGCTTGCGACGGTGCCGTCGATGACGTCGTCACCGATCTCGACCTTGACACCGCCGACCACGTCGGGGTCGACGACGACGTTGAGGTGCACGGGGCGGCCGTACTGCCGTGCCAGCACACCCTGCAGACGCTGGCGGTCCGCGTCGCCGAGCTCACGCGCGGCACGGACCGTGGCGACGAGCCGGTGCCGGTTGGCGGCGGCGACCTTCTCGTAGTGCTCCACCGCGAGGGCCACCGTGCGGTGGCTGCTCACGACGGCCTGCTTTGCCAAGCGTACGGTCGCCGCGGTGACGCGACCCTCGAGCAGGCTGTCGAGGAGGGCGTGCTTATCCTCGACCGACCGTCCAGGGTCCGACAGCGCGTCGCGCAGCTCGGGGTTCTCGGTGATCAGGCGCTCGAGACCGAAGAGCTCGCTCTCCAGGGTGTCGGCCTGTCCGGCCCGGTCCGCGCCCTTGACCAGCGCGATCACACCGAGCTCCTCCAGCGCGTCCGCGAGGTCGCGGGTGGCCGCCCAGCGCTGGGCGACCGCGCTGCCGACCAGGTCCATCGACGTCGCGTCGAGCTGCTCACCGAGCAGGCTGCGGGCGAAGTCGGACTTGGCCGACGGCTGGAGCGACAGGTCCGTCGCCACCCGGCGCAGGCTCGGCTCACGGCGCAGGAGCGCCGAGACCGCGAACAGGTCCTCGGCGATCCTGGCTGCGTCGGAGCCGCTCTCGACGGCCGAGCCGAGCTGCTCGGTCAGCCGCTCGAGCGAACCGGCGGAAGCACCTCGCATCAGACGGCTCCGTTCCCGGAGGTCTGCTCGGACTCGAGGTCGGCCAGGAAGCGCTCGACCACCCGGCTCTGGCGAGCCTCGTCGTCGAGAGCCTCACCGACGATGCGGCCGGCGAGCGAGGTCGCGAGTGCCCCGACCTCCGCACGGAGCGAGGTGACCGCCTGCTGGCGCTCGGCCTCGACCTGGGTGTGCGCGTGCTCGACGATGCGCTCAGCCTGCTCCTGGGCCTGCTGCCGCATCTCGGCCACGATGGCCGCGCCCTGCTCGCGAGCTTCCTCGCGGATCCGGGCAGCCTCGTGACGGGCCTCGCTGAGCTGCTGCTCGAGCTGGGCGAGCTTGGCGTCCGCCTCGGCCTGCTTGGTCTCGGCGGCCGCGAGGCCGCCCTCGATCGCCTCGGTGCGCTCCGCGAACGTCTTCTCGAAGTTCGGAACGACGAACTTCTTGACGGCGAGGTAGAGCAGACCGAAGACGACCAGCGCGAGGACGATCTCCACCGGGTGCGGGATCAGGGGGTTGAGCTTCTCCCCCCCGGCCGCGAGGGTGATCGAGTTCATGGGCGTGGTCCTTCGTCAGTGCAGATGGGCGGACTTAGAGCACGAAGGCGAGCGCGATACCGATGATGGCCAGCGCCTCGGCGAGGGCGAAGCCGAGGATCGCGATCGGCTGCAGGCGGCTCTGTGCCTCGGGCTGACGGGCGACGCCGTTGATGTAGGCGGCGAAGATCAGACCGATTGCCAGGCCCGGACCCACAGTCGCGAGACCGTAGCCCAGCATGTTCAGGGAGCCTTCCACGTTCTTTCCTTTCGGTTGGTACTACTGGTTACAACTGCGGATCTCAGTGCTCTTCGGACAGAGCGCTCGAGATGTACATGGCGGTCAGGAGGACGAAGACGTAGGCCTGCAGGAACTGGATCAGCAGCTCCAGGAAGCTGATCAGGATGAACATCAGCCAGGCCACCGGGCCGGCGACCTTGACCAGGCCGGCGCCGTGCAGGAGGAGGTACTCACCACCGAGGGCGAACAGGATCAGCAGCAGGTGGCCGGCGAACATGTTCGCGAACAGACGGAGGGCCAGCGTGACCGGCCGGACCAGGATGTTGGAGAAGAACTCCAGCGGGATCAGCAGGATCAGGATCGGGCCCTTGGTGCCGGCCGGGATCGTGGAGTTCCTCAGGTAGCCGCCGAGACCGAACCGCTTGACGCCGACGCCGTTGTAGACGACCCAACTGAGCAGGGCGAGACCGTAGGCGATGCCGGCGCGGGAGAACGTCGGGAACTGGAAGAACGGCACCGACGCCATCAGGTTGTTCACGAGGATGAAGAAGAACAGCGCGAACAGGTACGGCACGAACCGCATGAAGTCGTGGCTGCCGATGATGTCGCGGCCCAGGCCGTTGCGGACGAAGCCGTAGCCGGCCTCACCGACGTACTGAAGCTTGCCGGGCACCATCGAACGCTGCTTGGCGGCGTAGTAGAAGAAGGTGAAGACGAGTACGGCGGCCAGCACGAGCTGGATCATCGGCTTGGTGACGCCGAGGTACATGGTCTGACCGAGGAACTCGAAGGTGTTGTCCGGACCGACCGGAGGCAGGTTGAAGTCGCCGGGGCCCGGAGCGATGAACCCTTCGCTCTCTTCGCGGGTTACGAAGCTCACTCAGTCTCCTCTTGATCCTTGGAGCGCGGGCCGGACCGAAGGCCGAACCGCTGGAACGTCATGTACAAACCCAGTCCTGCGCCGAGCACGATGCCGACCACGACCAGGAAGGAGGTCCCCAGCCAGCGGTCCGCGAGCCAACCCAGCAGCCCGTAGAAAGCCACACCGGTGACCAGGTAGCTGAACGCGTGCCAGGGGTCGCCCCCCGGAGACCGTCCGTCGGGAGCGGAGGAGGGTTGCGGAGTCATCGCGCACCGGACAATAGCAGCCGCATCGGGTCATCGGACACTCGCCTCCGCCCCCTGGGAAGGCAGGTCGTAGAGCAGCACCCGGGCCCGCATGTTGACCACGACCTGGGCCAGCGTCCAGGCCAGCGTCGCGGCGATCACACCGGCCGCGAGCCAGGTCCGGTCCAGGCTCTCGTCGAGCGCCCCGGAACGGGCCAGGCCCGCGAAGACGGCGGTCACCGCGGCCAGCTGCAGCGCGTAGGTCATCAGCGCGAACACCAGGGAGAGGGAGGGCATCAGCCGCGCGACGACACCGACGGTGAGGTTGCCGAAGGCGAACACGACGGTGACGGCGACCGACCCGACGGCCGCGGCGAGCGCGGCCGTGGACCCGGCGGCCAGAGCCCCGGCGACGACGAGCACCACGCCCACGACCACTGCGGCCACGGCGGGGCCGAGCAGGAAGCGCGAGGTTGCGGTCGTCATGAGGCGGCCGATCTGTCGGGTCCGAAAGGGCTCGAGGTGCGACATTTTCGACGGGACCAAAGTCCCGTCGAGGACGCTTGTGAAAACTAGCACAAAGTCCTCGGGCGGAGAAAATCGGTGGTCTAGAGGCCGGACACCGGGGTGGTGCCGGGGCGGTGGAACCGCGGCAGGTAGAAGGTCAGCGCGACGGTCACCACGACCCACACGACGAGGACCACGGTGGTCAGCGTCCCCGAGTAGAGGCTGCCCAGGACCCCGCCGAAGGCGATCAGCGACGCCCACAGCCACATGATCAGCACGGCCCGGCGGTGCGAGTGCCCGATCTCCAGCAGCCGGTGGTGCAGGTGCTGCTTGTCGGGTGCGAACGGCGACCGGCCGGCCCGGGTGCGACGCACGACGGCCAGCACCAGGTCGACGAACGGGACGACCAGGATCGCGATGGGCAGGATGATCGGCAGCAGCGTGGGGAGCAGGTTGGCCTCCCCTCCCCCGCCGCCCTGCCGCAGGTCGACGGCGGCGAACTGGCCGGTCAGGGTCAGCGCCGAGCCAGCGAGGACCAGGCCGATCAGCATGGAGCCCGAGTCGCCCATGAAGATCCGGGCCGGGAAGAAGTTGTGCGGCAGGAACCCGGCCGTCGCTCCCGCGAGCGCCGCGGTCAGCAGGGCCGCGGTGATCGCCAGCGTCTCGCCGTTGGCGTCGGCGAGCTTGTAGCTGAAGGCGAAGAACGCCACCGCGCCGATCCCGATGACACCGGCCGCGAGCCCGTCGAGGCCGTCGACGAAGTTCACCGCGTTGACCGTGGCGACGACCACCACCACGCTCGCCAGCGCGGCCTGGTTGGGGTCGAGCGAGAACTGCTCGCCGCCGGGGAGCTGGAACGAGTAGTACTGCACGTCGAAGAACACCAGGAAGCCGGCCGCGACGAGCTGCCCGCCGAACTTCGTCAGCGCGTCGAGCTCGAGCAGGTCGTCGAGCACCCCGACCGCGCAGATCAGGCCGCCGGCGACCAGCACCACCCCGGCGTCCCGGAAGATCTGGTCGTCGCTCAAGGACAGGAACGGCAGGTGGCGCGCCACGGCGTACCCCGCACCGAGACCGCCCAGCATCGCCACCCCGCCGAAGTACGGGATCGGGATGGCGTGCACGTCGCGGTCGCGGACCTTGGCCACGGCCCCGGTGCGCAGCGCGATCTCCCGGGCCACCACCCCCAACAGGTAGGTGACGACCGCGGAGACCAGGAAGACGGTGAGGTACTCGCGCACGGGTGGCGGCTACCCCCGGCTCTTCTCGGGACCCTCGATCTGCACGCCGACCGGGGCGACGACCTCGTTCAGCCGCTCCAGCGAGATCGCCCCCAGCCGGAGCACCACCCCGGTCTCACCGGTGCAGTCGACGATCGTCGAGGGAACCGCACCGGGAGTGGGACCGCCGTCGAGCAGCACCTCCACGGAGTCGCCGAGCATCTCCTCGGCCGCGTCGGCGTCGGTGGCGGCGTCCTTGCCGGTGAGGTTGGCGCTGCTGACCGCCAGCGGACCGGTGCGCGCGAGCAGCTCGAGCGCGACCGGGTGGTCGGGCATCCGCACCGCGACGGTCCCGCGGGTGTCGCCGAGGTCCCACTGGAGGGAGGGCTGCTGCCGGCACACGATGGTCAGCGGGCCGGGCCACAGCTCGGCGATCAGGGCCCGGGCGTACGACGGAACGCCGACCGCGAGCGCGTCGAGCGTGGTGGGCGCGGACACCAGCACCGGCGGCGGCATGTCACGCCCGCGTCCCTTCGCGGCGAGGAGCCGGCGCACCGAGGCGGGGTCGAACGCATCGGCCCCGACGCCGTACACGGTGTCGGTGGGCAGGACCACGAGCTGGCCCCGCTGAACGGCGAGCGCGGCAGCCGCGATGCCTGCCTCGCGCTCGGTCTCGTCGTGGGTCTCGAACCGGTTGCTCACGCGATCATCGTGCCAGCCGCGCGGTCACGAACCGCGGCCGACCTGCCAGGTCCGGGTTGTCCCGTACGTCGATCCAGCGACCGGCCTGCGCGAACACCACCGGCGCCGACTCGTGCTGCACCTCGGCGTGCTCGGCACCGACCACTCCCCCGGGCCGCAGCAGCCGGGCGGCGACCCGCTCCAGCACGCGCATCGCGTCGAGGCCGTCCTCCCCGGACCACAGCGCCAGGGCAGGGTCGAAGTCGCGGGCCTCCGCGGCGACCGACTCGTAGGCCTCCAGCGGGATGTAGGGCGGGTTGCAGACGATGACGTCCACGGTGCCGTCGAGGTCGCCGAAGGCATCGGCCATGTCCCCCTGACGCAGGTCCACGCCGGTGCCCTCCAGGTTGCGCGCCGCCCAGGCGTAGGCACCCTCGTCGAGCTCCACGGCGTGCACCTCGGCGCCGGGCACCTCCGTCGCGAGGGCCAGCGCCATCGCCCCGGACCCGGTGCACAGGTCCACCACCACCGGGCTGCGTCCCTCGGCGAGGACCTCCCGGGCGCGGTCCACGCCCCACCCGGCGAGCACCTCGGTCTCGGGCCGGGGCACGAAGACCCCCGGTCCGACGGCCAGCTCGACGTAGCGGAACGCCGCGCTGCCGAGCAGGTGCTGCAACGGTTCGCGGTTCGCCCGCCGCTCGACGAGCCGGGTGAACTCGGCGGCCCGGTCCGCGTCGACATCGGCGACGAGGGAGAGCGCCGGGCGGGTGGTGCCGAGGATGTGGGCGAGCAGCTCGGCGGCGTCGTACTCCGGGGAGGCCACGCCGGCCGTAGCCAGCCGTCGCGCCGCCTCGGACAGCAGCGCGCGGGTGCTCGTCACGACTCCAGCGCCTCGAGCCGGTCGGCGAGGTCGGCCTGGACGCAGGAGTCGATCACCGGCTGGAGGTCACCGCCGAGCACCGCGTCGAGGTTGTAGGCCTTGTAGCCGGTGCGGTGGTCGGAGATCCGGTTCTCGGGGAAGTTGTAGGTCCTGATCCGCTCGGAGCGGTCGACGGTGCGCACCTGCGACTTGCGGGCATCCGACGCCTCGGCGTGCGCCGCCTCCTCGGCGGCGGCGAGCAGCCGGGCCCGCAGGATGCGCATCGCCTGCTCCTTGTTCTGCAGCTGGCTCTTCTCGTTCTGGCAGGAGGCGACGATGCCGGTCGGGAGATGGGTGATCCGCACCGCGGAGTCGGTCGTGTTCACGCTCTGCCCACCCGGCCCGGAGGAGCGGTAGACGTCGATGCGCAGGTCCTTGTCCTCGATCGTGACGTCGACCTGCTCGGCCTCCGGCATCACCAGCACGCCGGCCGCGGAGGTGTGCACCCGGCCCTGGCTCTCGGTCACCGGCACCCGCTGCACCCGGTGCACCCCGCCCTCGAACTTCAGCAGTGCGAAGGGGGCCTCGCCCGGCTCCGGGGTGCCCTTGGCCTTCACCGCGACGGTGACCGACTTGTAGCCGCCGAGGTCGGACTCGGCGGCGTCGATCTGCTCGACCTTCCAGCCCCGCCGCTCGGCGTAGCGGGTGTACATCCGCAGCAGGTCGCCGGCGAACAGCGCCGACTCCTCGCCGCCCTCGCCGGACTTGATCTCGAGGATGGCGTCCTTGGAGTCGCTCGGGTCACGCGGCACGAGCAGGTGCCGCAGCCGCTCCTCGACCGTCTCGCGGCGGCTCTCGAGGGCACCGGCCTCGTCGGCGAACGACGGGTCCTCGGCGGCGAGCTCGCGGGCGGCCTCGATGTCGTCCCCGAGCTGCTGCCACTCCCGGTAGGCGCGCACGATCGCGCTCAGCTCGGCGTACCGCTGGTTGAGCTGCTTGGCCAGGCCCGGGTCCGCGTGGATGCTGGGGTCGGCCAGACGCACCTCGAGGGCAGCGTGCTCCTCGACCAGGCCTTCGACTGCTTCGAACATGGGCGCACCCTCGACTCTCGGTGGGACGGGGAGACAGACGAAGCGCCGGCCCCCGCAGTGCAGCGTGGGACCGGCGCTCGTGTGAAGCTACTTCTTCGCAGCGTCCTTCTTGGCGTAGCGCGCCTCGAACCGGGCCACGCGGCCACCGGTGTCGAGGATCTTCTGCTTGCCGGTGTAGAACGGGTGGCACTGCGAGCAGACGTCGGCGTGGATGGTGCCGCTCGTGGCGGTGCTACGCGTGGTGAAGGTGTTGCCACACGTGCAGGTCACCTGGGTCTCGACGTAGTCGGGGTGGATGTCCTTCTGCATGATTTCCTCTCGGGTTCCATGGCCGCCGGGTCGTGCTCCGCGGATGGGCACGTGAACCGGAACCAGCGTCCAAGTCTGCCAAACAACGGCGGCAATCGGTAATTTCCGCGCCTGCCGCCGAGGCGCTGCCGTCTCTCAGTCCAGCCCGACGGTGGGGTCGCGGCGTACGACGGTGAACATCAACGTCGCGGCCAGCGCGGTCACCGTCACCATCACCGCACCCATCGGCACCGGCGTGGAGGACCCGAACAGCCCGACCAGCGGCGCGATCAGCGCGCCGATGCCGAACTGGACCGCACCCAGCATCGCGGCCGCGGTGCCTGCCGCCTCGCCGTGCCGGGTCAGCGCGAGCGCCGGGGTGTTGGGCAGCGACAGGCCGACCGAGGCGATCACCACGCCGAGGGGCACGAGCACCGCGGCCAGGCCGCCGACCCCGGTGAGACCGACCACCACCAGCACGCCCGCTGCGGCCAGGCCCACCAGCATCGCCCCGGTCAGCACGTTGAGGATCCCGAGTCGCCGGATCAGCATCGGGTTGAACTGGGAGGCCACGGTCAGCCCTGCGGCGTTCGCACCGAAGACGAGACCGAAGGACACCTCGCTGAGCCCGTAGCCGTCCTGGAGGACGAACGAGGCGCCTGCGACGTAGGCGAACATCGCCGACATCATCAGACCGCCCATCAGGACCAGCGCCACGAAGGACCGGTCCCGGAGCAGGCTCCGGTAGGTGGCGAGCGTCGCGGCGGGGCGAGCCGGCCGGCGACGCTCCGGCGGCAGCGTCTCGCGCAGCCCGAGCACCGCCACGCCGATCAGCACCACCGCGGCAGCGGCCAGGACCGCGAAGATCCCCCGCCAGGAGGTGAACTCGAGGAGGGCGCCGCCGATGGTCGGCGCGAGGATCGGCGCCAGGCCGATCACGAGCATCAGCCGCGACATCAGGCGGGCGACCGCGTAGCCGGAGAACAGGTCACGCACCGTGGCCATCGCGACCACGGAGATCGCCGCCCCGGCGAAGCCCTGCAGCACCCGCACCGACGCCAGGACCACGATCGTGGGGGCCAGCGCCGCCAGCACGGACGCGACCGCGTGGGTGGCGAGGCCGAGCAGCAACGGACGTCGGCGCCCGAAGGCGTCGGACAGCGGACCGATCACCAGCTGCCCGAACGCCAGGCCCGCGAGCATGCCGGTGAGGGTGAGCTGGGTGGCGGAGGCGGAGGCGTTCAGCTCCGCCGACAGCTCGGGGAACGCCGGCAGGTACATGTCGATGGTCAGCGGGCCGAGCGAGATGAGCGCGCCGAGGACCAGCACGAGCTGCAGGTAGCGGCGACCGGTGGGACCGGTCGCCGGCACCTGGGTGCGGGGGGCCTGGCTCTCCGGTGCGCTGGTCGCCTGGGGTGCGGTGGTCACCTGGAGGTAATGGCCGATTCGGCCGAGATATTCCTGTGTGCCTGGTCACCGGCCAGGGGTACGACGAGCCGCACGGTGGTGCCGAGGCCCTCGGTGGAGTCGATGTCGAGCCGGCCGCCGTGGTTGTCGACGATGGTCTGCACGATCCTCAGGCCCAGCCCGGTGCCGCCGATCTCGGCCTCGACGGCGTTGGACGCCCGGAAGAACCGGCTGCCCAGCGTGGCCAGCTCCGCGGCGGGGATGCCGATCCCGTGATCGACCACCGAGACCACGGCCTGGCCGTCGAACTCCGACAGCCGGATCAGCACCTGGCTGCCCGAGGGGCTGAACTTGATCGCGTTGGTGACCAGGTTGAGCATCGCGCGGGACAGCTGCCCGGCGTCGCCGTTGACCACGACCGGGTGGCCGGGGTTGGACTCGCGGACCTTCACCCCGGCGCGGGCCGCGATCGCCGCGACGTCGTGGGCGACGTCGGAGGTGAGGTGGCCCATGTCGACGAGGTCGAACGTGGTGCGGAACGCGTCGGACTCGACCCGGGACAGCGTCAGCAGGTCCTCGATCAGGTTGCGCAGGCGCCCGACGTTGCGCCGGACCACGGCCAGCATCTGCATCTGGCGCGGCTCGGCCACGTCGGCGAAGTCGTCCTCGAGCAGCTCCAGGTAGCCCGCGATGCTGGTCAGCGGTGTCCGCAGCTCGTGGGAGACGGTCGAGACGAACTCGTCCTTGGCCTTGTCGAGGGCCTTGAGCTGGCTCACCACGCGCTCCTCCAGCTCACGCGAGCGCTGGTTCTCCTCGGCGAGCGTGTTGAGTGCTGAGGCGACACCCCGGATCTCTCGCGGTCCGTCGACGGGCGCCCGGGCGGCGAGGTTGCCGGAGGCGAGCTGCTCGACGACGTCCTCCATCTCCCGCAGCGGCTCGTTGACCCGGCGTACCATCCGCACACCCAGCACGCCGGTGACCGCCAGGCCCAGCAGGGAGACCAGCGCGACGACCGCGATCACCGCACGGGCACGGGCGCTCGACTGGTCACCGCGCGCGTTGATCGCGGCGTTGATGCCCTCCGAGAGCGCGTCGTTGGCGTCGGTGAGGCGCTCGAAGGTGACGTCCCCGTCGAGGAGGTACGCCGTGGAGACCGCTCCGGGCTCGCTGCGCGCCAGGCCCTCGGTGTAGGACGCCCAGTCGGCGACCAGCCGGGTCTGCTCCTGGACCAGCCCGGCGAGCGCCGCGTCGTCCTCGAGCAGGATCTCGAGGTGTCGGAGCTCGACCTGGGACTCCTGAAGCGACTGCTGGTACTTCTCGAGGAACTGGTCGTCGCCGGACAGCAGCCAGCCGCGCACAGCCGACTGGGCGACGGCAACGTCGTTGCGCATCGCGATGTTGCTGTAGGCGGCGGGACGGTAGTCGTCGACGAGCACCCCGACGTCGTCGCTGAGCGAGGTCACCCCGACGGCCCCTCCCCCGGCGACGACCGTGACGAGAAGGACCATGCCGAGCATCAGCATGATCACCTGGTCCCGGATCGAGTCGGCGCGCCTCATCACGGGCCGCAGTCCGGTGTGGGCGGCCTCAGCCGGGGGGCGTGACGGTTCCCATTCACGCACCACTCCGCTGCAGGACCGCAGCCACGCGCGAGGCGAGCTCGCGGGGGCTGAACGGCTTGACCACGTAGTCGTCGGCGCCGACGTTGAAGCCCTGCTCGATGTCGGTCTCCTGGGCTCGGGCGGTCAGGAGGATCACCGGGATGCCGGCCAGCGCCGGGTCGGCCCGCAGCTCACGGCAGGCGTCGAAACCGCTCATGCCGGGCATCATCACGTCGAGCACGGCGAGGTCGGGGACCTCCTTGCGGCAGGCCTCCACCGCGGCGGCACCGTCTCCGACGGGGACCACCTCGTGCCCCGACTGCTGGAGCTTGAAGACGACGAGGTCGCGGATGTCTGCATCGTCATCGGCGACGACGATCTTTGCCATGCCCACCCCGAGTGAGAGAAGTGTCGGGTTTGTCCCGCTAGTCGGTTCCGAGGATACCGACGAAAGGGTGGTCCGCGTGGCGAAACGGCTCTCTCCACAGGGATACACCGAGGGCGGGACATCTCTGCCCCGCCCTCGGTCGCTCGTGCCGTTCCCGCGACGTCTCAGTCGCCGTCGCGCCCGTTGCCGGCGGTGGGCGTGGTCTTCTGCACCTGCATCAGGAACTCGACGTTGCTCTGGGTCTTCTTCAACCGCTCGAGCAGCAGCTCGAGGGCCTGCTGACCGTCGAGGCCGGAGAGCACCCGGCGGAGCTTCCAGACGATCGCGAGCTCCTCCTTGCTCATCAGGAGCTCCTCGCGGCGGGTGCCGGACTGGTCCACGTCGATGGCCGGGAAGATCCGCTTGTCCGCGAACTCCCGGCGCAGGCGCAGCTCCATGTTGCCGGTGCCCTTGAACTCCTCGAAGATCACCTCGTCCATCTTCGAGCCGGTCTCGATGAGCGCCGTGGCGAGGATGGTCAGCGAGCCGCCGTCCTCGATGTTGCGCGCGGCACCGAAGAACCGCTTCGGCGGGTACAGCGCCGAGGAGTCCACACCACCGGAGAGGATCCGCCCGCTCGCCGGGGCGGCGAGGTTGTAGGCACGGCCGAGCCGGGTGATCGAGTCGAGCAGGACCACCACGTCGTGGCCGAGCTCAACGAGCCGCTTGGCCCGCTCGATGGCGAGCTCGGCGACCGTGGTGTGGTCGGTCGCGGGCCGGTCGAAGGTCGAGGCGATGACCTCGCCCTTCACCGTGCGCTGCATGTCGGTGACCTCCTCGGGACGCTCGTCGACGAGGACGACCATGAGGTGGGTCTCGGGGTTGTTGGTGGTGATCGCGTTGGCGATCGCCTGCAGCACCATCGTCTTGCCGGCCTTGGGCGGGGAGACGATCAGTCCGCGCTGGCCCTTGCCGATCGGGGCGACGATGTCGATCACCCGGGTGATCAGCTGGTGCGAGTCGGTCTCGAGACGCAGCCGGTCCGAGGCGTAGAGCGGGGTCAGCTTCGAGAACTCGACCCGCTTCTTCGCCGCCTCCACGTCGCCACCGTTGATGGTGTCGAGCCGGACGAGCGGGTTGAACTTCTCCTTGCGGTCACCCTCCTGCGGCTGGCGCACGAGCCCGGTGATCGCGTCGCCCTTGCGGAGTCCGTACTTACGGACCATCGACAGGGAGACGTAGACGTCGTTGGGCCCGGGCAGGTAGCCGCTGGTGCGCACGAAGGCGTAGTTGTCGAGCACGTCGAGGATGCCGGCGACCGGCACCAGGACGTCGTCCTCGGTGATCTGCGGCTCCGCCTCGTCGCGGCGCGGCGCTCGCCCGCCGCCGCCCTCGCGGTTGCGGTCACGCCCCCAGCGGCGCCCCCGGCCGCGCCGCCACCGCGACATGGGCGAGATCGAGCAGCCGCTTCCATTCGTGCCACGCCGGCAGGCCAAGAAACGCGTCCGCCCCCAGCAGCAGCCACAGCGGCCGGGCGT
>JBMOMG010000077.1:0-36220 GCA_049323155.1 Actinomycetota bacterium | reverse complement strand
GACCTTCTTGGCGGGCGCCTTCTTGGCGGGCGCCTTCTTGGCGGGGGCCTTCTTCACCGGAGCCTTCGTCGCGGGTGCCTTCTTGGCCGCGGACCTGGCGGCTGCGCTGGTGGAACCCGCAGCCCGCTTGGAGGCCGTCGCGGACTTCGTGGTGCTGGACTTCTTCGCCGGAGCCTTCTTGGCGACGGGCTTGGCCACGGCGGGCTTGTCGGCCGCACCCTTGGATCGTCGAGTCACGCTGGAGGTCACTCGCTTCGCGGCAGCCGCGGTCTTGCCGGCGAGCTTCTTCGCGGTGGATCGTGCCATGGCCGCAGGGCCCCCTATCCAGCAGGAAGGTGTGGCGATCGCCACACGCGTGCGGCGAGGATATGCCTTCCCTGCCGCGCCTTCAAACACACCAGCGGTGCGTATTCGATGTGTCTTCGGCGCTGGCAGTCTGGCAGACTTGGGGCCACCGCAAGGCGTGAATGGGACGAGTAGCCCCTGTACGGCCACGAGCGACCCGGGGACGGTGTGAGCCCGGGGGTGTCGGCAGACGGCGAAGATCACCCCGGAGCCGCCGGAAGAGCGCCCTCCCCCGGAGGGCAGGTAGAACCGGCAGCGGTGACGAACGAGAGGGCCGCTGCACGACCACGGCGGCCAAGGAGGGTGGTACCGCGGGCCCGGTCACAGACCGGAATCGTCCCTTCACCAGTGAACGTTGGTGTGAAGGACGATCCGATGAGTGAGTACCGCCCCGTCCCGCCGCAGGTCGACCTGCCTGCCCTCGAGCACGAGGTGCTCGACCTCTGGCGCGAGAGCAAGGTCTTCGAGAAGTCCCTCGAGGCCACGGCCGGACGACCCGCCTGGACCTTCTACGAGGGTCCGCCGACCGCGAACGGCCTGCCCGGGACCCACCATGTGGAGGCCCGGGTCTTCAAGGACGTCTTCCCCCGGTTCAAGACCATGCAGGGGTACCACGTCGAGCGCAAGGGCGGCTGGGACTGCCACGGCCTGCCCGTGGAGCTCGCGGTGGAGAAGGAGCTCGGCTTCTCCGGCAAGGGCGACATCGAGGCATACGGGGTCGCGGAGTTCAACGCCAGGTGCCGCGAGTCCGTGCTGCGCCACGTCGACGCCTTCGAGGAGATGACCGAGCGGATGGGCTACTGGGTCGACACCGACGACCCGTACCGCACGATGGACTCCTCCTACGTCGAGTCGGTGTGGTGGGCGCTGAAGCAGATCTACGACAAGGGCCTGCTCGTCGAGGACTACCGCGTGGCGCCGTACTGCCCCCGGTGCGGCACCGGACTGTCCGACCACGAGCTGGCCCAGGGCTACGAGACCGTCACCGACCCGTCGGTGTACGTCCGGTTCCCGCTCACCTCGGGTGAGTACGCCGGCTCTGCCGACTCTCCTGGGGCCAGCCTCCTGGTGTGGACGACCACGCCCTGGACGCTCGTGTCCAACACGGCGGTCGCCGCCCACCCCGAGGTCGACTACGTCGTCGCCACCGACGGCACCGAGACGCTGATCGTCGCCGAGCCGCTGTTCGAGCAGGTGCTCGGCGAGGGCTGGACCGTGCAGGCCACCCTGCGCGGCTCGGACATGGAGCGCTGGACCTACCGGCGGCCCTTCGAGCTGGTCGACTTCCCTGCCCCGGCCCACTACGTCGTGCTGGGCGAGTACGTCACCACCGAGGACGGCACCGGCCTGGTGCACCAGTCCCCCGCGTTCGGTGAGGACGACATGCGCGTCTGCAAGGCCTACGGCCTCCCGGTGGTGAACCCGGTGCGCGCCGACGGGCACTTCGAGGACAGCGTGCCGCTGGTCGGCGGCCAGTTCTTCAAGCACGCCGACGCCGACCTCGTGCGCGACCTCGAGCAGCGCGGCGTGCTCTTCCGCCACCTCGCCTACGAGCACTCCTACCCGCACTGCTGGCGTTGCCACACCGCACTGCTGTACTACGCCCAGCCGTCCTGGTACGTGCGCACCACCGCGGTCAAGGACGCTCTGCTGCGCGAGAACGAGAAGACCAGCTGGTACCCCGAGACGATCAAGTGGGGCCGCTACGGCGACTGGCTGAACAACAACATCGACTGGGCGCTCTCGCGCAGCCGCTACTGGGGCACCCCGCTGCCGATCTGGCGCTGTGCCGAGGGCCACCAGACCTGTGTCGAGTCACTGGCGCACCTCTCGGAGCTCACCGGCACCGACCAGTCCGAGCTCGACCCGCACCGGCCCTACGTCGACGAGGTCACCTTCGCCTGCCCCACCTGTGGCGCAGAGGCCCGCCGGGTTCCCGAGGTGATCGACGCCTGGTTCGACAGCGGGTCGATGCCGTTCGCCCAGTGGGGTTACCCCCACGTGCCGGGCTCGGAGGAGAAGTTCAAGGGCGCCTACCCCGCGGACTTCATCTGCGAGGCGATCGACCAGACCCGCGGCTGGTTCTACACGCTGATGGCGATCGGGACGGTGGTGTTCGACGAGTCGTCGTACCGCAACGTGCTCTGCCTCGGACACATCCTGGCCGAGGACGGCCGCAAGATGTCCAAGCACCTGGGCAACATCCTCGAGCCGATGCCGCTGATGGAGCAGCACGGCGCCGACGCGGTGCGCTGGTTCATGGCCGCCTCCGGGTCGCCGTGGTCGGCCCGCCGGGTCGGGCACGCGACGATCCAGGAGACCGTCCGCAAGGTCCTGCTGACCTACTGGAACACCGTCGCCTTCCACGTGCTCTACGCCCGCACCGCCGGCTGGTCACCCGAGGGCGCGCAGGCGCCCGACGTGGCCGACCGGCCGGTGCTCGACCGGTGGCTGCACGCCGAGACCGCCCGGCTGGTGCGGGGGGTCACCGAGGCGCTGGAGGCGTTCGACACCCAGCGTGCCGGCACCTTGATCGCGCAGTTCGTCGACGACCTGTCGAACTGGTACGTACGGCGCTCACGCCGGCGGTTCTGGGACGGGGACGTCTCGGCGCTGGCCACCTTGCACACCACGCTGGAGACGCTGACCCGGCTGATGGCGCCGCTGACCCCGTTCATCACCGAGCGCGTGTGGCAGGACGTCGTACGCCCGACCGGGTCCGACGCGCCGGAGTCGGTGCACCTGGCGACTTGGCCGGACTACGACCCAGGCGACATCGACGAGGAGCTCTCGGGCGCTGTCGCGTTGGCGCGCCGGCTGGTCGAGCTCGGCCGTGCCGCCCGCGCCGACGCCAAGGTCCGCACCCGCCAGCCGTTGCGCCGCGCGCTGGTCGGCACCGCGGCCTGGAACGCGCTGTCGGAGGAGCTGCGCGCAGAGGTCGCCGAGGAGCTCAACATCGGCGCGCTCGAGCCGCTCTCGTCCGCCGGCGCAGACCTGGTCGACCACACCGCGAAGGGCAACTTCCGCGCGCTCGGCAAGCGGTTCGGCAAGCAGACCCCGCAGGTCGCGCAGGCGATCGCCGACGCGGACGCCGCCGCCCTGTCCGCCGCGCTGTCCACGGACGGCAAGGCCGTGGTCAGCGTGGCCGGCGAGCAAATCGAGGTGCTCCCGGACGAGGTGATCGTCTCCGAGCGCCCGCGCGAGGGCTGGTCGGTGGTCAACGAGCAGGGCGAGACCGTCGCCCTCGACCTCGAGCTCACCCCGGACCTGGTCCGGGCGGGTCTCGCCCGCGAGGTGGTCCGCCTGGTCCAGGAGGCCCGCAAGAGCAGCGGCTTCGAGGTCAGCGACCGGATCGCACTGGTCTGGCACGCCGAAGGCGAGACCGCCGTGGCACTCCGCGAGTACGGGCCCCTCGTGGCTGACGAGGTCCTCGCGGTGGAGATGCACGAGGGTGAGGTCACCGCCCCCGCGACGCCGGGCGGGGCCGCGCAGGCCGAGCAGGTGCAGGCGGTGGGCCCCGACGGCGCACCCGCCGCGACCGTCGTACGCGACGACGAGCTCGGTCTCACCGTCTCCCTCACCCGGGTCTGACCGCCCGGGCACACGACGAGGCCGGCTTCCTCGGGAGAGGAAGCCGGCCTCGTGTCGTCGCTGGGTCGCTCAGCCGTGCTGGGTGTGCGACTCCTCCTCGCCGAGGAGGGACTTCAGACGCTTCGGGGCGTGGTCGCTGGAGCTCAGCGTGCCACCCTCGCCGGTGCCGTCCAGGGCGGCGAGCTGCTGCTCGAAGTAGCTGCGCAGCCGGCTGCGGTACTCGCGCTCGAAGGAGCGGAGGTTCTCCACGTCGGCGCTGAGCTTGTCCTTCTCCTTCTCGAGGTCGCCGAACAGCTGACGCCGACGCTCCTCGGTCTCGGAGTCGAGCATCGCCGAGCGGGTGCGGGCGTCGGACTCCATGCGGTCGGCCTTCGCCTTCGCCTCGGACTCGAGGCGCTCGGCCTTGGTGCGGGCCTCGCCGACGATCTTGTCGGCCTGGTCCTTGGCCTCGGCGACGAGCTCGTCGGCGTTGCGGGTGGCGATCTCCAGGAGCCGGGCCGCGGCGCTGGAGGCGTCGGCGACCGTGGTCACCTTGATCTCCTCGACCGCTGCCGGGGCGGCCGCCACCGGAGCGGGGGCCGGCGCGGGGGCGGGCTTCTCGGGGATCTTCTCCGGCTCGGGCGCCTTCTCCGGCACGGCAGCAGCCGCACCGGCACCGGCCTGGGCCGCGGCCAGCTTCGCGCGCAGGTCGTCGTTCTCGCGGGTCAGACGAGCGAGCTCGGCCTCCACCTCGTCGAGGAACTGGTCGACCTCCCCCATGTCATACCCCTCACGGAGTCGGACCGGAGTAAAGCGCTTGTTGCTCACGTCCTCAGGCGTCAGCGGCATGACCTCACCCTTAATTCGTAGTCGTCAGTTGAATCAGCGACTTTCGAGCCGCGTGTCACGCCCACCGTACTCCGAAAGAAGCGGCTGGGCGTAACGGGGACGCGGTTTCTTTGCCGCTCTCCCCGACGTACGACGGTCCGCGCCGCACGCCTTTGGTCTCCTACATGAAGCTCCCGGCGAGGATCAGCAGCAGGTAGCAGATCACCAGGACGATCATGAAGCTGAGGTCCAGGGCAACGCTGCCCAGCCGCAACGGCGGGATGAACTTGCGGAAGAACAAGATCGGTGGGTCGGTGATGGTGTAGACCACCTCGAGCACCACGAGAACCGGGCCGGTGGGCGTCCACGACCGGGCGAAGACCTGGACCCAGTCGACGATGAACCGGACGAACAGCAGCGCGAGGAACAGCCACAGGACCAGGTAGACGACGGATGCGACGGCACTAACCACGAATGAGGAGCCTAGCTCTGGTTGAAGAAGCCGCCCTCGGCGATGCGCTGCTTGTCCTCAGCGGCAACCGAGACGTTCGGCGGGGAGAGCAGGAAGACCTTCGCGGTGACCCGCTCGATCGTGCCCCGGGTGGCGAAGACCAGGCCGGCAGCGAAGTCGACCAGGCGCTTGGCGTCGGCGTCGTCCATCTCGGAGAGGTTCATGATCACCGGGACACCCTCCCGGAAGTTCTCCCCGATGGTGCGCGCCTCGTTGTAGGTGCGCGGGTGCAGCGTGGTGATCCGGGACAGCTCGGCGACCACCGGGGCGGGGCCCGGGGTGGGTCGGCGGCGCTCGGCGAGGTTCGCGACCGGGGTGGGGCGCTCGACCTCGGTGTGCTCGGGCACCCGGGCGTGCGGACGCTCGTCGTACTCGACCTGGCCGTATTCGTCCTCGAAACGGTCGGTGTCCTCGAGCAGGCCTAGGTAGACACCCATCTTGCGCATCGCGCCGCTCATGAACCATGTCCTCCGGTACGTCCGCCCCCCTCGGTGAGGGGCTGCTGCTTGTTTGACACTACTTGATCGCGGGGCGCCGACCGAGCACCGCGCTGCCAATGCGAACGTGTGTCGCACCGGCCGAAATCGCCTGTTCGAGGTCCCCGCTCATCCCGGCCGAGATCCACCGCGCCCCCGGGTCGACCCGGCGTACGTCGGCCGCCACCTCGGCGAGCCGGGCGAACGCTCGAGCGGGATCCTCGCCGAGCGGCGCGACCGCCATCACGCCGCGCAGCCGGAGCCCCTCGGTGGCGGCGACCCGGGCCGCGAGGTCCGGGACGTCGGCAGGGAGGGCGCCTGCCCTGCCCTCTCCGGCGCCGGGCGGGTCGAGGCTGACCTGCACCAGGCAGTCGAGCTCGACCCCACGCTCGGCGGCTCCCTTCGCGAGGCCCTTGAGGAGCTTGGCCCGGTCCACGGACTCCACGACGTCGGCGTAGGCCGCGACCGCGGCCGCCTTGTTGCTCTGCAGACCTCCGACGAAGTGCCAGCGCAGGCCGAGCCCCGCACACTCGGCCGCCTTGGCCTCTGCCTCCTGGTGCCGGTTCTCCCCCACGTCGGTGACATCGAGCTCGGCGAGCAGCCGCACGTCGGAGGCAGGGAAGAACTTCGTCACCACGGTCAGGGTGACCTCGGCGGGGTCGCGACCGGCCGCCTCGCACGCGGAGGCGATCCGCCCGTGCACCACGGTGAGGTTGTGGGCGAGCTGGTCGCGGCGGTCGGCGGACTCGGTCATGGCCGCACCCACACCAGCCCGCCGAGCCGACCCGAGGCTGCGCCCTGGCGGCGGTAGGAGAAGAGGTCCTCGTCCTCGAGGGTGCACCGCGAGCCGTCGACGACCTCGGCGCCCTCGGCGCGCAGCTGTGCGGTGACACCGGCGCCGACGTCGAGCGACGGAGTGCCCCAGGAGGTCTCGGCGAACGCCTCCGGGACCGCCGTCGCGACCTCGTCGCGCAGGGCGGCCGGCACTTCGTAGCAGCGGCCGCACACGTGAGGTCCCACCCACGCGACGAGGTTTTCGGCGCCGAGCTCGCGCAGCCGGGCGACGGTGGCCGGGACGACCCCGGCGACCAGGCCGGCGCGACCTGCGTGCGCGGCCCCGACCAGCCGTCGCTGCACGTCGGCGAGCAGCACCGGCACGCAGTCGGCGACGCGCACGACCAGGATCACGCCCGTCTCGGCAGTGACCAGGCCGTCGGCGACCGCGGGCTCCGCGTGGGGCGCGTCGAGCCAGGCCCGGTCGACGGTGTGCACGTCGGCGCCGTGGATCTGCCGGACGGTGACCGTCACCGGGGGCCGCACGCCCGACGGCAGCGAGTAGGGGTGTTCCGTCCACGCCTCACCACCGCGGGCGAGGGCGTAGGCGGCGAGGTCGAGGTTCTCCTCCGCAGCGACCCGATGGCTCTCCGGGTCACCGTCTCCGGTCGGGGGCACGCCGAGGTTCAGCGACGAGTAGGGGCCGGTGCTGACCCCGTCGTGCCGGTCGGTGAAGGCGACCTCCACCGGCCCGCGGCTGTCGTGGAACGCGAACACCGCTCGGAGGCCGCGCCTACTTGAGGAACTCGGGGATGTCGAGCTCGTCGTCGTCGAACTGCACCGGTCGCTGCGGCTTCGCCGGCTGAGCCGGCTGCTGGCCGACCTGCCCGGAACGCGACCCGCCCTGACCTGCGCCCTGGGCGGGCTGCCCCTGCTGGCCGGTCCGATCCTGGCGCTGCTGACCGCTCTGCTCGAAGGAGGTGTAACCACCCTGCGCGGACTGCTGCCCGGCCTGCGCCGGCTGCCGGGTCTGCTCCGGCCGGCCGGCCGTGCCCTGGCCCCCGGCGCCCTGCACCTGCGACGGCATCGGCCGCTGGGAAGGGGCCTGCGCCGCGGCGCGGGTCTCGGCCTGGGTCTGCTGAGGCGCCGACTCGCGACGGAGCACGGTGCCGCTGTCGCGGCGCTTGGGCATCCCGCCGTCGAAGCCGGCGGCGATCACCGTCACGCGCACCTCGTCGCCGAGGGCATCGTCGATGGTGGCACCGAAGATGATGTTGGCCTCGGCGTGGGCGGACTGGGCGACGAGCGCTGCCGCCTCGTTGATCTCGAACAGGCCGAGGTCGGAGCCGCCGGCGATCGAGAGCAGCACGCCGTGGGCGCCGTCGATCGAGGCCTCGAGCAGCGGGCTGGAGACCGCCATCTCCGCGGCGGCGACCGAGCGGTCCTCGCCTCGGGCCGAGCCGATGCCCATCAGGGCGGAGCCGGCGTTGGCCATCACCGACTTCACGTCGGCGAAGTCGAGGTTGATCAGGCCCGGGGTCGTGATCAGGTCGGTGATGCCCGAGACGCCCTGGAGCAGCACCTGGTCGGCCTGCTTGAAGGCGTCGAGGACGCTCACGTTGCGGTCGCTGATCGACAGCAGGCGGTCGTTGGGGATCACGATCAGGGTGTCGACCTCCTCGCGGAGCGAGGCGATGCCCTCCTCCGCGGAGTTCGCGCGGCGACGGCCCTCGAACGCGAACGGGCGGGTCACCACACCGATCGTCAGTGCGCCGAGCGAGCGGGCGATCCGGGCCACGACGGGCGCGCCCCCGGTGCCCGTGCCGCCACCCTCGCCGGCGGTCACGAAGACCATGTCGGCGCCCTTGAGCACCTCCTCGATCTCCTCGGCGTGGTCCTCGGCCGCCTTGGCGCCCACCTCGGGGTTGGCGCCGGCGCCGAGGCCGCGGGTGAGCTCACGGCCGATGTCGAGCTTGACGTCGGCGTCGCTCATGAGCAGGGCCTGGGCGTCGGTGTTGATCGCGATGAACTCGACGCCCTTGAGGCCGACCTCGATCATCCGGTTGACGGCGTTGACGCCACCTCCACCGATACCCACGACCTTGATGACGGCCAGGTAGTTCTGCGGTGCTGCCACGGCAGGTGCCTCTCGCTGATCTGCTGCCTGCTGTCACAGGCAGACGGGGTGTGTACGTCGGTGGGGGAAGTGCCCGAGGCCGACGGTGTGTCCGGAACCCTCACCCTGAAGTAGAGGGTTATAGTTATGTCAACCTCGCGCTTGCAGAACAACCTAGGTGACGAGCGCAGCGACACCACACCGACACGCGGAGCCGGTGCGCGACTTTTCGCATCCGACGTGCTTGGTGCGTGCTGCGAGTGCGGTTCAGCGCTTGATGGTCGGCTGTCCCGGCACGCTGACGTCGTACACCGACGCCTTCTGCCGCAGCAGCACCGCGAGCACCTCGGCCTTGCTCGCGGAGTCCTCCGCACTCCCCCAGAACACCGTGCGCCCATTGCGCAGCTCCAGCGAGATGGAGTCGACGGTGCGCACCGAGAGGTGCGCGACGTCGGCGGCCAGGTCCCCGGGCAGCGCGTCGATCACGCGGGCGGCCTCGGCGAGTGCCTCGGCGCGGGTGCCCGCCGAGATGCGTACGACGGGCAGCCCGGCGGGACGCGACGCATAGCCGCGGAACAGCACCCCGTCGGCGTCCACGCCACGGATCCGGCCGTCGCGCTCCACGACGGCGACCGCCTCCCGCTCCACGACCGAGATCACCACCCGGTCCGGCCAGGAGCGCGCGACGTCGACGCTCTCCACCGCGGCCAGGCTCTCCACGCGTGCCTCGACCGCCTCGAGGCCGACTGCCGCGAGCGGCTCACCGATCGGGACCGCCGCGACGCGACGCACCTGGGCCGGCTCGAGCACGTCGAGGCCCTCGACCCGGACCCCCTTGACGGCCAGGACCGAGGAGTAGAAGACCAGCCACACCACCCCGGCGACGGCGGCGAGGACGCCCAGGAGCACGAGCAGGCCACGCCAGGCCAGCCATCTCCGGGCCCACTGACGCCGGGCGAACCGCCGCCGGGCGAGCCGGACCGTGTGCTCGTCGGCGGCCCCGTGCTGGGGCGGGGCGCTAGTCCTGGACACTCCGAGCCCTCTCGGCGAGCAGCTCGAGCACCTCCGGGCCGACGAGGGTCACGTCGCCGGCGCCGAGCGTGAGCACGACGTCGCCGGCACGGGCCCGCTCGACCAGCCGCGCCGGGGTGGCGTGCCAGGACGGCTCGAAGACCACCTGGCCCTCGGGCAGGGGCACGTGGGAGGCGACGAGCGCTCCGGTGACGCCCGGCTCGGGGTCCTCGCGCGCGACGTACACGTCCATCACGACGACCTCGTCGGCGGCACCGAGCGCCTCGCCCATCTGCGCGCCGAAGATCCTGGTGCGGGAGACCAGGTGCGGCTGGAACGCGACCACGACGCGTCCCTCCCCCGCCAGCGACCGCGCGGCCTGCAGATCGCCCGCGATCTCGTTGGGGTGGTGGGCGTAGCTGTCGTAGACCCGGATGCCGCCGACCTCCCCCTTGAGCTCCATCCGCCTCCGGGTGCCGGTGAAGGACTCCAGGCCACGGGCGAGGTCGGCGAACGCGAAGCCGAG
The DNA here is from genome assembly GCA_049323155.1 of Actinomycetota bacterium. Lineage (GTDB taxonomy): Bacteria > Actinomycetota > Actinomycetes > Propionibacteriales > Nocardioidaceae > Nocardioides_C. Next base: position 26,063 of record JBMOMG010000077.1, on the reverse strand, counting down.
CTCGAGGCCGGCGGCGAGCGCGGCCAGCGCGTCGAGGACGTAGTGCCGGCCCGGGATCTGCAGGGAGACCTCGCCGAGCCGGACCGGCCCGTCCATCACGGTGAACCTCGAGGACGAGCCTGCGAAGGTGGTGTCGACCGCACGGAGGTCGGCGTGGTCGGACTCCCCCACCCCGACCGTGCGCAGGCCGCGCGCGCGGGCCTGCTCGGCGAGGGCGGCGGCGCCGGGGTCGTCGACGCAGGTGACCAGGAACCCGTCGGGGTCGATCCGCTCGAGGAACGCCGAGAACGCCGCGTGGTAGGCCGCCTCGGTGCCGTAGTTGTCGAGGTGGTCGGCCTCGACGTTGGTCACCACCGCGGCGTGCGGTGAGTACACCAGGAACGCGCCGTCGCTCTCGTCGGCCTCGGCGACGAACAGGTCGCCGCTGCCGTCGTGGGCGTTGGCCCCGGACTCGTTGAGCTCACCACCGATCGCGAACGACGGGTCGGCCCCGCAGTGCTGGAGGGCCACGGTGAGCAGCGAGGTGGTCGTGGTCTTGCCGTGGGTGCCCGCGACCGCGACCACCCGGCGGCCCTGCATCACCGCGTCGAGCGCCGCCGAGCGCGGCAGCAGCCGCAGCCCCTGGCGCCGAGCCTCGACGACCTCGGGGTTGTCCTCGCGCACCGCGGTGGACACCACCAGGGTGTCCACGTCGTGCACGTGCTCGACGGCGTGGCCGACGTGGCAGCGGGCACCGAGTGCGCGCAGCGCCTCCAGCGTGCGCGACTCCTTCGCGTCGCTGCCGCTCACCGTGATGCCCCGGGCCAGCATGATCCGGGCGATGCCGGAAAGGCCCGCGCCGCCGATGCCGACGAAGTGCACGCGGCCGAGCCGGTCCGCGGGGAGGATCGTGTCGGGGACCGGGACCCTCATCGGGCAGCCGCCAGGATCATCTGCGCGAGCTTCTCGTCGGCGTCCCTGGGGATCAGGTCCGCGGCCGCGTGCGACATCGCGTCCAGCCGCGCCCGGTCGGCGAGCAGGGACGGCAGGGTCTCCTGCGCCCACTCGGGGGTGAACGCGCCGTCCTGGACGAGCAGCCCACCGCCGGCGTCGACCACCGGTCGGGCGTTGAGCTCCTGCTCCCCGTTGCCGATCGGCAGCGGCACGAACACCGCGGGCAGCCCGACCGCAGCGGTCTCGGTGACCGTGTTGGCGCCGGCCCGGCACACCACCAGGTCGGCGGCGGCGTAGGCGAGGTCCATCCGGTCGACGTACGGCAGCACGACGTAGGCGGGGTCGCCCTCCCGCCGTGACACGCTCGCCTCACCCGTGGGCCCGACGACGTGCAGCACCTGGACGCCTGCTCGGGCGAGGGCCTCGTGCGCCGCAGACACCGACTGGTTCAGCCGACGGGCGCCCTGGGAGCCGCCGGTGACCAGCAGGGTGGGCCGTGCGGGATCCAGACCGAAGGTCTCCCGTGCCTCCCCGCGCATCGCGGCACGGTCCAGCGTGGAGATCATCCGTCGGATCGGCAGCCCGGTGTAGACCGCGTGACGCAGCGGCGTGCCCGGGAAGCTGGTGGCGACGTGGGCGGTCATCCGGGCGCCGAGCTTGTTCGCGATGCCGGGCAGCGCGTTGCCCTCGTGCACGACGATCGGCAGGTGACGGCGGCGGGCGGCGAGGTAGGCCGGCACGGAGACGTAGCCGCCGAAGCCGACGACCACGGCCGGGCGGACCCGGTCGATCACCTCGAGCGCCTTGCTCACGGCGTCCCTGAGCCGGCCAGGAACGCGCAGCAGGTCCGCCGACGGCTTGCGGGGCAGCGGCACCGGCGGGATCAGCTCGAGCGGGTAACCGGCCTCGGGGACCACACGCACCTCCAGGCCGCGGGGCGTCCCGAGGGCCGTGACCTCGACGTCGGGGTCGAGTCGGCGCAGGGCATCGGCGGTCGCCAGGAGCGGCGACGTGTGCCCCGCCGTACCGCCCCCGGCCAGGAGAATCCGCATGCTTTCTCTACTTCCTCGCTCGTGCTGTCGGTCCGTGCAGTCGGCCCCCCGCGCTCACGCCCACCGAGCGTCCGCGACGGCGTGCCTGCAGCGCGGCCGCGGCTCCTGGCTCGGACCGGGCGAAGGAGATCAGCAGGCCGAGTGCCACCAGGGACGGGAGGAGTGCAGACCCACCGTAGGACACCAGTGGGAGCGGGATGCCGATGACCGGCAGCAGGGCGAGCACCATGCCGATGTTGATCATCATCTGCGCGGTGAGCCAGATCGTGATGCCGGCGGCCATGTAGCGGACGAACGGGTCGGGCGTGTGCAGCGCGACCCGGATCCCGGCGTAGGCGATGGTCAGGAACAGCGCGAGGACGAGCAGGGTGCCGACCAGGCCGAGCTCCTCCCCCAGCACCGCGAAGATGAAGTCGGTGTGGGCCTCGGGGAGCGCACCCCACTTCTGCTGGCTGGCGGAGATCCCCTTGCCGAACCAGCCGCCGCTGGACATCGCGAACAGGCCGTGCGCCGCCTGCCAGCCGGCACCCTCGTAGTTCTTGAACGGGTCGACGAAGTTGGTGAGCCGCTCGAGACGCTCGTCGCTGGTGCTCGCGAGGTAGAGCGTCAGCGCGCTGACGACCAGGATCGCCAGGCCGAAGAGCCGGGCCGGGGCGCCCACCACCCACAGCAGCCCGAGCACGATCGCGAAGAACACCAGTGCCGTGCCGAGGTCGCCGCCCTTGATCACCAGCAGGGTCAGCAGTCCGGTCACCGGCACGGCGGGGATCAGCGCGTGCTTCCAGTCCCCGAGCAGGCGCTCCTTGCGGGCGTACAGGTCGGCACACCACAGGATGATCGCCAGCTTGGCGAACTCCGCGGGCTGGATGGTCAGCGGCCCCAGGGCCAGCCAGTTGGTGTTGCCGTTGACCTCCTTGCCGAGCCCGAGCTGGGTCAGCGCCAGCAGCGCAGCACTGCCGAGCAGGCCTGGCCAGGCCAGCGCGCGCAAGGCGCGGTGGGGCAGCCGCGAGGCGACGAACGCGACGGGTACGGCGAGGGCCACCCACACCAGCTGCTTGAGCACGATGTGGTAGCTGTTGTCGAAGACCTTGAAGGAGTACACGCTGGAGGCACTGAGCACCATGATCAGGCCGATCACGAGCAGCAGCGCCGAGGACCCCAGCAGCAGGTAGTAGGAGGTCAGCGGCCGGTCGAGGGCGTGTCCGAGGCCCTCGCGGGTGGAGGAGACCCACGCCGCCGCCGCGCCCTGCCGGCGCTGCTGCCCCGTTGCGGTGGTCACATCCAGCCCTTCTGCCCGTCGTCGTCCCGCGGCCCGCGGGTCCGGGGAGGACCGTCCCCCCCTAGCCCTCGCGGAGCCTCAGCACCGCCTGGGCGAACGCATCTCCCCGGGCGCCGTAGTTCTCGAACATGTCCATGGACGCGCAACCCGGCGCCAGCAGCACGGTGTCGCCCGGCTGTGCCAGGCCGGCAGCCGCTCCGACCACGCGGTCCATGACAGAAGTGTCCCCGTCCTCGATCACGATGACGGGCACATCAGGCGCGTGTCGCGAAAGCGCGTCGGCGATCACATCGCGGTCCCGGCCGAGCAGCACGACCCCGCGGAGCCGACCGCGGACGGCGCGGACGAGGTCGTCGAAGTGCGCGCCCTTGGCCAGCCCGCCGGCCACCCAGACGACCGGGTCGTAGGCGGACAGCGACGACGTGGCCGCGTGCGGGTTGGTGGCCTTGGAGTCGTCGACGTAGCGGACGCCGTCGATCTGCGCGACCTCGGCGATCCGGTGCCCGTCCGGCTCGAAGGCGCGCAGGCCGTCGCGCACCGCGGACGGCGGCACCCCGTGGGCCCGGGCCAGCGCCGCGGCGGCGAGCGCGTTGGCCACGAAGTGCGGGGCATCGGAGGCCAGGTCGCCGATCGTGCACAGCTCGGCGGCACTCGTGCGGCGTTCCTCGATGAAGGCCCGGTCGACGAGGATGCCGTCGACCACGCCGAGCATCCCGACGTCGGGCGTCTGCAACGTGAACCCGATCGCGCGAGCGCCCTCCTGCACGTCGGCGTCGCGGACCAGCTGCTCGGTGACCGGATCCGCGACGTTGTAGACGCAGGCGCGTTCCACCTGCTCGTAGATGCGGCCCTTGTCGGCGACGTAGTCGTCGAAGGAGGAGTACCAGTCGAGGTGGTCCTCCGCGACGTTGAGCACGGCGGCGGACTCGGCGGCCATGGACGAGGTGTAGTGCAGCTGGAAGCTGGAGAGCTCGACGGCGAGGGCGTCGTACGAGGTGGGGTCCATCACCGCCTCGACCAGCGGCAGCCCGACGTTGCCTGCCGCGACGCTGCGCAGGCCGTGGGCGCGGAGGATGTGGTCGAGCATCTGCACGGTGGTCGTCTTGCCGTTGGTGCCGGTCACCGCGAGCCACGGCGCGGCGTGGTCCGGGTCGCGCAGCCGCCAGGCCAGCTCCACCTCACCCCACACCGGCACGCCTCGTTGACGAGCCTGCACGATCAGCGGCGCGCTCGGCCGCCACCCCGGCGAGACCACGAGCACGTCGACGTCGTCGGGCAGGACCTCGGTGGTGCCGGGCCCGAGGCGGACGTCGGCGCCGAGGACCTCCAGCAGAGTGCCCTTCTCGCCGCGGTCACCGGCGTCGGACTCGTCGAGCGCGGTGACGTGAGCACCCACGTGGGTCAGGTTGTCGGCGGCGGCGAACCCCGAGACCCCCATCCCGGCGACGACGGCGCGTACGCCGGCCCACGAGTCGTGACGGCCGAGGGACTCCAGCGGCTTGTTCATACGCCGGCCACCCACTCGGCGTAGAAGACTCCGAGGCCGGCCGCGACGCAGAGCCCGGCGATGATCCAGAACCGGATCACGATGGTCACCTCGGCCCAGCCCTTGAGCTCGAAGTGGTGCTGCAACGGCGCCATCCGGAACAGCCGTTTGCCCCTGGTCGCCTTGAAGTAGCCGACCTGCAGGATCACCGAGAGGGTGATCACCACGAACAGGCCGCCGATGATCAGCAGCAGCAGCTCGGTGCGGGTGAGGATCGCGAGGCCGGCCAGGGCGCCGCCGAGGGAGAGCGAGCCGGTGTCGCCCATGAAGATCTTGGCCGGGGCGGCGTTCCACCACAGGAAGCCGAAGCAGGCACCGGTGAGCGCGGCCGCGACGACCGCGAGGTCGAGCGGGTCGCGGACCTCGTAGCAGGGCGGTCCGGGGGTGATCGCGCAGCTCTGGTTGTTCTGCCAGATGTTCACCAGCGTGTAGGCGCCGAAGACCATCGTGGAGGCGCCGGTGGCGAGGCCGTCGAGGCCATCGGTGAGGTTCACGCCGTTGCTGGCGCCGGCGATCATCACCATCATGAAGCCGATCACCACGAGCGTCGGCAGGGTGAGGAAGTCGAACTCGCGGATGAACGAGATCGCGTGCGAGGCCGGGGTCTCGCCGCGCTCGTCGGCCAGGCCGTCCCACAGGGCCAGCCAGCCGAACACGACCGCGACCAGCACCTGGCCGGTCATCTTCGCCTTGCTGCGCAGGCCGAGCGAGCGCTGCTTGGCGATCTTGATGTAGTCGTCGAGGAAGCCGACGGTGCCGAGCCCGACGAAGAGGAACAGCAGCAGCAGCGCGGACGCGGTGGGCAGGTCCCCGGTCATCAGCTTGGCGCCGAAGTACGCGACGAGCACCGAGAGGATCATCACCAGACCGCCCATCGTGGGCGTGCCGCGCTTGGTGTGGTGGGTCGTCGGCCCGTCGTCGCGGATCAGCTGGCCGTAACCCTTCGCGACCAGGGCCCGGATCGCCACCCTGGTGCCCAGGAGCGTGAAGAGGAGTGACAGACCTCCTGCCAGGAGGATTGCCCTCATCCGGTCGTCTCCTTCGTCTCGTCCTCGTCGAGCAGCGCCTCGGCCAGGGTCTCCAGACCCGCGGCCCGGGAGGCCTTGAGCAGCACCACGTCACCGGGGCGCAGGTGACCACGCAGCCAGGTCAGCGCGGAGTCCTTGTCCGGCACGAACACCGACTCCTCACCCCAGGAGCCTTCCAGATAGGCACCGAGGTGCATCGCGTGGGCCGGCTCGCCGACGACCAGCAGCTGCCCGATGTCCAGGCGCACCGCGAGCCGGCCGATCGCGTCGTGCTCCTCGCGGCCGGCCTCCCCCAGCTCCCGCATCTCACCGAGCACCGCGATGGTGCGGGTGCCCGGGCGCCCACGGCCGATCGCCGCGAGCGCCTTCAACGCCGCGCGCATCGAGTCCGGGTTGGCGTTGTAGGCGTCGTTGATCACGGTCACCCCGTCGGAGCGCTCGTGCACCTCCATCCGCCAGCGCGAGGTCGCGGTGGCGACGGTGAGCGCCCCGGCGACCTTCTCCAGGCTCATCCCGAGTGCCAGCCCCACGGCGGCAGCAGCGGTCGCGTTGGCGGCCTGGTGCTCCCCGACCAGCGCCAGCTCGACGCGGGCCCGAGCCCCGTCGGCGGAGAGGACGAACCGGGGCCGGCCGAAGTCGTCGAGCTCGAGGTCCTCGAGGCGTACGTCGGCCGACGGCGACTCGCCGAACCACAGCACCCGGGCTCCCGTGCGCGCGGCCATCGCGGCGACGAGCGGGTCGTCGGCGTTGAGCACCGCGACCCCGTCGTCGGGCAGCGCCTCGACGATCTCGCCCTTGGCCCGGGCGATGTCCTCCTGCGTGCCGAACTCGCCGAGGTGGGCCTTGCCGACGTTGAGCACCAGGGAGACGCGGGGCGGGGCGATGTCGCACAGGACGTCGAGGTGACCGGCACCGCGCGCGCCCATCTCGAGCACGAGGAACTCCGTCGTGCCGTCGGCGCGCAGCACGGTCAGCGGCAGGCCGATCTCGTTGTTGAAGGAGCCGGCCGTGGCGACCGTCGTACCTGCGGTCGCGAGAACCTGGGCGAGCAGGTCCTTGGTGCTGGTCTTGCCCTGGGAGCCGGTGAGCGCGACCACCTGCACCGCGTCGAGCCGGGCGAGGACGTGCTTGGCGAGGGCCGCCAGCGCCGCCGTCGGGTCGGCCACCACCACCGCCGGATGGCCCACCGGCCGGCTGCCGAGCACCGCGGCCGCACCGCCGGCCATCGCGGCGTCGGCGAAGTCGTGGCCGTCGACGTTCTCGCCCTGGAGAGCGACGAACAGGCCCCCGGGCTCCGGCGAGCGGCTGTCGATGAACGCGGGGCCGGTGACCTGCACGCCGGTGTCGTCGTGGACCTGCCCGCCGACGGCGGCGGCGATCTCGGGAAGGGTCATCGGGATCATCGGCGGCTGAGCTCCTCACGCAGGACGGTGCGGTCGTCGAAGGGGTACACGGTCCCGTCCACCTCCTGGCCGGTCTCGTGCCCCTTGCCGGCCACGACGACGGTGTCCCCGGGGCGGGCCATGGCGACCGCGAGCCGGATGGCCTCGCGCCGGTCCCCGCACTCGCGGATCTCGGCGCGGTCGCTCTCGGTGACCGTGCGTGCGCCGTCGAGCACGGCGCGCCGGATCGCTGCCGGGTCCTCGGTGCGGGGGTTGTCATCGGTGACCACGAGTACGTCGGCCAGCCGCGCGGCGATCTCCCCCATCACCGGCCGCTTGCCCTGGTCACGGTCGCCGCCGGCGCCGAGCACGACGATCAGCCGGCCCTCGGTCAGCGGCCGCAAGGTGCGCAACGCCGCGTCGACCGCGTCGGGCTTGTGGGCGTAGTCCACGACGGCCACGAAGTCCTGACCTGCGTCGACCCGTTCGAGGCGGCCGGGCACACCGGAGGATGCTGCGATCGCGTCGGCGACCGCACGCGCGTCGAACCCGGCCTCGGCCAGTGCGGCGATCGCGGCCAGCGCGTTGGCGACGTTGAAGTCTCCGGCCAGCGGGACACCGGCGGGGAAGGTCTCCCCCGACGGCGTGCGGACGGTGAACCTCGACCCGGTGGGGCTGAGCTGGACGTCCCGCGCCACCCAGTCCGCGTCCGCGCCGGTGGCGGAGAACGAACGGACCGGGATCGTGGCGTCGCGGAGCAGCCGGCGGCCGTGCTCGTCGTCGGCGTTGACCAGGCCGAGACGGGCCCGTTCCGGGGTGAAGAGCGAGGCCTTGGCGGCGAAGTAGTCCTCGACGTCGGCATGGAAGTCGAGGTGGTCGCGGCCGAGGTTGGTGAACACCGCCACGTCGAAGACGACCCCGTCCACGCGGCCCATCACCAGCGCGTGGCTGGAGACCTCCATCGCACAGCACTTCACCCCCTGCTCGCGCATGACCGCGAACAGCGCGTGCAGGTCCGGGGCCTCCGGCGTGGTGAGCGAGGTCTTCACGTCGACCCCGTCGATCCGGGTGCCGACCGTGCCGACGACCGCGGCGGGCGTCCCGGAGCCCTGCAGGCCCGCCTCGGCGAGCCTGGTCGTCGTGGTCTTCCCCTGGGTCCCGGTGACCGCCACCAGCCGGAGCTGCTGCGCGGGCTCGCCGTAGACCCGTGCGGCGAGGTCTCCCATCAGGGGCCGGGGCTCGGCGACGACCAGGACGGGGACGTCCAGCCCGGCGCACAGCTCCCTCCCGGACGGGTCGGTGAGCACCGCGACGGCGCCTGCTCGGACCGCCTGGTCGGCGTAGGAGGCGCCGTGTGCCCGGGCGCCAGGGAGCGCGGCGTACAGGTCGCCGGGCCGGACCCGCTGGGAGCTGAGCGTGAGCCCGCTGACCAGGACGTCACCGAGGGGGGCGTCGGAGCCGCAGCGCTCGAGCAGCCGCTCGCCGAGCCAGTCGACCACGGTCCCGAGCGGGGTCCGCAACGGCTCACGGGGTCGGGTCGCGGTCACTGCCGACTCGTCGGGCTGGTCTGGCACGTCGGCAGAGTACCCGCGCTCACCACTCGACCGGGTTGTCGGGTGCGGGCGCACCGGTCGGAGGCACGGCGTACTTGCGCAGCAGGTAGGTCATGATCTTGCGGAACGCCGGGCCGCCGACGGACCCACCGCCGCCGCCGTTCTTGGGGTCCTGGACCACCACGTAGACGAGGAACCGCGGGTCGTCGGCCGGGGCGAAGCCGGCGAAGGAGACGGTGAAGGTGCCGTCGTAGCAGCCGCACTCCTCCCCCACGCGCTGAGCGGTTCCGGTCTTGCCGGCCACCCGGTAGCCCTCGATCGCCGCGCTCGGCGCCGTGCCCTCCTCGGGGTCGGTCACCGCCTCCATCATCTCCGCGGTCAGCCGGGCGGCCCGCGGGCTGATCACCCGACGCGAGGAGACCACGTCGCTGCCGACCGTCGCTCCCTGCGACGTGGTCGCACGGCCCTTGACCAGGCTCGGCTCGACGAGCACGCCGTCGTTGGCGACCGCGTTCACCGCGGCGGCCATCTGCAGGGCGTTGACCGAGACACCCTGGCCGAACGAGATCGTGTCCTGGTTGATCTGCGACCAGTTCTTCCACCACGGCAGCAGGCCGCGCGCCTCGCCGGGGATGCCGACCCCGGACTTCGCACCGAGCCCGAACCGGGCGAGGTAGCCGTAGAGCTCCTTGGGTGTGAACTCGTCGGCGGCCAGGACGGTGCCGATGTTGGAGGACTTGGCGATCACGCCGGTCAGCGTGAGCCGCAGCCGGCCGTGGTCCCAGTAGTCGCCGATCACCCGGTCCTGCCGGTGCAGCTTCGCGGGCACGGTGATCCTGGTGTCGGGGGTCAGCTTGCCGGCGTCGACGAGGGCGGCCGCGGTGAGGACCTTCTCCACCGAGCCCGGCTCGTAGACGTCGAACAGGGAGCGCATGCCCAGGTCGCGCTCCGGCGACAGGGTCGGAGCGTTGGCGTCGAAGGTCGGATGGTCGGCCAGCGCGAGGACCTCACCGGTGCGGCTGTCCAGGACGACCGCGGCGCCGGACTCGCCGCCGGCCCCCTGCACGGCCTGGCGAAGCACCCGCTGGGTGTACCACTGCACGTCACGGTCGATGGTCAGGGTCAGGTCGGAGCCGTCCACCGGCTCGACGACGTTGTTCTCCCCCAGCGGCAGTCGCTGCCCGCCGCTGCCACCGGTCTCGTAGGTGGCCGAGCCGTCCTTGCCCGAGAGCACCTCGTCGAAGAGCAGCTCGAAGCCCTGCAGGGCGTTGCCGTCGGCGCCCATGAACCCCAGGATGTTGGCGGCCACGTCCCCCGCCGGGTAGCTGCGGACCGGGTCACGCTCGGTGTCGACGCCCTCGAAGCCGGCGTCGTCGAGCTCCTCGACGACCGCCCGCGCCTCGGCGGCGGGAACCCGGCGGGCCAGGTACTGGAACCGGCTGTCGGGCTTCCGGAGCCGTTCGAGCACGTCGAAGTAGTCCACGTCGATCCGCGCCGCGACGATCTTGGCGATCTCCTGGGCGTCGTCGGCGGTCAGCGACGGGTCGGCCACGAGCATCAGGCCGTCCGCGGACTCGGCGAGCGGCTCGCCGTTGCGGTCCCGGATCGCTCCCCGGGTGGCCGGCAGCGTCACCGTCTGCAGGCCCACGGCCTCGGCACGCGCGGCGTACGCCTTCGCGTCGATGCCCTGCAGCTGGAAGAGCCGCGCAGCGAAGACCGAGACCACCATCGCGATGAGGATCAGGCCCACGCGCAGCCGGAGGAGCGAGGTGCCCCGCAGCGAGCGTGCGCCTCGGCTCACGGTGTTCTCCCTGCTCCCTGTGCCCGGTCGTCGTGGTTCCTGCTCTTTGTACGTGACGTGGAGTCCTGATCGCGTGAGGTGGCCTCCGACCGTGCCCCCGTGTCGCGCTCGCGCTTGTCCTTCTTCGTCGCCTCGGGCACCTCGGCGATCACCAGCCGGGGACGCACCGAGCTGGGCTTGCCGGGCGGCAGCGGCTCGATCCGCAGCGCGTCAGCCGGCTCCCCGGCGGCGGGTCGGCCGAGCACCTTGCCGTCGGAGAGCCGGATGAACGCCGGGCTCCCGGCCGGCACCATGCCGAGCTTCTTGGCCCGCTCCGCGACGTGCTGGGGGTCACGCATCCGGTGCAGCTGCATGCGCAGCGACTCCTCCTTGCCGGCGAGCACGGCCGCCTGCTCCTCCATCGAGGAGACCACGAACGACCCCTGCTGCATGTGCGTGTTGAACAGCAGGAGCCCGACCACACCGCCGATGAGCAGGAGGGAGACCAGCGTGATGAACGGGACCCGGGCGGCCTTGGTGGCGCGGCCCGGCACGACCGTGAGGCGGGCCCGCTCGACGGCGGCCTCGGCGAGCCGTGGGATGCGGGCACGCGGCTGGTAGAGAGGTGTGCTCATTGTGCGGCTCCGGTGCTGGGACGGACACGTTCGACGGCGCGCAGACGCACCGAAGCGGCTCGGGGGTTCTCGGCGATCTCCTCGGACGACGCCTTCTCCGCGCCGCGGGTGAGCAGCCGCAGGGGCGGCTCGTGGCCCTCGGGGACGAACGGCATGTCGGGAGGGACGTCGGAGCGGGTCTGCTCGGCGAACGCCTGCTTGACCAGGCGGTCCTCGAGCGAGTGGTAGGACATCACCACGACGCGGCCACCCACGCCGACGGAGTCGATGGCCGCCGGGATCGCCCGGCGCAGCACGGAGAGCTCGTCGTTCACCTCGATGCGCAGGGCCTGGAACGTGCGCTTGGCCGGGTGCCCTCCGGTACGACGGGCCGGCGCCGGGATCGAGTCCCGGACCAGCTCGACGAGCCGCGCCGACCGGGTGAACGGCTCACGCTCGCGCTCCCGGACGATCGCCTCGGCGATCCGGCGGGCGAACCGCTCCTCACCGTACGAGCGGAGGATCCGGCTGAGCTCCTCGACCGGGTAGGTGTTGAGCACGTCCGCGGCCGTCTGCCCGGCGGTGTCGTTCATCCGCATGTCCAACGGCGCGTCCTCGGCGTAGGCGAAGCCGCGCTCCCGGACGTCGAGCTGCATCGAGGAGACCCCGAGGTCGAACAGGATCGCGTCGGCGTGGTCGTGACCGAGCCGGTCCAGCACGTCGGGGATCTCGTCGTACACCGCGTGCGCGAACGAGGTGCGCCCGGCGTACGGCTGCAGCCGCTGCTCGGCCCGCTCGAGGGCGTGCGTGTCGCGGTCGACTCCGACCAGGTGCGCGTGCGGGCAGGCTGACAGGACCGCCTCGCTGTGCCCGCCGAGGCCGAGCGTGGCGTCGACGAAGATCGTCTGCTCGTGCCCGGGTCGCTCGAGCGCCGGGGTGACCAGAGCGACGACCCGGTCGAGCAGGACCGGGACGTGGCGGGGAGTCGTCACTGCGCGGGCCTAGTCGACCAGGGAGAGGAACAGCATCAGGGCCGCGGCGAGCCCCGACGACGCGACGGCCGAGAAGGCGATGACCGCCATCCCGTCCCTGACCTCGTGACGGACCCGCCGGACGGGCTGGCCGGACAGCTGTCCGGAGTAGCTGAGACTCATGCTTCGACCCCTCGAATGAATCCTGTGATGACACCGACCCGCGGTCGGTGGTGCTGTGTGTCGGATTCGCACGGCCTGGTCCCCGTCCGCTCGTCCCTGGGAAGTTGCCCTCTGGCACCGGGGAAGGTGCGCCAGATGGCAGGGCGAGCGGGCGTGGGCCGGGCCCGGCGACTCTGCTGTCGGCCGGCTACGTCACATCAAGCCGGGGAGCACCTCCTCGCTGAGGTCGGCGAACGCCTGCTCCTGCTCGTCGGAGTAGGCCTGCCACGAGGCGGCGTCCCAGATCTCGATCCGGTTCATCGCGCCGATGACAATGCAGTCCTTGGTGAGTGAGGCGTACTCCCGCAGCATCGGCGGGATCGTGATCCGGCCCTGCTTGTCGGGAGTCTCGTCGGAGGCACCGGCGAAGAACATGCGGACGTAGTCCCGGGCCCCCTTGTTGGTCACCGGGGCCTCCTTCAGGCGCTCGGTGAGCTTGCCGAACTCGTCCATCGACCACACGTAGAGGCAGCGCTCCTGTCCCCGTGTGACCACAAGACCCTCCGACAGCTCGTCCCTGAACTTCGCCGGGAGGAACAGGCGGCCCTTGTCGTCGAGCCGGGGTGTGTAGGTACCGAAGAACATCGGCACCTCCTCCCGGTGACCCCTGAGGCTTCCCTCTCCTCCACTGTGCTCCACCATACTCCACTTCCCTCCACCTTCAACCAGAAACGCACAAACTTCGCCCGTGTCGCGCCCCGAGGAGCTGCCGTGACAGTCCGATGCGTCGAGGCGGCACCGCCGCGTCTCTGCAGGTCACGGCGGGTTCCCGTGCCGGCGGCCGGCGCGGGTGGAGCGGAGTGGAGCGCCGGGTGGGGCGGAGTGGAGCAGCTGGTGGAGCGGAGTGGAGCGACTGGTGGAGCGCGGTGGAGCGCCCCGTGGGGCACGGGGGCTGGTGCGGAGTGGAGCGGCCTCGTCGACCCCGCTGCGCCGAAGCCGGTGACAGGGCTCTGGACGATGAGGTTGGATGGAGGGCACGCAGGCCGGGTCCGGACGCATGACGGGACCCGGAGTCCGTCGAGGGGCGACGGGGACGGCGGGAGGGACAGAAAGCGTGAGCACAGCGGCCAGCAGCGACACGGCGGGGAGCGGCGCCAACTCCGCCGACCTCGACACGCTCGCCCGGGTGACCGGCCGGGTGCGCGAGAGCATCGAGAAGGTCATCGAGGGCAAGCCCGAGGTGGCCAGGACGGCCCTGGTGGTGCTGCTCGCCGAGGGCCACCTGCTGATCGAGGACGTGCCGGGCGTCGGCAAGACCATGCTCAGCAAGACCCTGGCCCGTTCCATCGACTGCACGGTGCGCCGGATCCAGTTCACGCCGGACCTGCTGCCCTCCGACGTCACCGGCGTGTCCGTCTTCAACCAGGACACCCGGCAGTTCGAGTTCCGGCCAGGCGGGATCTTCGCCAACATCGTGGTCGGCGACGAGATCAACCGTGCCTCCCCCAAGACCCAGTCGGCGCTGCTGGAGTGCATGGAGGAGCGCCAGGTGACCGTCGACGGGTCGACGTACCACCTCGAGGCGCCGTTCATGGTGATCGCGACGCAGAACCCGATCGAGATGGAGGGCACCTACGCGTTGCCCGAGGCGCAGCGCGACCGGTTCATGGCGCGCGTGTCGATGGGCTACCCCGTGGAGGCCGCCGAGATCGCGATGCTCGACGCGCACACCCGGCACAGCCCCCTGGAGGACCTGGAGCCGGTCACGGACTCTGCGGAGATCCGCAAGCTGATCGACATCGTCAACGGCGTGTACGTCGCCGAAGCCGTGCAGCGGTACGCCGTCGCGATCACCACCGCCACCCGTCGCTCGCCGGAGCTGGTGCTCGGGGCGTCGCCGCGCGCGACGTTGCACCTGGTCCGGGCGGCGAAGGCGTCGGCGGCGATGGACGGCCGCGACTACGTCATCCCTGACGACGTGCTCGCGCTGGCCCCTCAGGTGCTCGCGCACCGGTTGCTGCCGACCGTCGAGGCGTCGATGAGCGGCCGGACGACCGCCTCGACCCTGAACCAGATCCTCTCCGGTGTCGCGACGCCGGAGAGTCGACGCCGGGCCTGACGGGCACCGCGATGCGCGACGCCCTGTCCGCGCTCACCACCCGGGGCCGAGCTTTCGTGGCCGCCGGGCTCACGGCGCTGGCGTGCGCCATGGTCCTCGGGCAGGACGACCTGCTTCGCGTCGGCACCCTGCTGGCGCTGCTCCCGGTCGTGGCGGCCTTCTTCGTGAGCCGCAGCCGCTACCGGCTCGGGCTGGTCCGCTCGGTGTCCCCGACGCAGGTGACCGCAGGCAAGGAGTGCCGGGTCCAGCTCGACCTCACCAACGACGGACGCCTCCCCACCGGTCTGCTGCTCCTCGAGGACCAGCTCCCCTACGTGCTGGGGACCCGTCCCCGCTTCGTCGTCGACCGGATGGCGCCGGGGCGTCGGCGAGCGGTGAGCTACCTGGTCCGGTCCGAGGTCCGTGGCCGGTTCGTCATCGGCCCGCTCACCGTCCGGCTCAACGACCCGTTCGGGCTCGTCGAGCTCGACCGGACGTTCTCCTCCACCGCACCGCTGGTGGTGGTGCCCCGGGTCGTCCCGCTGCCGCCCATCCCGCTCTCCGGAGCCTGGACCGGCTCGGGCGACAACCGACCGCGAGCCTTCGCCACCGGCAGTGCCGAGGACGTGACCGTTCGGGAGTACCGGCGAGGGGACGACCTGCGCCGCGTGCACTGGCGCAGCAGTGCCCGGGTCGGCGAGCTCATGGTCCGTCGCGAGGAGCAGCCGTGGCAGTCCCGCGCGACGCTGTTCCTCGACAACCGCCAGTCCGCGCACCGCGGCCGCGGGGCTGCGTCCTCGTTCGAGCATGCGGTCGCCGTCGCCGCGTCCGTCGCGGTGCACCTGGTCCAGCGCGGCTTCGTCGTACGCCTCGTCACCGCCTCGGGCGACGAGCACGGAGGCTCCTGGCACGACCGGGGCGGCGCGGCCGGTGAGACTGCACCGCTGCTGGAGTCGCTGGCGGTGGTCGGGACGGCCACCCGACGCGAGCTCGACACCGGTTGGCTCCAGGACCCCGGCCACTCGGGGCTGCTCGTCGCCGTCGTCGGCGCCGTGGAGGAGCACGACAAGGCAGGCTTCGCGCGGATGCGCAACACCGCTGCCACCGCCATGGCGGTCGCGCTCGACGTGGACGCCTGGGCCGGGACCTCGCGGTCCGGCACCGCGGACGAAGCGACGTCGGCCAGGTGGCTGCGCGCCAGGGGCTGGCAGAGCGTGACCGCGGGCCCCGTGGACTCGTTGCCCGGCGTCTGGCAACAGCTCGGGCTCACCTCGGGTGCCGCCGGTCGCGCCGCGCGCGACGCTGCGGTGAGGGGTGCCCCGTGAGACGCGGCCACCTGGACCTCTCCGGCGCTCTGGTGCCGGCTGCCCTGGCGTCCCTCACCACGTGGGTGAGCCTCTGGGCGTGGGGTGGGTTCGTGGAGAGCCCGAGCGGCTACCTGGTCCCCGCGCTCCTCGCCGCGCTGCTGATCGCGGTCACCGGTGCCCTGTTGCGCCTGACCGGTCTGCCGGCAGTCCTGGTGCTCGTCGGGCAGGTCGTCGCGCTCGGCGTGTGGGCCACGCACCGGTGGGCGCCGGAGACGGCGGTGGGCGGCTGGCTGCCCACCGGCAGCTCGGCGCCGCGGCTGCTCGACGTGGTCGGGGACGGGGTGGCCGCCGCCCAGAGCTACGCGGCACCGATCAGCGACTCGGTCCCCCAGATCATGCCGCTCCTCGTGCTGGCGGGGGCGGCCACGGCGCTGCTCGTCGACCTCCTCGCCTGCGGGCTGCGCCAGGTGCCTCTCGCCGGACTGCCGCTCCTGGCTCTCTACACCGCACCGGTGTCGATCCTCTCCGACGGCGTGAGCTGGTGGATCTTCGCGGCGACCGCGACCGGTTTCCTCTCGATGCTGGCCCACGAGGAGGGTCAGCGGCTGAGCCACTGGGGCCGCCAGGTCAGCCGGACGAGCGCCGTCGAGGACACCGGCGAGGCGGGAGTCAGCACGGTGTCGGTGCGCGCCGCCGCGCGCCGGATCGGCGCCACCGCCACCGGCCTGGCCGTCGTGGCTCCCCTGGTGATCCCCACCCTCGGCGGTGGGCTGCTGCCCGGCAGCGGTCCCGGTGGGGACGGCGACGGCGACGTCTCGATCACCAACCCGATGGTCAGCCTGCGCCGGGACCTGGTGCGCGGCAGCGACGTCGACCTGGTGACCGTCCGAACGACCGACGGCGACCCGTCGTACCTCCGACTCTCGGTGCTCGACGAGTTCACCGGCCTGACCTGGAAGCCGTCGGACCGCGACATCCCCCCCGAACAGCGCGCCGACGGCCTGGTCGCCCGGCCGCCCGGTCTCCGTGCACGAGTGGCCCGACGACAGGTGGACTTCGAGATCAGCGTGTCGGAGCGGTTCAGCTCGACGTGGCTGCCGACGCCGTACCCGGTGAGCAGTATCGAGGCGCCCGGTGACTGGCGGTACGACGCGGCCACGTTGGACTTCGTCAGCGCCGTGAAGGGGCAGAGCTCCGCCGGCGTCGACTACTCCCTGACCGCCCTGGAGGTCGCGGCGACCGCCGACGACCTGGTGTCCGCCGACCCCACCCCCGAAGACGTCTTCACCCCCTACACCGATCTGCCGGACGGGATGCCCGGCATGGTCGCCGATCTCGCTCGGGAGGTCACCGCGGGCCTGGAGACGCCCTACGAGAAGGCCGCCCGGCTTCAGCGCTTCTTCCGTCGGGACGGGGACTTCGAGTACTCCCTCGACCGTCCCTCGGGCAACGGCGCCGAGGACCTGCAGTCCTTCCTCAGCACCGGCCCCGACGGCAGGGTCGGGTACTGCGAGCAGTTCGCCGCAGCCATGGCAGTGATGGGCCGCACGCTCGGGATCCCGTCCAGGGTGGCGGTCGGCTTCCTCGCCCCGGACAGGGTGGGGCCCGGGGAGTACGTCTACAGCGCCCACGACCTGCACGCGTGGCCGGAGATGTACTTCGAAGGTGCCGGTTGGCTGCGGTTCGAGCCCACGCCCAGTGCACGGGCTCCGCAGGTCCCCGGCTACAGCACCGGCCGGATCACCACCCCGGAGCCGACGGACATCCCCACCGCCGCAGCCCCGAGCGTCGACCCCGAGCAGGTCCGACGTGACCAGCAGGAGCTCGACGCCGGTGCGGCGAGCTCCGGCGGCGACGACTCGGGGAACCGGGCCCTCTGGCTCGCGCTGCCGGTCGCGCTCGTCGTCCTCGCGCTCCCCTTCGGTCCCCGGCTCGCACGCTCCCTGCTGCGTCGGCGACGGTGGGCTGCCGCGCGATCGGCCGCCGACGCGGCCGAGGCCGGCTGGCGCGAGCTGCGCGACACCGCGCTGGACCTGCGGTTGCACTGGGACGACGCGGTGACGCTGCGCACCAGCGCCCGCGCCATCGCGGCCGCCTTCGGCAAGCCCGGCACCGGCGAGCGAGAGGGCTACCTGCGGGGCACCGAACGCGGCGTGCAGGCCGACCCAGAGGCAGCGGCTGCACTCGAGCGAGTCGTGCGCGACCTCGAGCTTGCGCGGTTCGCACGCGAGAGCCGGCTGGCGGCGGGACGCGCGCCGGGCGACGTGGCGGCCGACGTCGAGCGCGTCAGCACGGCGCTGCGGCAGGGCGCGAGCAGGCGCACGCGGAGGCTGGCCTCGTGGCTACCGGCATCGTTGTACCGGAACGCCGTCACCAACCTGCTGAGCAGGACGGTGCGTCGCGACGCCGTCGCCCTTGCCGAGCCGGGGACTGACCGGGCGGTCTGAGCCGGTCTCCGACTGCGACCCGGCTGGGAAACGGAGGATCAGAAGCCGTTGGAGCCGCGACGGCGCTGCCAACGCTCCTCGAAGCGCTGCATCATGGTCTGGTTGCTGCTCGACCGGGGCCGCGGGCTGCGCTTCTTCGACTTCTTGCCGCCCTCGACCACGCTGAGCCCGAACCCGGCGGCCGCGGGGCCATGAGCCGGGGAGTCAGGCTGGGCAGCGGGCGCCGACTGGGCCCGCCAGTAGCTCAGCGCGACGACAGCCGAGCCGAGCATCACTACGAATCCGACGATGCCCACCACCGTGTTCGCCATCACCGCTCCGGTCATCAGCACCGCGACGCCCACCACGAAGACGGCCAGGGCGACGAAGGTGCGCCGACGGGCATCACGCCGACGGGCCGTGCCCCTGAGCGCGGAGACGAACTTGGGGTCCTCGGCAACGAGGGCACGCTCCATCTGCTCGAGCAGACGCAACTCTTCTTCGGAGAGCGGCACGACTTCCTCCCGCTGATGATGACCTGGCTCAAGTCTAGGCAGGCATCCGAGCAGACGGTAGGCGAGCACCGAAAAATCCCCTGACCACACTCGGCTCACGTGGGAGGCTTGGACCTGGGGCGACGGACAAGGCCGCGGAAGAGCGACATTTCCGTCGGCTGCCGGCGCGGCACACAGGAGGGGCGACGATGCGCGCACGTCACGGAGGGGACACGGGGACGAGATGACGAGGTCACCGGGCAGGCCGCGCGTGAGCGCTGTCCTCACCAGCATGTTGACCGCGCTCGCGCTCGGACTGGCGCTGCTCGCGGTGAGCGTTGCGCCCGCCCAGGCAGCGCCGGACCTGCGACAGCCGTTCACGCGGGAGCTGGTCCAGCGTGGCGACGTCGATGCCGACCCGTACCAGATCGAGCACGTGTACGAGGTGCAGATCCGACTGCACCGCCTCGGCTTCCTCGATGTGTCCCCGACCGGGACCTTCGGGCCGAAGACCGAGCAGGCGGTGCGTGACTTCCAGGCCGCCCGCGGCCTCCGCGTCACCGGACGGGTCGACGCCCGGACCTGGGTGCCGTTGATCCGCCGCAGCACCTGGGGCAAGAAGCAGGCCCCTGCGGCATGCCGCGACCGCGGCTGGCACATGTGCTACGACCGGAAGCGACACCAGGCGAGCCTGTACCGCAACGGCAGGCTCCACAACTCCTGGCTGGTGCGCGGCGGCGGCTACGGCACGCAGACCCGGACCGGCGACTTCGAGGTCCAGTGGCGCAGCAAGCACCACGTCAGCCGAGCTTTCGACGCCCCCATGCCGTTCGCACAGTTCTTCTCCGGTGGACAGGCGCTCCACGGCTCACGGCTGATGATGAACCCCTTCGAGGGGCACAGCCACGGCTGCGTGAACTTCTGGGTCGAAGACGCGCGGCAGCTGTGGAACCTCACCCACGACAAGCGGTTGTTCGTCCACGTGTACGGCGAGTGGGACTGACCTGCCGGTTCAGACCGACCCGGCGTCGGCCAGCTTCGTGCGCAGCACCATGGTGGCGCGGCTGTGCAGCTGCGAGACCCGGGACTCGGTGACCCCCAGCACATAGCCGATCTCGGAGAGCGTGAGCCCTTCGAAGTAGTACAGCGCGATGATCACCTGGTCCCGCTCGGGGAGCTCGTCGACCACCCGCAGCAGGGCCGCCTTGGCCTCGTCGTCCTCGATCTCGTGCGTCGCCGCCGCGGAGAGGTCGTCGGCCAGCTCGAGGTCCTCCATCGTGGCTACGCTCGTGAACGCGGTCTTCGCGTAGAGCTCGCGCAGCTCGGCCACGGAGATGCCCAGCTCGGTCGCGATCTCGGGGTCGTCGGGGATCCGCCCCAGCCGGGTCTCCAACGTCCGCTGGGCGGCCTCGACCTGGCGGACCTTCTCCCTCACCGACCGCGGCACCCAGTCCAACGCGCGGAGCGCATCCACCATCGCCCCGCGGATCCGCGGGACCGCGAAGGTCTGGAAGGTCAGACCCCGGCCGGGATCGAAGCGCTCGATGGCGCCCATCAGTCCGATGATCCCGTCGGAGACCAGGTCGGCGTACTCCACACTGTCAGGCAGTCGGGTCCGCAACCTGCCGGCGACGTACTTCACCAACGGTGAGTACTGCAGGACGAGGCGGTTGCGGCGCTCCTCGGTGGGCTCATCGCGGTAGGCCCGCCACAGCTCGTCGACCCCTGTGTCGTTCACGGTCAGCCCCTCTGCTCGCGGTGGGTCACGGCGTGCGGCGTCCTCATCGCGTCGGCCGGCGAGGAACCGAACCGCCGCCTCTGCGCAGCGCCAGCAGCGCACTGGACGGATCCTGGCGATACCGCTCGAGGAGCTCGGCCGTGGCCTCGTCGATGCGCTGGTGCAACGCGGAGCGGTACGAGGTCAGCTGCCGCTCAGCCGTGGTCAACCGATCCACGGCTGCGGCTACCCCCTCCGGATCGGCGGCATCGACCTCGGTCACCCACATCTCCTCCAGCACGGGAAGCTCGGGCAGTGGCTCGGCGGCGCGCACCCTCACCAACGCGGTCCGTGTGCGCCCGCTCCCGGTGTCGCCCAGAGCCCGGGCCAGAGCCTCGAGCGACAGCGGCCCCTCGCTGCTCTGCGCCTTGAGCAGGTCCAGCCGGGCGTGGACCAGCCGCCGCCAGTAGGACACCCGGTCCTCCTCGTCGGCGAGCTTCTGCCGATAGGCGCGCAACGCCGCCAACGGGAGCTCGGCCACCTCGGCCACGGGGACCGGCGGCAGCTCGGCGGCTCGCAGGCCGCCCGCCTCTCCGGCTCGCGCACGTTGGCTCTGGCTCATGTTCTCCCCTGCGCTCGACGTGAGGACCAGGTCTTGAAGGCTGATGCTGCCATCACACGGCTCCCCGCGCAGCGCTGCCGCCGGTCTCCGAGGAAATGTCGGAAAAAAATACCTTTCTCCCCTCAAGTAGTGCCGACCGCTGCCCGATGATCCTGATGACTTCACGGAACGTCGTCTCCGTCACTGGGAGGGACGAAGACGAAACTGCGGAGTCCGTAGTACCCCACCGACCGGTAGTCATCCCCCCCGGCTGCCGGTATGGTCCGACACATCCCCCCCGTGTCGGTCTGCAGGCCCCCGGTCCGCCCACGACCGGGGGCCTGCCACGCGTTCAGCGGGGCACGCGGTGCCGGCACCGTGCAGCGCTCACTCGGCCGGTGCGTCCGCCCCGTCCGCTGAGTCCTCGATCCGGCTGGTGGGACGGACCGACTTCGAGCGGTACATGGCGGCGTCGGCTCGTTTCACGAGGTCGTCGACGTCGTGCGGAGGTGACAGCGCGGTCCCGATGCTGGCGGTGACCTCCAGGGCCATGCCGCTCGCGTCGTCGATGGCGACCGGCACCGCCAAGCTCTCGGCGATCCGGGCCGACACGAGGTCGAGCGTCTCCTCGTCGGCCTCCTCGCAGATCACCGCGAACTCGTCGCCGCCGAGCCGCGCCACCGTGTCGGTCGCCCGCACCGCGTGCGACAGCCGGCGCGCGACCTGCTCCAACACCTGGTCGCCGGCCTGGTGACCGTGCTCGTCGTTGACGCGCTTGAAGTCGTCGAGGTCGAGGAACAGCACACCCACCGCTCCCTGACCGGAGCGCTCCCGGCGAGCATCGGCGGTCGCCAGCCGGTCGAAGAACAGCGACCGGTTGGCCAGGCCGGTGAGTGGGTCGTGCAGCGCCTGGTGTCGCAGGGACGCCTCCGCCGAACGCTGCTCGGTGACGTCGGAGACCATCGCCAGCGTGCCGAGCAGCGACCCGTCGGCGTCGGCCAGACGGCTCGCCGAGACCAGGAGCACGTGCTCGCTGCCGTCGGGGTGGTGGTAGGGCAGGTCGTACCGGATCGGTGCCCCCGCCGGCAGGTCCGCCGGGGCCGCAGCCAGTGCGTCGGGGGCGCCCCGGAACAGCTCGTGGTCACCGAGCTCGTAGACCTGCTGCATGTCCAGGCCGAGGATGTCGGCGAGCCGCTCGTTGCCGAACAGCACGGTGCCTTCCAGGGACAGCGCGAAGATGCCCTCCTGCGCGGTCTCGGCGATCGCGCGGTAGCGTGCCTCGGACTCGCGCAGCGCCGCCTGCGCCGCCATCTGCGCGGTGACGTCGCGGAGGTTCACGACCAGGCCGCCGACATCGGGGTCGTCGAGACAGTTCGTCGCCGTCGCCTCAAACCAGCGCCACTCCCCCTCGGCGGTCCGCAGCCGCAGGGTGAACCGCTCCCGACTGCCGGGCGCGGCGAGCAGTCGGCTGCGGACCTCGGTCGCGGGTCCGAGGTCGTCGGGGTGAGCGAGCTCCTCGGCGGCGACGTCGAGCAGGCTGCGTGGCCGATGGCCGAGCACCTGCTCGGTCGACGGGCTGACGTAGACCAGGTGCCCCCGCTCGTCGGCGACGAGAGTCGCGTCCGACGACTCGCGGTTGAGGCCACGGAAGAACGCAGCCTGGCTGGCGAGCTGGGCCTGCGCCTCGCGGAGCTCGGTGAGGTCCCGGGCGAAGGCCGCGAACTCGTAGGCACGGCCGTGGTCGTCCCGCACGGCGGTGATGTCGATCTGGAGCGCGACCTGGGAGCCGTCCTTGCGGATCCCCGTGGTCTCGTAGGTCGTCGCCGGCAGGCCGCCGTCTCGCAGCAGGGCGAGCTGCTCACGGACCCGGTCGGGGTCGCGGGGATGGACCACCTCGGTGGAGTCGCGCCCGACGAGCTCGTCGCGTGGCCAGCCGAGCAGCCTGCACGCGGCGTCGTTGACCTCGACGAACCTGCCGTTGATGTCGAGCAGGCCCTGCGGCTTGGCGGACTGGTCGAACCGCGCCCGTGACCGAGCGAGGGCTTCGGTGAGCTCCCGCTGGACCCTCAGCTCCTCGGTCACGTCGCGAAGCACCACGTTGGTGCCGAGCGCCTGCCCGTCGGCGTCGCGGCGCACACCAGGGGTCACGGACACGTCGAAGCGGGTGCCGTCCCGGCGCAGCCCGGTGGTGAGAAAGGGTTCGGTCAGCTCGTTGCGCAGGATCTGCTCGCGGGTGTGCAGCACCATCTCGTGGTGCTCAGGGGGAAGCACGACGACGAACGGCTGGCCCATCAGCTCCTCACGCGGCCAGCCGAACATCTCTGCAGCCACGGGGTTCACCCAGACGATCCGGCCCTCGAGGTCGGAGGCGATCACGCCGCTGGGGGCACTCATGGCGATGCTGGCGAACAGCTCGACCTGCTCCTTGAGCGAAAGCCCCGGGACCAGCGCCCACGCCGGGACACGGCGAGCGTCGCCGCTCCCTCGAGCTCTCATGCAGAAGTCCCTCCCCCACGTCGCTGCGCCAACGGACCGTCAAGGCCCTCCCCCTCGCAGCAGAGTAGCCGGTCTGACGGCTGCCGCCCCGAATCTCGTGGCTGCCCGGTCCACGGCGCGGTCAGCGTCGGACCAGCCGTGCTCCCGCTCCCCGAGCATCATCTGGTGGTGCACCGCGACCCGGGGCAGGAGGCCCTCGACCCGGACCCCGACCAGCCGCACCCGCGCACGCTGCAGCCCCAGGGCGGCGTAGAGGTCGGCCGCAGTGCGGTAGACCACCTGGGTCACGTCGGTCGCCTCCGGCAGGGTCCGCGACCGGGTGATCGTGGTGAAGTCGGCGAACCGGACGCGGAGGGTCACCGTCCGTCCGGCCACCTTGGCTGCGCGCAGCCGGGCGGTGACCTTGGCCGAGAGCCGGAGCAGCTCGCGCCGGACCACCTCGGGGTCGTCGGTGTCCCGCCCGAACGTCTCGTCCGCGCCCATGCTCTTGTCGGGCTCGTCCGGCCCACGGCGCGGGGTGACCACCCGGGGGTCGCGCCCCCAGGCAAGCTGATGGAGCCGTGTGCCGAGCGCCGGGCCGACCGCTCGCTGGAGCGTGGCCGGCGAGGTGTGTGCGATGTCGCCGACGGTCATCAGCCCCAGCCGCTGCAGCAGGGCAGCGGTCTTCTCCCCCACCCCCCACAGCTCACCGGCCTCGAGTGGGTGCAGGAACGTCGTCACGGTGTCGGGAGGTACGACGCACACGCCGTCGGGCTTGGCCTGCCTGCTGGCGATCTTCGCCACCGCGACCGTGCTCGCCACCCCGACCGAGCAGGTGATGCCCTGCTCGTCGAAGATCCGCGCCCGGAGGTGCTCGGCGATCTCGTAGGGGCTCCCCAACCTCCTCGAGGCTCCCGAGACGTCGAGGAACGCCTCGTCCAGCGACAACGCCTCGACCAGCGGGGTCACCTGCCGGAAGGTCTCCATCACCGCGGAGGAGACGGCCGTGAAGGTCTCGAAGTCAGGGGGGATCACCACCGCCTGCGGGCACAGCCGCCTGGCGCGGGTGCCAGGCATCGCCGACCGGACACCGTGCTGCCGGGCCAGGTAGTTCGCCGACAGGACCACACCGCGGTGGCCGCCGCCGACGATCACCGGCACGTCACGCAGATCGGGACGGTCCCGGGTCGCCACCGAGGCGTAGAAGGCGTCCATGTCCACGTGCAGGATCGGGCAGCCCCAGGACGCGGCGACGAGGTCGGGAGGCAGGGCGCTCATCGCCCTCTCCCGTCGGGTGAGGGACTAACGCCGCGTCGCGAGGACGTGCAGCTGGGTGCCCAACGGGAGGTACTCGGGTCGGGTCGAGACGGCCTTCTCCAGCTCCACCAGCGCCGAGGCAGCACCGGGCTCGAGGTCGACCAGCGAGCTCGGCACCAGATCGACGAACACCCGGACCGCATGCATGGTGCGCACGTCGAAGCCGTTGCTGTCCAGCAGCGCCGAGACCTCCTCGGCGGTGAGCCGGCGGGTGGCGCCGGCAGCCGTCGGGTCGTCGAGCAGTGCCTTTGCCTGGTGGAAGTGGCCGGCCATCGCCCGGGTGACCACCGCGGCATGGCGCTGGCCGACCAGCAGGCTGAGCGTGCCACCGGGACGGAGCACCCCGGCCAGGGCAGCCAGTGCCGCAGCCGGGTCGTCGACGATCTCCAGGACGCCGTGGCACAGCACCACGTCCACGCTGCCGGAGGGCACCAGGTCGGGCAGGGACGCCAGGTCCCCTTGACGGGCGGTGACCAGGTCGGCGACACCGCTCTCGTCGGCCCGGCGCCCCAGGATCGCCAACGCGTCAGGGCTCGGGTCGATGACTGTGACCCGATGACCGAGCTCGGCCACCCGGACCGCGAAGCCGCCGGTGCCACCGCCGACGTCGAGGACGGTGGCCACACCGTCGACCCGGTCGTGGCTCGGGACCGAGGCCAGCACCTCCTGCAGGGCCTCCCACACGACCGCGGTGCGAGCCGCCTCGCGTCCGTGCGGGCGCTGCGGGGCGTTGTGTCCAGGCATGGTGCCCACCCTAGTGAGACCACGGCGGTGAACGTCATCCGGCACTCCCGGGGCTGCTGTGCCACAGCTTGCGGGGAGCGCTCTTGGTGTCCTCCCCCGCAGGCCTGACGTCGGCGTACGGCGACACCTTGAACCCGCTCGAGTGCACGAGCACCCGGCGCCGCCCCATCCCGCCGGCGGTGCTCCCCTCTCGGCCGGACATCGGGGGCCCGGCCATCACCGGCCGCGTCGACCGGCTCTCGGCCGCACCGGTCACCGCCGCTTCCTCGACCGACCCGACCCCGCCGAAGCCCTCGGGGACCTCGTCCATGAACGCCCGGACCGCCTCGATGCCGTGCTCCTTCCAGATCTGGTGCAGCGTCGGCAGCTCCCAGCAGCCGGTGGCGCGGATCGAGACCCCGCGGGGGCCGGTGCGCCGCAGCACGCCGCGCACCACCAGCAGCCAGGAATGGAAGACGGTGGCGGCGTAGGGGCCCTGGGCGTCCTCGAAGAACGTCGCGTCCACCGGCCCGGTGGCGTCGTCGAGGGTCACGAAGATCACCCGGCGACCGGACCGGATCGGTGGGGTCTGGGTGGCCACCTTG
>JBMOMG010000076.1:0-2569 GCA_049323155.1 Actinomycetota bacterium | reverse complement strand
TCGTCGACCGGGCCCAAGCCGAGGTCTACGCCGTCACCGACAAGCGTGCGGCCGAGGACTACGCGCCGCTGAGCGAGATCATGGAGGCGACCCTCGACGAGATCGAGGCGATCTCCAACCGTGACGGCGGGATGTCGGGTGTGCCGACCGGGTTCGCGGACCTCGACGAGCTGACCAACGGCCTCCACGGCGGACAGATGATCATCGTCGCCGCGCGTCCGGCGATGGGCAAGTCCACCCTTGCCCTCGACCTGTGCCGGTCGGCGTCGATCCACCACAACATGGCGAGCGTGATCTTTTCCCTGGAGATGACCCGCAACGAGATCACCATGCGTCTGCTCTCGGCGGAGGGGAAGATCCCGCTCAACCACATGCGCAACGGTCACATGGGCGACGACGACTGGGCCAAGCTCGCGCGCAAGATGGGCGAGGTCTCCTCGGCGCCGCTGTTCATCGACGACTCGCCCAACATGACGATGATGGAGATCCGGGCCAAGGCCCGCCGGCTCAAGCAGCGTCACGACCTGCGGCTGATCGTGATCGACTACCTCCAGCTGATGAGCTCGGGCAAGAAGGTCGAGTCACGCCAGCTCGAGGTCTCGGAGTTCTCCCGGCAGATCAAGCTGCTGGCCAAGGAGCTCGACGTCCCGATCATCGCGCTGTCCCAGTTGAACCGTGGTCCCGAGCAGCGCGCTGACAAGCGGCCGATGATGAGCGACCTTCGTGAGAGTGGCTCGATCGAGCAGGACGCCGACATGGTGATCCTGCTGCACCGCGAGGACGCCTACGAGAAGGAGTCCACCCGGCCCGGTGAGGCGGACCTGATCGTCGCCAAGCACCGCAACGGTCCCACCCGGGATGTCACCGTGGCGTTCCAGGGCCACTACTCGCGGTTCGTCGACATGGCCCACGGCTGAGCCCCTAGGCTCGGGTCTCATGGCGGCGAACCGCAGTCGCAGAGCCCGGGCCGCTCGCCGGCGGAAGCTGCGCATGGATCGCGTCGAGCACGACCTCAGCAATCAGCAGTGGGCGGCACTGCAGGCGGCCTGGGGCGGATGTGCGTACTGCGGGGCACGCGATGTGCCACTGCAGCGCGACTGCGTGCTGGCCCTGTCGCGTGGCGGCCGCTACACACTCGCCAACATCGTTCCGGCGTGCAGCTCCTGCAACGCCAGCAAGTGCAACGACGAGGTCACGGGGTGGCTCCGACGCAAGAAGCTGGACGAGCGCGCCTTCCTCGTACGGCACTTCGAGATCTCGGCGGCGCTGCGAGAGCGGTTCACTGCCGAGGCTGCTGCTGTACCGCGCTCGCCGAGCAGTCGGCTCGACGGTGACGTGAGCGCAGCCAGTGCACAGCTGCCACCGGGAGCACCGCAGCCCACATGACCCAGCCCTCCCAGACGCCGGAGGCGTCGGCCGTGGTGAACACGGTCGTGAGGGCGAACACGAGGAACAGGCCGAACAGCACGCCGTCTCTCGCCTTGATGCTGCCGATTCTGACCAGGAGGAGAGCGGCCAGTCACTATCTGCCCGCTCTGCCCCTCTCGTTCGGGTCGCCGGCGAAGCCGCACGCCGAGCCGGTCGTGAGCAGCCCGACGACGATCGCAGGAGCTGCGGGCTCCGGGCGCCGGACTCCTAGGAGACGACCGCGTACGCGTCACGGCCGGCGGAGCCTCTGAATTACGCCAGGTTTCGTCCACAGCTGGGTGGTGGTCGCGATCGTCCCCAACTTCCGAACAGGTGTTCGATCAATGGAATGGGTTTTCCTAGCGTGGGGGTATGTCCACGTACGCGATCCCGGAGCCGTCGGTCGCCGCTGATTCAGCGGCCGGTGCGGCTGCTGCTGCCGACGCGTCGGGCGGGGGTGCCGGGGGCGGTGGCGGGGGTGGGGTGGTTCCGCCGCATCGGCTGGTGGGGTTTGCGCACGAGGTGGAGGAGGCGTTGGTCGGGCTGGGCGGGGTGCCGGCGTGGTCGATGACCCCGGCCGAGCAGGCCGAGGTGTTGGTGGTGTTGGACCGGGTGGCCTCGCGGATGGCGGAGCTGGAGCTGCGGGTGCTGGCCGCGGCGGACCGGGTCCAGGTCGGCAGCGTGGCGGGGGCGACGTCGACCGCGGCGTGGTTGGCGCACGCGACTCGGCAGACCCGGGCCCGGTGTGGTGCCGCGGTCCGGTTGGCGGAGGCGTTGGACGAACGCTACGAGGCGACCCGGCGGGCACTGGCTGCGGGTGTGGTCAACATCGATCAGGCGCGGGTGATCGCCCAGGCGGTGGATGCGCTGACCAGGGAGCACGACGACCTGCCCGATGACATCCACGAACGGGCCCAGGCGCACCTGCTCGACCTCGCGGAGCAGTTTGATGCGGTGGTGTTGCGGCGGTTGGGGAAGCGGTTGTTCGAGGTGGTCTGTCCCGAGGCCGCTGATGCCGCCGAGGGTGAGGCGCTGGAGGCCGAGGAGGAGCGGGCGCGGCGCAAGGCGTCGTTGTCGATGCGTGACAACGGCGACGGGACGGTGTCGGGTTGGTTCCGGTTGCCGGTGCTGCACGCGGCGTTGTTGAAGAAGGCGCTGGAGG
>JBMOMG010000075.1:0-36425 GCA_049323155.1 Actinomycetota bacterium | reverse complement strand
TGAACGTCCCCGCGCAGCTGCGGCGCGCCGTCGACCGGGATCGCGACCACGGCGTCCTCGCCGAGCCCGAGCGCGGCACAGGCCCGGTGGACCGAGAAGTGGGCGAGCTGGGAGCACAGCACGACCGGGCGGACCAGCGAACCGACCCCGGTGCTACGCGCGTCGCCACCGTGCCGGGCGACCGCGGCGTCGCGGGCGAGCATCAGCCCGAGCAGGTTCGACATGGAGCCGCCCGGAGTCATCACCCCGGCCGCGCCGGCTGGAAGCCCCGCGAGCCGCGCGAGCCCGTCCACCACCCACTGCTCGACCGCGAGCGTGGCTGGCCCCGAGTCGTAGGTGTCCATCGACGCGTTGCCCGCGGACGCCAGCCGGTCGGCCTCGACCGCGACCTCGAGCTCCGGCGGCTGCAGGTGTGCGGCGGCGAACGGGTGGGTCAGGTCGAGACCGAGCTCGCTCGCCAGCCGGCCGAGCCGGTCCAGTGCCCGGCGCTCGCCCACACCGGCCCGGGGAAGCGCCGGTCCGAGCCGGTCCCGGGCGGCGGCGAGCACCTCGGCCGGCGCGCCGGCCGGGAGCGGGCCGCGGGGGTGATGGGGTGCAGGGGCGGCACCCCGCCAAGGGCTGGCGGCGATGGGGGCGTCGTGGGCTGGCATGCGAGTGGGGGAGGGCACGCGGACTCCGATCCGTGACGAACTAAGGTGAGCCTTACCTAAGTGCATCCGCGCCGTGTCCGTCAACGCCGGTAGGCGGATCTGGACGTGACGAGGACCTCACGGTGAGCCGGCCCGGTGGCCCTGGCACCATCTGTCCATGTCCGCATCCCGCCTGGCCGACCAGCTGCTCCTGCGACCGGGTCCGGTCGACCTGTCCGCCCACGACACCCGGGACACCCCGGGCTTCGACGGCGGGAAGCAGGAGGGCAAGGCCGCACTGGCCGCCCTCGACGACGAGCTCTCCGAGCTGCAGGAGCGGTTGTTCGCCGAGGGCCGCACCGGCGGGCGACGGCGGGTGCTGCTGGTCCTGCAGGGGATGGACACCGCCGGCAAGGGCGGCGTGATCCGGCACGCCGTCGCCCTGGTCGACCCCCAGGGCGTGCACATCAAGGCGTTCGGCAAGCCCACCGAGGAGGAGCTCGCCCACGACTTCCTCTGGCGGGTCCGCCGGGAGCTCCCCGCGCCGGGGCGGATCGGGATCTTCGACCGCTCGCACTACGAGGACGTGCTGATCGGCCGGGTCCGGGCGCTGGCTCCGTCCGAGGAGCTCGAACGCCGTTATGCCGCGATCAACGACTTCGAGGCCGAGCTGGTCGAGGGCGGTACGACGGTCGTGAAGTGCATGTTGCACATCAGCGCCGAGGAGCAGAAGGAGCGGCTGCTCGCTCGCCTCGACGACCCGACCAAGCACTGGAAGTTCAACCCCGGGGACATCGACGAGCGACGCCTCTGGGGTGACTACCAGGAGGCCTACCAGGTCGCGTTGGAGCGCACCCACACCGAGCACGCTCCCTGGCTGGTCGTCCCCAGCGACCGCAAGTGGTACCGCAACTGGGCGGTCGCGACCGTGCTGCTGGAGACCCTGCGGGGACTGGACCTGACCTGGCCCCGGGCCGACTACGACGTCGCGGAGCAGCGGGCCCGCCTGCTCGAGCAGCCGGCGGTCCGGTGAGCCTTCCGCGCCCGGTAGGTTGTGCCGGGTGATCCCGACCGTCTCCGCGACCCGCTACGTCGCGCCGCTGCGCGAAGGCGGCTCGCTGCCGGGCATCGTCGAGGCCGACGACCTCGGGACCTACGTCTGCAAGTTCCGCGGTGCCGGCCAGGGCCTGCGGGTGCTCGTCGCCGAGGTCGTCGTCGGCGAGCTGGCCCGCCGGCTCGGGATCCGCACCCCCGACCTCGTCGCGGTGCAGCTCGACGCCGCGATCGGGAAGTACGAGGCCGACGAGGAGGTCCAGGACCTGCTCACCGCCAGCGTCGGGCTCAACCTCGGCGTCGACTTCCTCCCCGGCTCGTTCGGGTTCGACTCCGGCTGCTCGCCGGAGCCGGCCGATGCCGCGCGGATCATCTGGCTCGACGCGCTCACGGCCAACGTCGACCGGAGCTGGCGCAACCCGAACCTGCTCGTGTGGCACAAGGAGCTGTGGGCGATCGACCACGGCGCCTGTCTCTACTTCCACCACAGCTGGGCCGGTGGCATCACCAGCCCGGAGCGGTTCGCACGCCAGCCCTACGACGTCACCGACCACGTCCTCGGCAGCTACCTGCCTGGGGTGGCGGCGGCCGACGCCGAGCTGGCGCCTCGGGTGACCGAGGACCTGCTGCGCGAGGTGGTGGCCCAGGTCCCCGACGAGTGGCTCGAGGTGCCGCCGGGGGCCGAGACGACCGACGCGGTGCGCGAGGCCTACGTCGCCTTCCTGCTCGCCCGCGTCTCCGGCGAGCGGGTCTGGCTGCCGACGGCGGGTGCGGCATGAGCGGGATGGGCTTCCAGTACGTCGTGCTTCGGTGCGTGCCGCGCGTCGACCGCGAGGAGTTCGTCAACGTCGGGGTGGTGCTCTACTGCCAGCAGGCCGACTTCCTCGAGGCCCGCTGCCACGTCGACGAGGAGCGGCTCGCCGCGCTCGCTCCTGAGCTGGATGTCGATGCCGTCCGCTCCGCGCTCAGCACGGTGGAGGCGGTCTGTCGCGGCGACGAGTCGGCCGGTGCGGCAGGACGGACCCCGCTCGGCACCCGGTTCGGGTTCGTGAGCGCACCCCGGTCGACCGTCGTACAGCCCGGGCCGATCCACGGCGGGCTGACTCCCGACCCGGCCCGGCAGCTCGACCACCTGCTCGAGCGTCTCGTCCTCTGACGCTGTCTCCGGGCCGCCGCTGGTGCGGCTGGCCGGCCCTCAGCAGCGGGACCGCGTGTGCGGGTCCTCCCACCAGGGCTCGACGCCCGGCCGCGTGTAGTCGCAGTGGCACGGTGCGCCCACCGTGGGCGGTGCTTCTGGCTGCGGTGACGACATCTCGCTCCTCATGGCTCCCCCTGAGCTGGCAGTGTGCGTTGCCCCCACTTCGAAGGTTCCACCCGCGGCGGCCCTGCGAAACCCCCAGATGGCGTACTCGGGAACATCTCGTCCCCCGACGTGGTTGTGGACCAGTGGCGGCACAGCTTCACGCAAGCGAACGAGGCGGCCCCGGACAGTTCCGGGGCCGCCTCGTGTGCGCAGGGGTGGTCACATGTGGATCATGTGGCCGGCGATGCCCTCGATCGCCTCCTTGACCGCCTCGCTGAGCGTCGGGTGGGCGAACACGTTGCGTGCCACCTCGTCGGCGGTGAGGTCCCAGCGCTGCGCCAGGGTCAGCGCCGGCAGCAGCTCGGTCACGTCGGGCCCGATCATGTGGGCGCCGAGGATCTCGTTGTACTTCGCGTCCGCGACGATCTTCACGAAGCCGCTGGTGTCGCCGAGGCCCTTGGCCTTGCCGTTCGCCGAGAACGGGAACTTGGCGACCTTGACGTCGTACCCCTTCTCCTTGGCCTGCTCCTCGCTGTAACCGAAGGAGGCGACCTGCGGCTGGCAGTACGTCGCCCGCGGGATCATGTCGAAGTCGACCTCCATCGTCTCCGCGCCTGCGATCGTCTCGGCCGCGACGATGCCCATCGCCTCGGCCGTGTGCGCCAGCATCAGCTTGCCGGTGACGTCGCCGATCGCGTAGACGCCCTCGACGTTGGTGCGGCCGCGCTCGTCGACGGCGATCGCACCGCGCTCGGTGGTCTTCACGCCGGTGTTCTCCAGGCCGTAGCCGTCGAGCCGGGGAGCGAAGCCGATCGCCTGGAGCACCTTGTCGGTCTCGATGACCTGCTGCTCGCCGTCCTTGGACACGGTGACCTTCACCTTGTCGCCGGAGTCGTCGATGCTCTCGACCTTGGTCGACAGCATCACGTTCACGCCGAGCTTCTTGTAGTGCTTGAGCAGCTCCTTGGAGATCTCGGCGTCCTCGGTGGGCACCATCCGGTCGAGGAACTCCACGATGGTGACGTCCACACCGAAGTTCTTCATCACGTAGGCGAACTCCACGCCGATCGCGCCGGAGCCGGCGATCACGATGCTGCCGGGGAGCTGGTCGGTGAGGATCTGCTCCTCGTAGGTGACCACGCGCTCGGACAGCTCGGTGCCGGGGATCAGCCGGGTCGTGGCGCCGGCGGCGATGATCAGGTTGTCGCAGGTGTAGCCCGTGACGTTGCCGTCGTCGTCCTTCACGTCGACCGACTTGTCGCCGGTGAGCGTGCCCCAGCCGTGGATCTCGGTGATCTTGTTCTTCTTCATCAAGAAGTGGACGCCCTTGACGATGCTGTCGGAGACATCGCGGCTGCGCTTGTGCGTCGGCGCGAACGACATCGTCGCGTCGCCCTCGATGCCGAAGGCGTCCTTCTCGTGCTGGAGGATGTGCGCGAGCTCGGCGTTGCGCAGCAGCGCCTTCGACGGGATGCAGCCGACGTTGAGGCAGACACCTCCCCAGTACCTCTTCTCCACGACCCCGACCTTCAGGCCGAGCTGGGAGGCGCGGATGGCGGCGACGTAGCCACCGGGGCCCGCGCCGAGTACGAGGACGTCGAAGTGCTGGCTCATGACGCGAACATTACCCACCCGCCTGCGGTGGGTCAGACGGGGACGAGCTCGACCGCCCCGACCGCGTAGCGAGCCAGGATCGTCCGCGCCACCTCGGGGTCGGCACCGAGCGGCGCGGAGACCGCCACCGCGCCGGCCTCGAGGGCGAGCTCGGCCGCCCGGTCGGGCAACGTGCCGGGGGCGAGGAACATCGAGCCGACCGCGATGTGTCGCCGGCCCTCAGCCCGGAACTGCCGCACCGCCTCGCCCGTCGCCGGCGGGGCCGCGGACGCGAACGCCGCCACGGTCGGCAGCTTGTGCCGGGCGCCCCAGAGCCGGGCCAGCCGGGCCACGGCCTGGTTCGCCAGCGCGTCGGAGGAGCCGGCCGCGGCGAGGACCAGCGCGTCGAGCTCGCGGACCCGGGCCTCCTTCAACGCGGTGCGCAGCCGTCGGTCGAGCACCTCGAGGAACACCGTCTCCAGGCCGAGGATGCCGCTGGCGCGCACCTTCAGCCCGGGGTGCTTGGCCTCGGCCGCGGCGATCACCGCCGGGACGTCGACGCGGGCGTGGTGGGCCTCGGTGAGCAGGAGCGGCACCACGACGATCTCGTCGTACCCGGCGCGGACCAGCTTGTCGACGACCGTCGGGAACGACGGCTTGGACAGCTCCAGGAAGGCCGCCTCGATCCGGAGGTCGGGGCGGGTGCTGCGGACCTCGGCGCACAGCGCCTGGATCGTCGCCGCGGAGCGGGGGTCGCGGCTGCCGTGGGCCAGTGCCACCAGGGCGGGTGCAGTCATGAGCCGAGGTTCCCTTCGTGGAGTGCTGCTGCGGAGTTGCGGTCGTCGGAGCGGGTCACAGGTGGATCCCGCACTCGGTCTTGGCGCTTCCGGCCCACCGGCCGCTGCGCTTGTCCTCACCGGGTGCGACCCGGCGCGTGCACGGTCGGCACCCGATGGACGGGTAGCCGTCGTACTGCAAGGGGTTGACGAGCACGCCGTGCTCGGCGACGTAGCGGTCGACGTCGTCGTCGGTCCACCGCGCCAGAGGAGAGACCTTCACCTTCTGCTTGTTCTCGTCCCAGCCAACGACCGGTGCGATCACCCGGTTACGGGTCTCGGCCCGGCGCAGCCCGGTCGCCCAGGCGTCGTACCCCGCCAGCGCCTGCTGCAGCGGCGCGACCTTGCGCAGCGCGCAGCACAGGTCGGGATCGCGGGCGAACAGGTCCTTGCCGTAGGCGGCGTCCTGTTCCGCCACCGTCTGGGCGGGGCTGACCGTGACCAGGTTGACCGGCAGGGTCGCCGCCACTGCGTCGCGCGTGCCGATCGTCTCGGCGAAGTGGTAGCCGGTGTCGAGGAACACCACGTCCACCCCCGGTGCCACGCGCGAGGCGAGGTGCGCGAGCACGGCGTCAGCCATCGACGAGGTGATGCAGAACCGTTCGCCGAAGGTGGCCACCGCCCACTCGATGATCACCTCGGCAGGAGCGAGCTCGAGCTCGGCCCCCACGTGGGCGACCAGGTCGCGCAGCTCCTCGTTGCTCCGGCCCTCGGTCGTGCTGCCGCGGAAGGCGCGCGCGGCCATCGTCGTCGCGGCAGTCATCGCGCACCTCCGGCCTGCGGCGGGGCGATCAGGCCGAGCAGCTTGAGGGAGAACGCCCGCAGGCACGCCCGGCACTCCCAGGCGCCGTGGCCCGAGCCGTGCTCGGTCTCGTGCGGGCGGAGGTCCTCGTTGCCGCAGTAGGGGCAGTGGAAAGGTACGGCGCGCGTGGTCATCGTGCCCCCTCCAGCGCTGTCTTCGGAGCGGGCGTGCCCTCGCCCCGCAGCAACGACTCGTCGGCGCGCAGCACCCACGCCTGGAACGTCTCGCCCGGCTCGCAGCCGGCCAGGAAGGCGTGTACGACGGCCGTGACGTAGTCGTCGAGCCCGGCGCTGGTCACCTTGTGGGCGCGGAGCTTCCTGCCGAAGGCCGGGTCGAGCCCGAGACCGCCGCCGAGGTGGACCTGGAAGCCCTCGACCTGACGGCCGCCCTCGTCGAGCACCAGCTGGCCCTTGAGGCCGATGTCGGCGACCTGGGTGCGCGCGCAGGCGTTGGGGCAGCCGTTGACGTTCACGGTGATCGGGGTGTCGAGGTCGGGGAACCGCCGCTCGAGCTCGTCGATGAGAGCCGCCGCACGGTTCTTGGTGTCGACGATGGCCAGCTTGCAGAACTCGATGCCGGTGCAGGCCATCGTGTTCTTGCGCCAGTTGCTCGGCCGGGCGGTCAGCCCGATGCTCTCGAGCGCGTCGAGGAAGGCGGGGACCCGGTCCTCGGCCAGGCCCAGGACGACGAGCTTCTGGTAGGCGGTGAGCCGGACGCCCGCGGCGTCGTACTCCTCGACGAGGTCGGCCAGACGGGTCAGCAGGCTGCCCGAGACCCGGCCGACTGTCGGGGCTGCGCCGACGTAGAACCGGCCGTCCTTCTGCCGGTGCACGCCGATGTGGTCCCCGGCGCTCCGCGGGGAGACGGGGGAGGGGTTGTCCACGAGGGGGCGGTGGAGGTACTCCTCCTCGAGGACCTGGCGGAACTTCTCGACCCCCCAGTCGGCCACCAGGAACTTCAGGCGGGCGCGCGAGCGGAGTCGGCGGTAGCCGTAGTCGCGGAAGATCGACGCCACGCCCTCCCAGGCGTCGGCGACCTCTTCGATCGGGATCCAGACGCCGAGCTTCTGCGCGAGCATCGGGTTGGTCGACAGACCGCCGCCGACCCACAGGTCGAAGCCGGGGCCGAGCTCGGGGTGGACGGTGCCGACGAACGCCACGTCGTTGACCTCAGGCGCGACGTCGTGGCTGGGGTGCCCGGTGACGGCGGTCTTGAACTTGCGCGGGAGGTTGGAGAACTCAGGGTTGCCGATGAAGCGGCGCTTGATCTCGGCCAGGGCGGGGGAGCCGTCGATGATCTCGTCGGCCGCCACACCGGCGACGGGCGAGCCGAGGAACGGGCGCGGGGAGTCACCGCAGGCCTCCTGGGTCTCCAGGCCGACTGCCTCGAGCCGCTCCCAGATCGCCGGCACGTCCTCGACGGCGACCCAGTGGTACTGGATGTTCTGCCGGTCGGTGATGTCTGCGGTGTCCCGGGCGAACTCGGTCGAGGCCGAGCCGAGGGCCCGCAGCTGGGCCGGCCCGAGCAGGGCGCCGTCGGTGCGCACGCGCATCATGAAGTAGCGGTCGTCGAGCTCGTGCGGCTCCAGTGCGGCGGTGCTGCCGCCGTCGTACCCGGGCTTGCGCTGGGTGTAGAGGCCCCACCAGCGGAACCGTCCACGCAGGTCGTTGGGGTCGATGCTGTCGAATCCGCGGTGGGCGTAGATGTTCTCGATCCGCGCCCGGACGTTGAGGGCGTCGTCGTCCTTCTTGAACTGCTCGTTGGCGTTCAGGGGCTCGCGGTAGCCCAGGGCCCACTGGCCCTCGCCACGGCGGGCGCGGGGCCGGGGGGTCCGGCCGGGGCCGGCGGGTGCGGGCTTGGCGGGCCCGGACGGCCGGGGGTGGTTGCTGCTGGAAGTCATGGGATGCGTTCCTGGGGACGAGACGCACGAATCGACGACCACCCGACACCGTTGTCGAGATGTGTATGCCGGCGACCGCGCGCCGGGCTGACTGAGGAGGGGTTCAGACGGCGCGCTGGGCCATACACATCATGCTGCGGGTACGCCCGAGGTCCACGTGGCGGCGAGCCACGAGGCGCGTGTCGGTACCTGCAGTGATCATGCGGAGCAGTCTCATCTAGCGGACTGCCGTTCCGCAAAGCGAGATCTCATGTCTTGAGACGTATGTCCGGATGGTGGACGTCGTCCCGCCTGCGAAGGCCCCGAATGTGACGCCCGACACCCTCGCCGCCGGTCGGCCCGCCGACCCGGGTCACTAGGCTGTGGGCCATGACCGAGCCGACTTCTGCAGGGATCTCCGCCTCCACGACGGGCGGGTCGCTCGCCGCGACCGCCAGCGCCGCCTACCAGTCCGCCCTCGAGGTCGTCTCCTCGGTCGAGCCCCGGATCGCCGACGCGATCCGGTCCGAGCTGGCCGACCAGCGCTCCTCGCTCAAGCTGATCGCCAGCGAGAACTACGCCTCGCCGGCGGTGCTGCTGACGATGGGCAACTGGCTCAGCGACAAGTACGCCGAGGGCACGATCGGGCACCGCTTCTACGCCGGCTGCCAGAACGTCGACACCGTCGAGGCGATCGCTGCCGAGCACGCCCGGGAGCTGTTCGGCGCCGAGTACGCCTACGTCCAGCCGCACTCCGGCATCGACGCCAACCTGGTCGCCTTCTGGTCGATCCTGGCGCACCGGGTCGAGACGCCGGGCCTGGAGAAGTACGCCGCCAAGTCGGTCAACGACCTGTCCGAGGCCGACTGGGAGGCGCTGCGCCACGAGTTCGGCAACCAGCGCATGCTCGGCATGTCCCTCGACGCCGGCGGCCACCTCACCCACGGCTTCCGCCCGAACATCTCCGGCAAGATGTTCAACCAGCGCAGCTACGGCACCGACCCCGAGACCGGGCTGCTCGACTACGACCAGGTCGCCGCCGCCGCCCGCGAGTTCAAGCCGCTGGTGCTCATCGCCGGCTACTCCGCCTACCCACGTCGGGTGAACTTCGCCAAGATGCGCGAGATCGCCGACGAGGTGGGCGCCACCTTGATGGTCGACATGGCGCACTTCGCCGGGCTCGTCGCCGGCAAGGTGTTCACCGGCGAGGAGGACCCGGTGCCGTACGCCCACGTCGTCACCACCACGACCCACAAGTCCCTGCGTGGTCCCCGCGGCGGCATGGTGCTCGCCACGGAGGAGTACGCCCCGTCGGTGGACCGCGGCTGCCCGATGGTGCTCGGCGGTCCGCTGTCGCACGTGATGGCGGCGAAGGCGGTCGCGCTCGCGGAGGCGCGCCAGCCGTCCTTCGCGTCGTACGCCCAGGCGATCGCGGACAACGCCAAGTCCCTGGCCGAGGGCTTCATGAAGCGCGGCGCAAAGCTCGTCACCGACGGCACCGACAACCACCTCGTGCTGCTCGACGTGACCGGGTTCGGCCTCACCGGGCGGCAGGCCGAGTCCGCGCTGCTCGACGCCGGCGTGGTGACCAACCGCAACTCGGTGCCGGCCGACCCGAACGGCGCGTGGTACACCTCCGGCATCCGTCTCGGCACGCCCGCGCTGACCTCGCGAGGGTTCGGCCACGACGAGTTCGACCGGGTCGCCGAGCTGATCGTCGACGTGCTCTCGAACACCGAGGCGAAGCTCACCAAGGACGGCAAGCAGTCCAAGGCCAACTACGCCCTCGCCGACGGCGTCGCCGACCGCACCAAGGCCGCCTCGGCCGAGATGCTCGACAAGCACCCGCTCTACCCCGGCCTCGAGCTCACCTGAGCCTACGGGCCGGGGCCCATCCCGGTGGTTGAGGAGCGCATCCCGGTGGTTGAGGAGCGAGCGGAGCGAGCGTCTCGAAACCACCGGAGTCAGCTGAGTCCGTCTCTCACCGCTCTGGCCTTGGCACTTCGGCTGGCCAGCACCGGCAGATGCTGCAGCCGACCGCTGATCAGAGCCTCGCGCTTGCGTCGACCCCACCCCTGGACCTGCTTTTCGAAGGCGTAGGCATCCTCGACACGGTCGAACTCGCCTGCCCACCGAAGAGTCACGGGACGACGTCTCCGGGTGTACGCCGCGCCCAGGCCGTTGTTGTGCTCGCTGACGCGGCGCTCGAGGTCGACGGTGCTGCCTACGTAGTACGAACCGTCGGCGCACTCGAGAATGTAGGTCCAGGCCATCCTCAAATGCTCGCGATCGCGGGTCAGGGGGACAATGCACTCGTCGGTGCCTGTGGATGAACTGCGATGCGGCTTCGGTGGTTTCGAGACGCTCGCTGCGCTCGCTCCTCAACCACCGAAGCTCGCTCCTCAACCACCGAAGCTCGCTCCTCAACCACCGAAGCTCGCTCCTCAACCACCAGGGTCGCTCCCCGGCGGCTGCCGCTCAGGGGGTGGGGGTGGTGCGGTCGACGATGGACTTGAGGTCGATGCCGCGGGGGAGCATGCCCATCGTGCCGCCGTACTCCGCGCCGAGCCGGGACGCGCAGAACGCGTCGGCGACGGCGTCCGGTGCATGCTGGACGAGCAGGGCACCCTGCAGGGCCGCGGCCATCTGGCCGGCGAGTCGGCGGGCGCGCAGCTCGAGGTCGCTGGTGTCGGCGAGCTGCTCGAGGACCCCGTCGATGGCGCGGTCGAGCCGCTCGTCCATGCCGCGGGCCTTGCCGACCTCGACGATCCACGCGTTGAGCGCCTCGGGCTCGCGGGACAACGCCCGCAGCACGTCGAGCGCGTTGACGTTGCCCGAGCCCTCCCAGATCGAGTTCAGCGGCGACTCGCGGAAGAGCATCGGCATCACCGACTCCTCGACGTAGCCGTTCCCGCCGAGCGACTCCAGCGCCTCGGCCACCATCATCGGGGTCCGCTTGCAGACCCAGAACTTCGACAGCGGCAGGGCGATCCGGCGGAACGCCGCCTCGTGCGGGTCGTCGGCGCGGTCCACCGCGGCGGCCAGCCGGATCGACAGCGCGGTCGCGGCCTCGGCCTCCACGGCGAGGTCGGCGACCACGTTCTGCATCAGGGGCTTGTCGGCCAGCAGGCTGCCGAAGGCGGACCGGTGCGCGACGTGCCAGGACGCCTCGGCCACGGCACGGCGCATCAGCGAGGTCGAGCCGAGCACGGTGTCGAGCCGGGTGGCGGCGACCATCTCGATGATCGTGCGCACCCCGCGGCCCTCGTCACCGAGCCGCTGCGCCCAGGTGCCGTGGAACTCCATCTCGGAGGAGGCGTTGGACCGGTTGCCCAGCTTGTCCTTCAGCCGTACGACGTCCAGCCGGTTGCGCGAGCCGTCGGGCAGCACCCGAGGCACGACGAAGCAGGTGATCCCGCCGGGCGCCTGCGCGAGCACGAGGAACACGTCGTTCATCGGGGCGGAGGTGAACCACTTGTGGCCGTGCAGGGTGTACTCCCCGTCGACCGCCGTCGGCCGGGCCTCGGTGACGTTGGTCCGCACGTCGGATCCGCCCTGCTTCTCGGTCATCCCCATGCCGGCCAGGGCACCGCGCTTCTCGGTCACCGAGCGGACGCCGAAGTCGTAGGAGGTCGACGCCAGCAGCGGCGTCCACTCCTTGGCGATCGCGTCGTCGACGCGCAGCGCAGGAATCGCGGCGTAGGTCATCGAGATCGGGCAACCGTGGCCGGGCTCGGTCTGCGACCACGCCATGAAGCCCGCTGCTCGACGTACATGGGCATGCGGGGAGTCCGAGGTCCACGGCGCCGCCTGGAGCCCGTGGCCGACGGCGCGCTCCATCAGCCAGTGCCAGGACGGGTGGAACCGCACCTCGTCGATGCGGTTGCCGTAGCGGTCGAACGGGGTGATCTCCGGGCCGAAGCGGTTGGCGAGCATCCCGTGCTCGCGGGCCTCCTCGGTGCCGGCCATCGCGCCGAGCTCGACCAGGTCGTCGACCACGGCGCGAGACGCGTGTCGCTCGACGGCCTCCACCAGCGCCTTGTCGGCGAGGACGACGTTGTGACCGACCAGCGGCGGGGCCTGGTTCGTTGCTACACGGTTGTCGATGCCCATGTGGCTACGGTAGTTCCATGTCACGGGAGACGGGGAGCCAGGCGGTTCCCCAGCAGTCCCGCTGGGTCTCGGCCCGTGGGGCGACGTGGCGACTGGTGGTGTCCACGGTGGGCACCTGCTACCGCAACCGGGTCACCGGCCTGGCCGCGGAGGCGGCGTTCTTCGCCCTGCTCTCCCTGCCGCCGCTGATCTTCGCGCTGGTCGGCTCGATCGGCTACGTGTTCGAGAGCTTCAGCGACGCGCGCGCCGCCGAGGTGCGGTTCGCGGTGATCGATGCGGCAGGGCGCGTGCTGACCGAGGACACGGTCTCGAGCATCATCGAGCCGACGCTGAACGACGTGTTCCGGGGCGGGCGCTACGACGTCGTCTCGATCGGCTTCGTGCTGGCCCTGTGGTCGGGCTCGCGGGCGCTCAACGTCTTCGTGGACACGATCACGATCATGTACGGCCTCGGCGGACGCCGTGGCCTGGTCAAGACCCGGATGCTCTCCTTCGTGCTCTACGTGCTCGGGCTGGTGACCGGCGTGGTCACGATCCCGCTCGTGGTGGCCGGGCCGACGCTGGTCGAGCGGGTGGTCCCGGCGCAGTTCGAGTTCGTCAACGCGCTGTACTGGCCGTCGGTGGTGCTGCTCTCGATCTGCTTCCTCGCCACGCTCTACCACGCGTCGGTGCCGGTGCGGACGTCGTGGCGGTACAACCTTCCCGGCGCCACCTTCACCCTGACGCTGTGGGTGCTCGGTTCGTTCCTGCTCCGGTGGGTGCTCACCAGCACCGCCGGGGAGTCGACGTCGATCTACGGCCCGCTCGCCGCCCCGATCGCCGTCCTGCTGTGGCTGTACCTGCTCTCGATCGCGGTGCTCATCGGCGCCGCGGTCAACGCCGCGTTCGACCGGGTCTGGCCGGAGTCGGAGACCGCACGGGCCCGGATGGAGCTCGTCCGCCGGTTGCGGCTGAAGGGCATGCTGCCGCGGCTGCGCCGCGACGAGGAGGACCGAGGGAGGTTCGGCCCCGGTGAGGACGACCCAGCGGAGTACGGCGGCGCAGGCGCGTACGACGCGGCAGCCGGCCCCGTCGAGCCGATCCGGGCGTCCGAGGAGCCCGACGCCGGACCCCACTCGGCGCGCGGGGACCGATAACCAGATGCGGCGCCCGCGCCCCGGCCTTACATTCCGAGGATGCTGGAGACCATCGGATTCGACCCGCGGATGGCCCGAGCGGCCGTTGCTGCGGACGCCGAGGTCGGCCGCGTGGTGCGTGTGGACCGCGGCCTCGCGGAGGTGCTGACCGAGCGCGGCCTGGTGCGCGCCGGCTACTCCGGCGAACTGCTCGGCGAGGTGGCCCGTGATCCGGTGGCCGCCGCCACCACCGGGGACTGGGTCGTGGTGCGGGCCTGGCCCGACGACAAGCACACCCTGGTGCGGGTGTTGCACCGCACGAGCGTCGTGGTGCGAAGGACGGCGGGCAAGCAGTCGCACGGCCAGGTGCTGTGCGCGAACGCCGACCACGTCGCGGTGGTGGTGGGGCTACACCCCGAGCCCGTGATCGCCCGGATCGAGCGGCTGCTGTCGGTGGCCTGGCAGAGCGGGGCGACCCCGCTCGTCGTACTCACCAAGGCCGACCTGGTGCCGGACGCGGAGTTCGTGAGCGCCGACGTGGCCGAAGCCGCACCCGGGGTCGAGGTGGTGACCACGAGCACCCGCACCGGCGCCAGCTTGCCGAGACTCCGCGAGATCGTGGGTGCCACCGGCACGATCGCCCTGCTGGGCGCGTCCGGGCACGGCAAGTCCTCGCTGGTGAATGCGCTGGCGGGGGCCGAGGTGCTCGGCACCCGGACGCTCCGCGCCGACGGTCGCGGCCGGCACACCTCGGTGCGCCGCGAGCTCGTGCTGCTGCCCGGCGGCGGCGCGGTGATCGACACCCCCGGCCTGCGCGGCATCGGCCTGCCGGGCGGGCAGGTGGGGCTCGCGCGCACCTTCGCCGACGTGGAGGACCTCGTGGCCCGCTGCCGCTTCGACGACTGCAGCCACCGGGTCGAACCTGGCTGTGGGGTCCGCGAAGCCCTCGGGTCGGGCACCCTGCCGGTCCGCAGGTACGAGAGCTGGCTCGAGCTGCGGGCCGAGGTCGCGGCGGCGGAGCGCAGGGCTGCCGGCCGGGTGGTGCCGGCGCACCGGAAGCGACAGGCGAGGGGAGGAGCATGACCGACGTCACCGTGCGGCCGGAGCGGGTCGAGGACGTCGACCGGGTGACCGAGGTGGTCGCGGCCGCCTTCGGCGACGAGCCCGTGGCCGAGCTGTTGTCGGCGCTGCGGCGGTCGAGCTCCTGGCGAGACCTCTCGTTCGTCGCCGAGCGCGCAGGCCGGGTCGTCGGGCATGTCTCCTTCACCCGCGGCTGGCTGGACGCGCCGACCCGGCTGGTGGAGGTCCTCGTGCTCAGCCCACTGTCGGTGGATCCCGCGGTGCAGCGTCAGGGCGTCGGCTCGGCGCTGGTACGGCGGTCACTGGAGGTGCTGCAGCAGCGACCCGAACCGATCGTCTTCCTCGAGGGTGACCCGGCCTACTACGGCCGGCTCGGTTTCCTCCCCGGCGGGCCGGCCGGCTTCACCGCACCGTCGACGCGGATCCCGTCCCGGGCCTTCCAGCACGTGCTGCTGCCGTCGTACGAGCCATGGATGACCGGCGCCCTGGTCTACCCCGACGTCTTCTGGGAGCACGACTCGGTCGGGCGGCGTGAGCAGCACGACCCCGAGGTGGGTCGTGAGGCTCAGCCCTAGGCCCCAGGGCGCAGGTGCCTGCTGCTGCGTGGAATGCTTCTGGTCCGCAGCGAAGTCCACCAAGCTCGAAGGGACCAGATGGGAAACGTCAGCCTGCCGACGCCGGTGGCCCTCGCCGGAGGCGCGATCTGCGTCCTCGGTGGCTACCTCCTCGGGGTGCTCGCAGGACCGGACACGCCGAGCCGGACGACGGCCGTCGTGGAGAGCTACGACCAGCGGACCGGCCGGCTGTGCCTGACCGGTGACGCGATCGGTGACCAGGAGGGCGTGACCGAGACCGGCCGGCTCTGCGGCACCTGGCGGCGCAGCGTCGGCGACGAGGACCTGCCCGACCCGGGCGAGCAGTTCCGCTTCGTCTCGGTCGTGGTGGACCAGCCGCCGCCGGGCGAGGAGAGCGAGGACGGGCCGTTCACGGTCATCTACGGCGATGTCGTGCCCTAGGTGCACTGGGTGGACCGCTGTGTCCCGTAGATTCTGACCGTGCCCGACCAGCCTGAGCCCGACACACTGCCGCGGGTCCGCCTACCGGCGATCACCCGTTCCCCGTGGTGGGAGCTGTCCCGGCGGATGCTGATGGCCCTCGGGGTGCTGGTCGCGACGGTGCTGATCGTCTACCTCGACCGTGAGGGCTACAACGACTCCGCGGACGGCCACGTCGACC
This sequence comes from Actinomycetota bacterium, assembly GCA_049323155.1. Classification (GTDB taxonomy): domain Bacteria; phylum Actinomycetota; class Actinomycetes; order Propionibacteriales; family Nocardioidaceae; genus Nocardioides_C. Next base: position 20,786 of record JBMOMG010000075.1, on the reverse strand, counting down.
TCGTCGACGCGATCTACTACACGACCGTCACGCTCAGCACGACCGGCTACGGCGACATCTCGCCGTTCAGCACGCAGGCCCGCCTGGTCAACGCGTTCGTGATCACGCCGCTGCGCGTGGCGTTCCTGGTGCTCCTGATCGGCACCACGATCGAGGTCCTGGCCAGCCAGGGCCGTGAGATGTTCCGGGTCGCCCGGTGGAGGAAGCACATGCAGGACCACGTCGTCGTGATCGGCTACGGCACCAAGGGGCGCAGTGCCGTCGACACCTTGGTGAACAACGGCGTCGGCAAGGAGTCGATCGTGATCGTGGACCCCAGCCAGGCCGCGCTGGGTGACGCCCACGCCGACGGGATCGCGGTCGTCACCGGGGACGCGACGCGGCGCGAGGTGCTGCGCCGGGCCGGCGTGCAGCGGGCGCGGCAGGTGATCATCACGACCAACCGCGACGACTCCACCGTGCTGTGCGCGCTCAACGTGCGCCAGCTCAACCCCGACACCTACGTCGTCGCCGCCGTGCGCGAGCAGAACAACGTGCCCCTGGTGCGGCAGTCAGGGGCCGACTCGGTGATCACCTCCTCCGACGCGGTGGGCCGCCTGCTCGGTCTCTCGACGCTGAGCCCCAGCCTCGGCTCGGTGATGGAGGACCTGCTGACCTACGGCCAGGGCCTCGAGGTCGCCGAGCGCGACCTGCTGGTGCCCGAGGTCGGCAAGCAGCCCCAGCAGCTGCCCGACCAGGTGATCGCGGTGGTGCGCGACGGCAAGGTGCACCGCTACTTCGACCCGGTCGTCACGCAGCTCGCCCGCGGCGACAAGCTGATCGTCGTACGACCGTCCGAGGAGCTGCCCTGGGCGCCTCGCCCCGGCACCCACGAGGACGAGGACCGCACCACCGACGAGGACTGAGCCGGCCGGTCAGGCGCCGACGCGGCGCAGCCAGCGCAGGTGCTCGGTGTCGCCGAGCAGCTGGAGCCGGCGCCACAGCGGGCTCGACGGCACCGCCTGGGTGTGATGCGCCCGGCTCGCCGCGATCTGGTGGCTGCGGTCGACGGTGACCGTGATGTCGACCTGCTCGGGGGCGCAGCCGGCGAAGCCGTCGACGCCGAGCTCCTCGTTGAGCTGCTCGGCCACCGGGGCCGGCAGCGTCCAGGCCAGGACAGGCAGGTCGAGCACCTCTGCGGCGAGCAGCGCCGCGGCCGTGGCGGCGGCATGGTCGGGATGGCCGGTGACCCCGGTGGTGTCGAAGACCAGCAGCCCGTCGCAGCCGTGCACTCCCACCTCGTCGATGACCTCGCCGGCCAGGAGGTGGCGGCACACCTCGCGGAGCGAGCCGTCGGGGTGGTGGTGCATGACCACGGCGCTCACTCCGAGCGCGCGTGAGGCGGCCGCCAGCTCCTCGCGGCGCATCCGGCTCAGGTTCGGCCCGGCCCCGACGGTGGAGGTTTCGCCCTCGGTCAGGCACAGGACGCTCACCTCGCTGCCGCGGTCGGAGAACGCGTCGACGACCGCGCCGAGGCCGAAGGACTCGTCGTCGGGGTGGGCCACGACCGCGAGCACGCGCCGCCAGTCGGGCAGCTCGGTGTCGCGTGCTGTCGCGGGGACCGGTCGGGTCTCCATGGCTCTCCTTCGGTGTGGCCGTCCTGTTCCCAGGGTCCGGGACCGTGGCTCGCCGCCCAAGGGCCTTTCGTCCCATACGGCCCGGGGTATGGCCCGACTATGCTCCGGTCATGGACCTGGCCGAGCCGTTCGAGACCCCGCTGCTGCGCCGGATCCGTGACGCGGTGATCGGCGACGACCAGGTGATGGTGGGACCGTTCGGGCCGCGCCGGGTGACCTACGCCGACTACACCGCCTCAGGCCGGGCGCTGTCGTTCCTCGAGGACTTCATCCGTTGTGAGGTGCTGCCCCGCTACGCCAACACGCACACCGAGTCCAGCGGCACGGGCCTGCAGACGACCCGCCTGCGGGAGGACGCACGACGGATCATCCACGACGCCGTCGGCGGTGACGACGAGACCGTCGTGATCTTCGCGGGCTCGGGCTCCACCGGCGCCATCGACAAGCTGATCGGCGTTCTGGGCCTGCGTATCCCGTGCACGCTCGAGGACGAGTACCACCTCAGCGACGCGATCCCCGCCGACCGCCGACCGGTCGTGTTCATCGGTCCCTACGAGCACCACTCCAACGAGCTGCCGTGGCGGGAGTCGATCGCCGACGTCGTCCCGATCCCCGCCGACGGCGACGGCCACATCGACCTCGGCCGGCTGGAGGCCGAGCTGGTCCGCCACGCCGACCGGCCGCTGAGGATCGGCAGCTTCTCGGCGGCGAGCAACGTCACCGGGATCCTCAGCGACACCCACGGCATCGCCGCGCTCCTGCACCGCCACGGCGCGCTGAGCTTCTGGGACTTCGCGGCCGCCGGCCCCTATGTCGAGATCGAGATGTACGGCGGCCCGGCGCGGGACCCGCTGGCCTACAAGGACGCGGTGTTCCTGAGCCCGCACAAGTTCATCGGCGGTCCCAGCACGCCGGGCGTGCTCGTCGTACGCCGGGAGCTGCTGACCAACCGGGTCCCCGACGTGCCCGGCGGCGGCACGGTCGCCTACGTCAACGCCGACGGGCACCGCTACCTCGACGACCCGGCGCACCGGGAGGAGGGCGGCACCCCGGCGATCGTCGAGTCGATCCGCGCCGGACTGGTGTTCCAGCTCAAGGAGGCCGTGGGCATCCAGGTGATCCGCGAGCACGAGGAGAGCTACCTGCGCCGGGCGCTCCTGCGCTGGCAGGACGAGGCCGGGATCGAGATCCTCGGCAACGTCGACGCCGAGCGGCTCTCGATCGTGTCGTTCGTGGTGCGCGCACCCAGCGGGAAGTACCTCCACCACAACTTCGTGGTGGCGCTGCTCAACGACCTGTTCGGGATCCAGTCGCGAGGCGGCTGCTCGTGCGCCGGTCCCTACGGACACCGGCTGCTGGGGATCGACCTGGAGACCTCGCACGAGCTCGACCGCGAGGTCGCGCACGGTTGCGAGGGCATCAAGCCCGGTTGGGTGCGGGTGAACTTCAACTACTTCATCTCCGAGGCGGTCTTCGACTACGTCGTCGAGGCGGTGCGGATCGTGGCCCGGGACGGGTGGCGGCTGTTGGGGGAGTACCGCTTCGACGTCGCCCGTGGGGTCTGGGTGCACCGCACCGGCACGGTCGAGCCGCCGCTCCGGCTGAGCCAGATCAGCTACGGGCCCGACGGAGAGATGCGTTTCCCGCGGCACGACGACACCGCACCGGAGTCGGAGCTCGAGCGCTACCTGAAGGAGGGCGCGGAGCTGCTCGCGTCCGCCACGCCGCCCGACCTGACCACGCCTCCGTCGTCGGTGTCCGACGACTTCGAGCACCTGCGCTGGTTCGACCTGCCGCGGGTCTGCCTGGAGGGTTAGCTGCGGGCGCCCACGCGGCGCGCGGCGAGGGCGGCGACGTCGTCCTCGCGGGTGTGGTCGCGGACGGTCTCGACGAGGTCGGCGAGCTTGTCGGTCAGCGGTCCGTTCTCGAGCAGGTCGGTGTGCCGGGTCAGGCGCGCCTGGCCGACGTCGATGTCCTCGTCGCGCCGCTCGATCAGGCCGTCGGTGTAGAGCAGGAGCGTGTCGCCGCGGTCGAAGGGGATCCGTGAGGCGGTGCGCGTCTGACCGGCCAGGCCGAGCGGGGCCGTGACGGGCTCGGAGATCGTCACGACGCCGCCGCCGGCCCGGATCACCACGGGCGGGGGATGGCCGGCGTTGACGAACTGCAGCTCGTCCCGGACATGGTCGGCCAGCACGTACACCAGGGTCACGAGCTGGGTGTACTGGTAGGTCTCGAACATCGTGTCGAGGCGGCGCAGCACCGTGTCCGGCGACGGGTCGACGGCGACGTAGGACCGGACCGCAGCGCGCATCTGTGCCATCGCGGCGGCAGCGGCCACGCCGCGGCCCATCACGTCGCCGACGAAGAACGCCACGCCACCGTCCACAGGAAGCACGTCGTAGAAGTCGCCGCCGACCTCGGTGCGGCCGGACGGACTGTAGTACGACGCCAGCTGCCAACCCGGGACGTCGGCGAGCTGCTCGGGGAGCACCGCGCGTTGGAGGCGTACGGCGGCCTCCCGGGTCTCGCTGTGCAGCTGCGCGTTGTCGATGGCGACGGCCGCCCGGCGGGCCAGGTCCTCCACGAAGGTGAGGTCGGACTCGCTGAAGGTGCGCCGCTCGTCGGAGGACACCCAGGTCATCACGCCGAGCACCTTGCCCTGTGCGACGAGCGGGACCGACACCGCGCTGCGCAAATCGAGCTCCCGGATCAGTCTCAGGTGCTCGGCGTCCTGAGCGCTGGACTCGATCAGCTCGGGCGGGATGCGGGGGATGAACTCGCTCTGCCCGGTGCGCACGACGTTCCACGCTCCACGCGGGGAGTCCCGGCTGACCGGGTACCGGCGCTGGACCTCCTCGACGAACGCGATCTTCCTCGGGTCGTTGTGCGCGACCGCGAGCGTCCTGAGGTCACCGTCCTCGAGCAGGGCGATCGAGCACCAGTCGGCGAACTCCGGCACCCCCAGCCAGGCCACCTTCCGCAGCGTGGTGTGGTAGTCGAGGCTGCTGGACAGCTCGGCGGAGGCCTCGCTGAGGAAACGGAGCTTGTAGGCCCGTTCGGCGGCCTCCTCCACCGCCCGGATCCGGTCCATCGCCTGGGCACAGGTGTCCGCCAGCAGGCGCAGGAACTCGCGCTCGGCGTTGTCGAACTCGCGCCGGCCCGGGAAGGACAGGCTGATCGCGCCGAGGGCCTGGCCGGCGGTGACCAGGGGGAGCACCACCAGGCTGCGCTCGCCCTCGGCGGCCAGCTCGAGCTCGGGGTAGCGCCGGCGGATCTCGTCCCGGCCGGTGAGGACCATCTGCTTCCGGGTGCGGATCGCATCAGGTCCCGGGAGGTGCGACCCCATCGGGACCTGAGCCCACCGCGTGGCGATGCTGGCGTCCTCGGCGCGCAGCCCCACCATCGTCAGCGTCTCCGGGTCCGTCAGACGCATCAGCGTGGCCACGGTGGCTCCCGCAGCGTCGGCCGCCTCGGACACCACGATCTTGGTCACGGCCTCCATGTCGTCCGCGGCCACCAGCTCGGCGGTCACGCGCGCGAGGCGCGCGAGTCGGGCAGCGATCCTTTGCTGGCGCCCGGAGACGGGGCCGCGCGAGGCGTCCTCGAGCACCAGGAGGACCCCGACCACCGCGCCCTCGCGGCGCAGGGGCGTCGCTGAGACGTCCAGGAGGTTCGGACCCGCGACAGCGTCCTTCAGCGGCAGCTGTCCGTTCCAGGTCGCCCCGCCGAGCACGTGGGCCAGGACCTCCTCGCCTCCGCCGCGATGGTCCTCGGGCAGGATCAGGTCGAGAATCCCCAGCCCCAGCATCTCCTCGCGGCTGCGGGAGAGCAGGTTCTCGCCGGCGATGTTGGCGTACACCACGCGTCCGGCGGCGTCGGCTGCGATCGCTGCCGTGTTCAGACCGTCGAGATGGGCGACGTCGGTGCGCCACGTCCGCGGGTCGTGGGCGTCGCTCAGGGGCATGAGGGGATCATGTCACGGCGCGGCCGAGAATCCGGCGGAGAAACCGGACAACCAGGGCCCGTCGAACATGCAGCTCGCCCGTTCCTGCGAGGGGCTCAGGCGGGAGTCCGGTCCCGGAGCGCGCTGGCTGCATGTTCGACGGAACGGGTGTGTTCCCCAGAAACGAGTCGAGGCCCCCGAAAGGGCCTCTGACCTGCGGATCAGGTGAAGTTCGATCACCGTGCTGGTGGGCGATACTGGGTTTGAACCAGTGACCTCTTCCGTGTCAAGGAAGCGCGCTACCACTGCGCCAATCGCCCGTGATGTCCCAAAGTCCCACAAGGTGGAGCTTCGAGCAATCGAGGTGGAGACGGGATTTGAACCCGTGTAGACGGATTTGCAGTCCGTTGCCTCGCCTCTCGGCCACTCCACCAAGGAGGGGACCTGCGACCCTTCTCCGAGCGGACGACGAGGCTCGAACTCGCGACCTCAACCTTGGCAAGGTTGCGCTCTACCAACTGAGCTACGTCCGCCTGCAGCGTTCCGACCCGGACCTTTCGGCCCGCGCCGTTCGTGCGAGCAGAACTGTATACGACGCAGGGTGAATGACAAATTCGGGGGTTGCCACGCGTGTTCATGGGGCCTTCACGCCTAGTCTCTGAGCCATGCGTGCCTGGGTGAACGGACAGCTTCTCGACGACCCGACGGGGCCGGCCGTCGCGGTGACCGACCACGGTTTCACGGTGGGAGACGGTGTCTTCGAGGCGGTGAAGGTGGTCGACAACGTGCCGTTCGCCTTGACCCGCCACCTCGACCGCCTGGCCGTGTCCGCCCGCGGGCTGGGACTGCCCGCCGTCGACCTCGACGAGGTACGACGGGCGGTGGCGGCCGTGCTGGCCGACCAGGAGCTGGCCCTGGGGCGGATCCGGATCACCTACACCGGCGGGGTGGCCCCGCTCGGGTCCGGGCGCGGCAGCGAGCCACCGACCCTGGTCGTGGTCGCGGACACGATGAAGCCGTGGGCGGGGCCGACGGCGGTCGTCACCGTGCCGTGGACCCGCAACGAGCACGGGGCCCTGGCCGGGCTCAAGACGACCTCCTACGCCGAGAACGTCATCGCCCTGGCGCGCGCCGCGGAGCAGGGCGCGACCGAGGCGATCTTCGCCAACACGGCCGGCAACCTGTGTGAGGGGACCGGGTCGAACGTCTTCTATGTCGTCGACGGCGAGGTGCGCACGCCCACGCTGGCGTCGGGCTGCCTGGCCGGCATCAGCCGCGCCCTGGTGCTGGAGTGGTACGGCGCTCGGGAGGTCGACGAGCCGATCGACGTACTCGCGCGGGCCGAGGAGATCTTCCTGGTATCCACCACCCGCGATGTCCAGGCGGTACGCCGCTGCGACGCGAGAGAGCTCCAGGCACCCGGACCGGTGACGCGCGAGGTCGCGGCGGTGTGGGCGACGAAGGAGCGCGAGACTCCCGAGCCGTAACGATCAGGACCTTGTGGGCAAAACGGACGCACTCCGGACAGCAGTGAGGCCGGTGCGTCGATGGGCACCGGCCTCACTCAGCCCTGGCGTCGGCCGGACGACTCGGGGTCGTCCAGCACGGTCGGCGCCTCCCAACGCCGGACCGAGGTGACGACTCAGGCAGTCTCGGACTGGAGGATCGCGTTGATCGCGGCGTCGAGGTCGAGGTACTCCGACTCGCTGCCGGGGGCGACGGCCTTGGTCATCCGGTCGACGAAGACCGACAGGTCGCCGGTCCGGGCCTGGATCAGCGCCTCCCCGTCGGGGGAGCACAGCTCGATGATCACGACCGCGTGCCCGTCGGCGTCGAGGCACGGCCACACGTGGACGTCGCCGTCCCCGGAGGGCTCGTAGAGGCCCGACGCGAGCAGGTCCCGGCCGAAGGTCCAGCGGACCTGGCTGCGGCCGGTGATGAAGACCGTGGTCACGGCGTACGGGTCGCGCGGGTCGTACTGGAGCTCGGCCTCGATCGGGGTCGCAGTCCCCGTCGAGTCGATCAGCTCCAGCGTGACCGATTGCGACACGATCACCGGTGCCGTGTTCATCGAGTAGTCCATGTGAACGCCTTCCTCCCAGATGGTTCGTTCATGAGACGTAGTCAGGCTCTCCCCATGACGCAGAAACACGCCTGAACTGACGACTTTTTTTCGCGAGAGCTGTCCGGCCGCACGGATCTGTCCGGATTTGGGCCGGAAAGAACACAGGAAAATGTTTGAACCACGCGGCTAGGCTCTGCCCCACTGGTCAAGGTATCGGTTTCGCCTGCGTCCCGCTGAAGGTGTCGTGAACAAGATGTCGACGGAATTTCCCTCGCCCGAGGCGGGCGAGGACGACGACCGTCCACATGCCCGCCGGCACCGGCCGCGCAGCCACCTGCACCGCAGGCTCCACGCCAACCCCGCGCTGTCGCTGACCACGAAGCTGGTCGTCACCACGGTCGGCACCCTGGTGGTGGCCGCCGGCGTGGTGATGATGGTGACGCCCGGCCCCGGGATCGTCGGGATCGCGCTCGGCCTGGCGATCCTCTCCACCGAGTACGAGTGGGCGGATCGTTGGCTCGTGGCGGCGCGGGAGAAGGCCCACCAGGCCCGGCTGAAGGCCGACGCGATGGACCCGGAGGTCAAACGCCGCCGCCTGATCGGGAGTGGGCTGCTCTTCCTCGCCGTCGCGGTGCCCACGGTGACCTACGTGGTGGTCTACGGCTGGCCGGGATTCGCGGTGAACGGCTGGGACTGGGTGCAGAGCATGGCCGGCTGGATGCCGGAGCTACCCGGGATGTGAGTCGGCGGGCTTCATGCGCTAACCTTTCCGGCGCAACAACCCGCACGGGCGATTGGCGCAGTGGTAGCGCGCTTCGTTCACACCGAAGAGGTCACTGGTTCGAACCCAGTATCGCCCACCGCGACGAGATGGCCGGCTCCCCAGGTGCCGGCCATCTGTCGTTCCTCAGGCGTCGTGGGCGGCGCCGGCGGTGCGCAACGCTGCCAGCACACGGCGCACGGCCAGCCGTTCGGCACGGTCAGGTCGCGCGACGGCGTAGATGTAGCGAGCGGTGGCGATGCCGGAGAGGGGCCGGAGCACGACGGACCCGGACGGTGTGGTGAACCGAGGGAGTACGGCGACGCGCCGGCTGTCGGCGACCAGCGCCTCGATCAGCCGGTTGTCGCGCAGGCGCAGCGGGACCTCGACCGCACGGCCGACCGCCTCCTCGACGGCGAGCCGCACGGTGTCGAAGGGGTAGCCGAGCGGCACGCCGACCCACTCCTGGTCCGCGAGGTCCTCTGCGGCGACCGAGCGCCTCCGCGCGAGGGGATGATCGGCGGCGAGGGCGATGTCGAGCGGCTCGCGGGCCAGCACGACGGTGACCTGGTCGCTCGTGCCGGAAGGCAGGGTCCGCGACAAGCTGTGTCCGACGACCACGTCGAAGTCCTTGGTCAGCGTGGGGTAGACGTCCTCGGCGAGGTCGACATCGGTGCAGTCCACCTCGATCGGCAGTCCGGCCAGGTCACGGAACACTCCCGGCAACAGGAAGGTGGCTGCGCTGGGCAGCGCGGCCACGGTGACCGTCCCGGTGGGTTGTCCGCGGAACTCGTCCCAGCGCGCCTGCACCCGGGCCAGCACCTCGGCCACGTCCCGCCCTCCCTCGGCGAGCAGCCGGCCGGCATCGGTGAGTCGTACACCCCGCCCTGCCGGCTCGACGAGCGGGAGCCCGAAGTGCCGTTCGGCGGTCCTCAGCTGCTGCGAGACCGCCGACGCGGTGCGATGCGTGGCCCGGGCGACCGCGGTGACGCTGCCATGCTCCGAGAGCTCGCGGAGCAGGTCGAGGTGGCGAGGCTCCATGAAGGGAACCTACAGCTAGATCGCAGATCATTTCGCTTGTCCTAATGCAAGGCTCGGCCCAGGCTGGCACCGTGCCGACCTCACACCGCCTTCTCGCCGCCTCCGTCGCCGTGGTCTGGGGAGTCAACTTCCTGGCCATCGACGCCTCCCTGGAGCACTTCCCACCGATGCTCCTGGTCGCGTTGCGGTTCGGCCTGATCGCGGTGCCGACCGTGCTCCTGGTCCCGCGACCTCAGGTCGAGCTGCGGTGGCTGCTCGGGTACGGCATCGGCTTCGGCACGCTGCAGTTCCTCTTCCTCTACGCCGGCATGTACGCAGGCATGCCGGCCGGACTGGCATCGCTGGTGCTGCAGTCCTCGGCGCCGTTCACGGTGCTCCTGGGCGCAACGGTGTTCCGCGACCGGATCAGCGGGCGCCAGGTGGCCGGGCTGCTCCTGGCCACGGCCGGGCTCGCCACGGTCGGCTGGGCGCAGGCAGGGACCGCGACCCTGGTGCCGTTCCTGCTGGTGCTTGCGGGCGGCTTCGGGTGGGCGATCGGCAACGTGTCGAACGCACGTGCCCGAGCGGCGAGCCCCTTCCGGCTGGTGCTGTGGATGTCGGTGGTTCCGCCGGTGCCGATGCTGACGATCAGTCTGATGGTCGAGGGGCCGGACCGGATCGCGCACGCACTCACCGGCTGGGAGGAACCGCAGGCCGTGATGGCCCTGCTCGGGCTGGCCTACACGGTCCTGGCCGGCACCCTGCTCGGATCATGGCTGTGGAGCTGGCTGATGGCCCGCCACCCTGCGGGCCTCGTGGCCCCCTTCTCGATGCTGGTGCCGGTGGTCGGCATGAGCGCGGCCTGGGTGGTGCTCGGCGAGGGCCTGGCACCCCTCGAGCTGGCCGGTGCCGGCATCGTGGTCGCGGGCGTGCTCCTGGGCAGCACGCGAGGTCCGCGGTCTGTGCCTCCAACGACCGACGCGGTCGTCCTGGTCGAGGCGAAACCGGGGAGAACCGGTCGATGATCGGCAGATACGATCGAGCGGTCCGCAGCAACCGTCGTTCGAGAGGGAATCCCTGTGTCCGAGATCAAGGTCACCGTTGTCAGCGCAGACGAGCGTGCTGAGCGATCGGTGACGACGGGCACGAAGGCCTGGGAGCTCTTCGCCGACGACCCGTCCGTCATCGCCGCCCGGGTCGGGGAGGACCTCCGGGACCTCGCACACGAGCTCGCCGACGGCGACGTCGTCGAGGGAGTCGCGATCGACTCCGCCGACGGCCGGAACATCCTGCGGCACTCCACCGCGCACGTGATGGCGCAGGCGGTGCAGGAGCTCTACCCGGAGGCGAAGCTCGGGATCGGCCCGCCGATCACCGACGGCTTCTACTACGACTTCGACGTTCCCGAGCCGTTCAAGCCCGAGGACCTCGAGAAGATCGAGTCCCGGATGAAGAAGATCGTCAAGGAGGGCCAGAAGTTCTCCCGACGGCCGGTCACCGACGGTGAGGCGATCGAGGAGCTCAAGGACGAGCCGTACAAGATCGAGCTGATCGGCCTCAAGGGCAGGAAGGACTCGGACGCTCTGCTGTCGAGCGAGGGCGCGAACGTGGAGGTCGGCGCCGGAGAGCTGACCATCTACGACAACCTCAAGCGCGACGGGTCGCTGGCGTGGAAGGACCTGTGCCGGGGCCCGCACCTGCCGACCACCAAGCGGATCCCGGCCTTCAAGCTGATGCGGAGCGCTGCGGCGTACTGGCGTGGCGACGAGAAGAACAAGCAGCTGCAGCGCATCTACGGCACCGCCTGGGAGTCCAAGGAGGCGCTCGAGGCGCACCTGCACCGGATCGAGGAGGCGGAGCGTCGCGACCACCGCAAGCTCGGCCGCGACCTCGACCTGTTCAGCTTCCCCGACGAGATCGGCTCGGGTCTGGTGGTCTTCCACCCCAAGGGCGGGGTGATCAAGCGGGTGATGGAGGACTACGTCCGCCAGCGCCACATCGAGGAGGGCTTCGACTACGTCGGCACCCCACACATCAGCAAGGAGGGGCTGTTCCACACCTCCGGGCACCTGCCGTACTACGCCGACACGATGTTCCCGCCCATGGAGATGGAGGGGAGCAGCTACTACCTGAAGGCGATGAACTGCCCGATGCACAACCTGATCTTCAGGTCGCGCGGGCGGTCCTACCGTGAGCTGCCGCTGCGGCTGTTCGAGTTCGGGTCGGTCTACCGCTACGAGAAGTCCGGCGTGGTGCACGGCCTGACCCGGGTGCGCGGCCTGACCCAGGACGACTCCCACAGCTACTGCACCCCGGAGCAGGCTCCCGAGGAGATCGAGCACCTGCTGAACTTCGTGCTCAGCCTGCTCAAGGACTTCGGCCTCGACGACTTCTACCTCGAGCTGTCGACTCGTGACGACTCCAAGCCGGACAAGTTCGTCGGGTCCGACGAGGACTGGGCCGTGGCGACGAAGGTGCTGGAGGACGTGGCCACCCGGACCGGGCTCGAGCTGGTCGCCGACCCCGGTGGGGCTGCCTTCTACGGTCCGAAGATCTCGGTCCAGGCCCGCGACGCGATCGGCCGGACCTGGCAGATGTCGACCATCCAGTACGACTTCAACCAGCCGAAGGGCTTCGAGCTGGAGTACCAGGCCGCCGACGGCTCGCGGCAGCAGCCGGTGATGATCCACTCGGCGAAGTTCGGCTCGCTCGAGCGGTTCTTCGGCGTCCTCGTCGAGCACTACGCGGGCGCCTTCCCGCCCTGGCTGGCCCCCGTGCAGGTGCAGGCGATCCCGATCGCCGAGCGGCACAACGACTACCTGCAGGAGGTCGCGGCGAAGCTGCGGGCCAAGGGGATCCGCGTCGAGGTCGACTACTCCGACGACCGGATGCAGAAGAAGATCCGCAACGCCCAGCTGCAGAAGGTCCCGTTCATGATGATCGCCGGCGACCGCGACGTCGAGGAGGGCGCCGTCTCGTTCCGCTACCGCAACGGCGACCAGGACAACGGCGTCTCCGTCGACGAGGCGATCGCTCGCGTGGTGGAGGCCGTCGAGAGCCGGGTCCAGGTCTGAGCGCATGACAGACGAGGTGTTCCACCAGGAGGGCGTGGGGGTCCCGGACGAGCTGGACCGGCTCTGGACCCCGCACCGGATGGCCTACATCCGGGGCGAGAACAAGCCGGCGGACTCCGCTGCGGGCCACCAGTGCCCGTTCTGCCGGATCCCCACGCTCGACGACGCCGAGGGGCTCGTGGTCGCTCGTGGTGAGCTCTGCTTCGCGGTGCTCAACCTCTACCCCTACAGTCCGGGGCACCTGATGGTCTGCCCCTACCGGCACGTGCCCGACTACGCCGAGCTGACCGACGAGGAGACCCACGAGATCGCGGCCTTCACCCAGGCCGCGATGCGCACGGTCCGGTCGGTCAGTGGTGCCCACGGGTTCAACATCGGCATGAACCAGGGGGCGGTGGCCGGTGCCGGTATCGCGGCCCACCTGCACCAGCACGTCGTGCCGCGGTGGTCGGGTGACCAGAACTTCATGCCGATCATCGGGCGCACGCGCACGCTCCCGCAGCTGATGACCGAGACCCGGCAGCTCCTCGCCGACGCCTGGCACTGAGGACGGGCAGCGACACCCGGGGCCGGTGGGCTCAGTCCTCGGGGTCGCGTCGGCCCCCCAGCAGGACACGGGTCATCGCGTTGCGGGTGTCGAGGAGCTCGTCGAGCGCCGCGTCCAGCTGGTCCCTGGACACCCGGAGCGTGCCGGCGCCGTCCGCCGCTGCCTCGGCGGCGAGCACCGCGGCGCGGCGCAGCAGCTCCTTGACGAAGGAGGCGGTGACCCCTTGGGTGCGCTCCAGGACGCCGTCGAGCCCGCTCTCGTCCACGTCCAGGTCGCCGCGGTAGAGACCGAACAGGCGGCGTCGCGCCCCACGGTCGGGCAGCTCGAGCGCCACGGCCTGGTCCACCCGGCCGGGTCGGGCCGCGAGCGCCGGCTCGAGCACGTCGGCCCGGTTGGTGGTCAGCAGGAACACCACGTCGGCGTCCTCGGCCAGGCCGTCCATCTCGTTGAGCAGCTGGAAGAGCATCGGGTGCTCGCCGGGGTGCATGCCGCGCTCCTCGGCGATGAGGTCCACGTCCTCGATCACGATCATCGCCGGCTGGAGGGTCCGCGCGACCGAGCACGCCGCACCGACCAGATGCAGGGTGTTGCCCGAGAGCTGGACGATCGTGGTGTCGACCAGCCGGCTGGTCAGGTAGCGCACCGTGTGTGTCTTCCCCACGCCGGGCGGCCCGTAGAGCAGGAGGCCCCGCTTGAGGTGCTGGCGGGCCGCGAGCAGCCTGTCCCGATGCTGCGCCACGCCGACCACCTGACGCGTGATCGCGGCGACTGTCTCCGGCGGGAGGATCAGGTCGGCGCCGGTCATCGCGGACCGGTCGTGGAAGGACAGGACGGTGTCGCGCTCGCCGAACATGTCGTGGGTGAAGGACACCAGCTGCCCCCGGTAGACGTTGTGCACCACCGCGAGCCGCCGCACCTCGGCCGCAATCCGCACGGCCAGCTCGGCGTCGGCGGAGGCGATCTGGAGCGAGGAGGACGACTCACCCATCTCCGCGCGCCCGCGCCGGAACAGCAGCACCGCGCGACGGCCACCCTCCTCGACCAGATAGAGCCCGGCCACGACGCAGGGGCGGACCTCGCCGTCCGGACCGCTCGCGAGGTTCACCCGTTCGACGTTGCCCGGGGCCGGCCCGTGCGGGTCGCGTCCGAAGTCGCTCCGCATCAGGTCCGACAGCCCGAACTCGCGATGGCGGATGTTGCCGACGCCCACGAGCCGGTGGTCGCGTCCGGGCCCGGCCAGCCACGCGTCCAGCCCGGCCTGGACGTTGACGTGGTCGTACGTCGGCCACGACTCCTGCACCACGTCGATGCCCGACGGGTCCACCCCGAGGTGCTCGACGATCAGCTTGTGGAAGGTGGCCCGCTCGTCCGCCCGAGCAGCGCCGACGATCCTCCGCCGCGCCCGGCGCGCGAGCTTTCCGACATCGGAGAGCCGCAGCCGGTCGTCCTCGCTGTCGGGTCCCGGTCCGGCGCCCACGAGCCCCGGACCGTACGACTCCACGCTCCTCAGCCCCGGCATCGCGCCTCCCCGTCGTCGGACTGTGACCAACCTACTGCCGCTCCGGCCGGTGCGCCTCGGTCTCCGAGCATCGACAGCCGGTAGCCTGCTCGCGCCATGTTCGAACATCTGCGCTCGTTCTTCACCAACCTCATCACCCCCGTCGCCCGACTCCTGCTGCGGCTCAACATCGGGCCGGACGCGGTGACCGTCGTGGGCACCCTGGGTGTCGTCGCCGCGGCGCTGTGGTTCTTCCCCCGCGGCGACCTGTTCGTCGGCGTGCTCGTGATCACCGCCTTCGTGTTCTCCGACCTGCTCGACGGGACGATGGCGCGGCTCTCGGGGAAGACCTCCACCTGGGGTGCCTTCCTCGACTCGACGCTGGACCGGATGGGCGACTCGGCGATCTTCGGTGGCCTGGTGCTGTACTACGCCTGGGTCGTGGAGTCGCAGGTGCTCGCGGCGCTGACCTTGTACGCGCTGGTCACCGGCTGGCTGACCTCCTACACGCGCGCCCGGGCCGAGTCGCTCGGCTACGAGGCGAAGATCGGCCTGGCGGCGCGGGCCGACCGGCTCGTGGCGGTCCTGGTCGCCGCCGGGCTGAGCGACCTGTTCGACGTGCCGGTGCTGCTCGAGGTGGTGCTGTGGCTGCTGGCCGCGGCGAGCACCGTGACCGTCGTACAACGGATCCTCACCGTGCGCCGGCAGGCACGGGCCACGGTCTGATGACCGCCCGGGGGAGGGGGCTGAGCCGGGCGGCGCAGGCCGCCTCCCAGCACGCGGTGGCACTCGGCTACCTGACCGGATGGCGGCTGGTGCGCCTGCTGCCCGAGCGTGCCGCGATCGGCGCCTTCACCCGCGCCGCCGACGAGGTGCACCGCAGGCAGGGCAGGAGCGTCCAGCGGCTGCACGCCAACCTGGGCCGGGTCCGGCCCGACCTCGACCCGGCCGCGCTCGACCGGCTGACCCGCGAGGCGGTGCGGTCCTACCTGCGCTACTGGGCGGAGTCCTTCCGGCTGCCGGCGTGGCCGATCGAGGACCTGGTCCGGCGGACCCGCACGGTCAACGAGGAGGCGTTCCGGAAGGTGTACGCCGACGGGCGAGGCGTCGTCGCGCCGCTGCCGCACATGGCCAACTGGGACTGGGCGGGGGCCTGGGCCTCAGCGACCGGAATGCCCCTGACGACCGTGGCCGAGCGGCTGCGACCCGAGCGGCTCTACGACGAGTTCGTGGCCTACCGCGCCTCGCTCGGCATGGAGATCCTGCCCGCCGGAGACCCCGCCACGTTCTCCATGCTCGTCGACCGCCTGCGCGAGGGCCGACTGGTGCCGCTGCTCGCCGACCGCGACCTGAGTCGGTCCGGGGTGGAGGTGACCCTGTGCGGGCTCCCGGCGCGGATGCCACGGGGGCCGGCGGAGCTGGCCCGGCGCACCGGCGCCGCCTTGATCCCGGTGACGCTCGCCTACGACGGCCCGGAGATGGTGATCACCTTCCACGACCGGATCCCTGTGGTCGACGGCGAGGACGGCGCCGCGGTGATGATGCAGGCGGTCGCCGACGTGTTCACCACTGCCTTCCGGGCCGACCCGGTGGACTGGCACATGATGCAGCGGGTGTTCACCGCCGACCTCGATCCTGGGCGAATCCCGCCCGCGCCGCCCGCTTCCGCGGGATCCTGAGGCCGTGCGCGTCGGCCTGGTCTGCCCCTACTCCCTCGACGTGCCGGGGGGAGTGCAGAACCACGTCATCGACCTCGCCGAGGCGCTGATCGGCCTCGGCCACAGCGTCTCCGTGCTCGCTCCGGGTGACCATGAGGCAGAGCTGCCGTCGTACGTGGTGACCGCCGGCGGCGCGGTGCCCGTGCCCTACAACGGCTCCGTGGCCAGACTGTCGTTCGGCCCGGTGGCGGCCACCCGGACCCGGCGCTGGCTGCGCGAGGGCCGCTTCGACGTGCTCCACCTGCACGAGCCCGCCGTCCCCAGCCTCTCGCTGCTCGCGCTGTGGGCGGCCGACGGCCCGGTGGTGGCCACCTTCCACACCAACGTCCGGTCCCGCGCGATGTCGGCCTCGGCGGCCATCCTGCGACCGTCGCTGGAGAAGATCACCGCCCGGATCGCGGTCTCGGAGTACGCCCGCAGCACGCTGGTGCACCACATCGGCGGGGAGCCGGTGGTGATCCCCAACGGCGTGTACGTCGACCGCTACGCCGGCGCCCCGGTGCGTGAGGAGTGGCGCGGGGACGGCCCGGTGATCGCGTTCGTCGGCCGCCTCGACGAGCCCCGCAAGGGCCTGCCGTTGCTGCTCGAGGCGTTCCCGGCGCTCGCCGCGCAGCACCCGGGTGCCAGCCTGCTCGTGGTGGGCGGCGGCGACGTCGACGCCGCCCGCCGGCGGATCCCGGCCGAGCTGATGGACCACGTGCGGTTCCTGGGCCGTGCCTCCGACGTCGACAAGGCCGCCGCCCTGCGCACCGCCGACCTGTACGTCGCTCCCAACACCGGAGGCGAGAGCTTCGGCATCGTGCTGATCGAGGCGATGGCCGCCGGCACCGCCGTGCTCTCCAGCGACATCCCCGCCTTCCGCACCGTGCTCGGCGACGGCGCCTACGGCACCACGTTCGCCAACGGCGACGCCGCGGACCTGACCGCACGAGCGCTGGAGCTGCTCGGCGATGCCGACCGGCGTGAGGCACTGTGCGCCGCGGCGACCCGGAACGTCAGGCGTTACGACTGGTCGTCCGTCGCAGGACGGGTCGTCCAGGTCTACGAGACGGTCGTGGGGCAGGACGGCGCGCCGCCGCGGGAGAGGGCGAGAGGCTGATGGAGTGGCTGTGGGCGGTCGCCGCGACCGTCGTACTGGTGGCCCTGGCCACGTGGCTGTCGTGGACCGCGAACCGGCTCGACCGCATGCACCACCGGCTCGAGGTGGCGCACGCCTCGCTCGAGACCCAGCTGCTCCGCCGGTCCGGCGCCGCGCTGGAGCTGGCCACCTCCGGAGCGTTGGACCCGGCGCGGTCACTGGTTCTCGTCGACGCCGCGCACGCAGCGCGCAAGGTCTACGACGGCGACGTGGAGATCGCCGAGTCCGAGCTCTCCCAGGCGTTGCGTGCGGTGCTCGCCGACGCCGACGAGGTGCAGACCCTCCGGGCTTCTCCCGAGGTCGGGCCCCTGGTCGAGGAGCTCTCCGCGTCGTGCCGCAAGGTCGAGCTCGCGCGGCGATTCCACAACGACGTGGTGAGCTCGGCCCGCGCGCTGAGGTCGCGACGCAGGGTGCGCTGGCTGCGCCTCGCGGGCCGCGCCCCGGAGCCGGTGACGGTCGACCTCGACGACGTGCCCCCGCCGGCGCTGCACGCGGACTGAACCGGTTGCGGGCCGCCGTGGGCGGGGCCGTAGGCTGGAGTCATCCCATATCTCGGCAGGACGACGCATGCCCTGCCTGACCCACAGAAGGTTCCCCGTGACTGACGTGTCCCACGACAACACCGCCGGCACCACCCCCGCCACCGGCACTCCCGGCGTGAAGCGGGGAATGGCCGAGATGCTCAAGGGCGGCGTGATCATGGACGTGGTCACCCCGGATCAGGCCAAGATCGCCGAGGACGCCGGCGCTGTCGCCGTCATGGCTCTCGAGCGGGTGCCGGCCGACATCCGCGCCCAGGGCGGCGTCTCCCGGATGAGCGACCCGGACATGATCGACGGGATCATCGAGGCGGTCTCGATCCCGGTGATGGCCAAGGCCCGGATCGGTCACTTCGTCGAGGCGCAGGTGCTGCAGAGCCTCGGTGTCGACTACATCGACGAGTCCGAGGTGCTCACCCCCGCCGACTACGCCAACCACATCGACAAGTGGCAGTTCACCGTGCCGTTCGTGTGCGGTGCGACCAACCTCGGCGAGGCGCTGCGCCGGATCACCGAGGGCGCGGCGATGATCCGCTCGAAGGGCGAGGCCGGCACCGGCGACGTGTCCAACGCGGTCACGCACATGCGCACCATCCGTCAGGAGATCCGCCGGCTCCAGGGGATGCCCAAGGACGAGCTCTACGTCGCCGCGAAGGAGCTCCAGGCTCCCTACGAGCTGGTCAAGGAGGTGGCTGCCGCCGGGAAGCTGCCCGTCGTGCTGTTCACCGCCGGGGGCATCGCCACCCCGGCCGACGCCGCGATGATGATGCAGCTCGGCGCCGAGGGCGTGTTCGTCGGCTCGGGCATCTTCAAGTCGGGCAACCCCGCGCAGCGTGCGGAGGCGATCGTCAAGGCCACCACCTTCTACGACGACCCGGACGTGGTCGCGAAGGTGTCGCGGGGACTCGGCGAGGCGATGGTCGGCATCAACGTCGACGAGATCCCGCAGCCGCACCGCCTGGCCGAGCGCGGCTGGTAGGCGTGGACGAGTCCCTGGCAGAGAAGCACGTCCGGGAGTTCATCCGCTCCGCGGTTCGGTCGGGGCTGCTCGGCGAGACGGAGCTGCGCGACGAGGCGCTGCTCGCGATCACCTCCGAGCTGCCCTTCGTCGAGGACCCCGAGGCGCTCGCCGAGACCTGGATCGCAGAGTTCCGCGCCGAGCTGGTGGCCGACGCCGCCGGCTGGCCGGAGCAGACCGACTACGACCGGCTCCAGGCGGCGTTCGCCGCGCTCGAGGAGAGCGGCGTCGTGGTGCTGCAGGGCTGCGAGGACCACTGGGCCGCCAAGGCGGTCCTCGACGCGCGCGCCGCCGACCCTCCCCAGGGGATCGCCTGGTTCACCCAGCCCGACGTGTGGCACGCCATCGACGAGGGGATGCTGGAGGTGAACGTCTGGCACGCCACCACCGCCAACGTGGCGCCCGGCGACGAGCTGCTCGACCAGGTGGTGGGCGCGTTCGCCGCACAGGGGCTGCACGCGCACTTCGACGAGGGCCGGGTCGAGGTCACCGCCTTCTGGCAGCGGCGGCCGGTCGCGTGAGCGGGCCCCTGATCGGCGTGCTCGCGCTCCAGGGCGACGTGCGCGAGCACCGCGAGATGCTCGAACGGGCCGGTGCGCGGACCACCGCGGTACGCCGGCCCACGGAGCTCGTCGGGCTCGACGGCATCGTCCTGCCCGGAGGCGAGTCCACGACGATGTACAAGCTGGCGCGGACCTTCGAGCTGTTCGGGCCGTTGCAGGAGGCGATCCGGGCCGGGCTGCCGGCGTACGGAACCTGTGCGGGCATGATCATGCTGGCCGACCACATCGAGAACGGCATCGCCGGCCAGGAGACCATCGGCGGGCTCGACATCGTCGTGCGGCGCAACGCCTTCGGCCGGCAGGTCGACTCCTTCGAGGCCGAGGTGGACGTGACCGGCCTGGACGCCCCGTTCCACGCGGTGTTCATCCGCGCGCCCTGGGTGGAGAAGGTAGGCCAGGGCGTGGAGGTCGTCGCGCGCGTCTCCTCCGGCGAGGCAGTCGGTAGGATCGTCGCCGTTCGACAGGCGAACCTGCTCGCCACGTCGTTCCACCCCGAGATCACCGGGGACCACAGAATGCACGCGCTGTTCGTCGACATGGTCGAGTCCCGGCTCGCCGCGTCGGACGGTGGGACCGACAACCGGAAGTAGGGGCAACACCTCATGTCTGGCCACTCCAAATGGGCGACCACCAAGCACAAGAAGGCGGTCATCGACGCCCGTCGAGGCAAGCTGTTCGCCAAGCTGATCAAGAACATCGAGGTCGCCGCGCGGATGGGCGGGGGAGACCCTGCGGGCAACCCGACGCTCTACGACGCCATCCAGAAGGCCAAGAAGTCCTCGGTCCCCAACGACAACATCGACCGCGCGGTCAAGCGCGGCTCGGGTGCTGAGGCCGGCGGGGCCGACTACCAGACGATCATGTACGAGGGCTACGGCCCCAACGGCGTCGCGCTGCTCATCGAGTGCCTGACCGACAACAAGAACCGCGCCGCGATGGAGGTCCGCACCGCGATCTCCCGCAACGGCGGCAACCTCGCCGACCCCGGCTCGGTCTCCTACATGTTCAACCGCAAGGGCGTCGTGATCGTCGCCAAGGAGCAGGACGGCAAGAGCGTCGAGGAGGACGACGTCCTCGAGGCGACCCTCGACGCCGGTGCCGAGGAGGTCAACGACATCGGGGACTCGTTCGAGGTGATCAGCGAGGCCACCGACCTGGTCGCGGTCCGCACCGCGCTCCAGGCCGCCGGCATCGACTACGACTCCGCGGAGGCGTCGTTCGTGCCGTCGATGAGCGTCGAGGTCGACCTCGAGGGTGCCAAGAAGGTGATCCGCCTGGTCGAGGCGC
>JBMOMG010000074.1:0-2621 GCA_049323155.1 Actinomycetota bacterium | reverse complement strand
ACGATGTGCCCGTGGAAGTCGTCCTCGGCGAGGTGCTCGAGCAGTTCGGCGACCGGCTGGTCGCCGCGGCCGGGGACCAGGTGCTCGTCGCGCGCGGAGCTGGTGCCGTCGGTCATGTGGATGTGCCGGAGCCGGTCGCCGAGCTCCTTGGCCATCGCGACCGGGTCACTCTGCGAGGTGGCCGAGTGGGACAGGTCGATGGTGGCGTTGGCGTAGTCGTGGTGCGCGGGGTTCCAGTGCGGCACGTAGACCTGCATCTCACGCTTGGAGGCCCGCCAGGGATACATGTTCTCCACGGCGAAAGCGATCCCGGTGCGCTCCTCGAGCTCGGCGATCCCCTCCACGAAGTTGCGCGCGTAGTCGCGCTGCCAGCGGAACGGCGGGTGTACGACGACCACGTCGGCGCCGACCTCGTGCGCCATCTCGGCGCTCTTCTCGAGCTTCCCCCACGGCTCGGTGCCCCACACCCGCTGCGTGATCAGCAGGCAGGGGGCGTGTACGGCGCACACCGGGATCTCGTGGTACTCCGAGAGGTGCTTGACCGCCGCGATGTCCTGACTGACCGCGTCGACGCTGACCATCACCTCGACCGCGTCGTAGCCGAGCCGGCTCGCCATCGCGAACCCGTTGGCCGGCGACTCGGGGTAGACCGAGGCGGTCGACAGCGCCACGAGCGGCCCGTCGCGGTCCGCGATCGGCCGGACCTCGCGGGCAGACACCTGCTCCGCGTCGTCGGCTGCCACGTCGCTCACCTGTCCAGGGTATTCCTCACCCGGTGAACCGGGGTCAGCTCAGGATGCTGATCTGGTCGAGCCGCTCGAGGATCACGCCCTCGCGCAGCGCCCACGGGCAGATCTCCAGCTCGGGCAGCTCGAAGATGTCGAGCACCGCGTCGGCGACGAGCGCTCCGGCGAGCAGCTGGTGGGCCCGGTTCGCGGAGACACCCGGCAGCGTCGCGAGCTCGGCGTGGGTCATCGTGGCGAGGTCGGGGAGCTTCTTGGCCAGCACGTCGGCGGGTAGCGACCGCCGTACCAGGAGCCCCTCGTCCGACGGCGCCGCACCGCACACCCGCGCCAGCGACCGGAAGGTCTTCGAGGTGCCGACCGCGTGGTCCGGCGCGCCACCGCGCAGCACCGCCCCGGCGTCGCGGGCGATGTCGGCGCGGATCTGCTTGCGCAGGTGCCGCACGTCTGCCGGGTCGGGCGGGTCGCCGCGCAGCCAGTCGCGGCTGATCCGGCCGGCGCCGAGCGGGAGGGACTGTGCGACGTCGGGCGACTCGTCGGTGCCGGCGGCGATCTCCAGGGAGCCGCCGCCGATGTCGAACACCGCGAGGCGTCCCGAGGACCAGCCGAACCACCGGCGCACGGCGAGGAAGGTCAGCCGGGCCTCGTCCTCACCGGACAGCACGCCGACCTCGACGCCTGTCGCGGCGTGCACGTGTTCGAGCACCTCGGTGCTGTTGACGGCGTCGCGGACCGCGGAGGTCGCGAACCCGAGGATCTCCTCGCAGCCCTTGTCCTCGGCGACCAGGAGCGCCTGCGAGACGAACCCGGTCAGCGCCTCGACGCCGGCAGCGGACACGGCGCCGCGCTCGTCGAGGTGCTCGGCGAGCCGCAGCGGCTCCTTGTAGGAGAAGGCCGGCATGGGTGCGGCACCGCCGTGCGCGTCGACGACGAGCAGGTGGCCGGTGTTCGAGCCGATGTCGAGAACTCCGAGTCGCATAAGGGTTCCAGCCTCCCACACAGGACGTAGGGTGACCCTCGTGCCTGAGGTCGATCTCGTCTTTCCCCGCGCCTGGGTGGAGTTCCCCGATCCCGCCGACGAGAGCCAGGTGTTCCGCTGCGACCTGACCTGGCTGACGTCGAACTGGATGTGCATCTTCGGCCAGGGCTGCCAGGGCATCTACGCCGAGCGGCCGCTGGACGGCTGCTGCACCCTCGGCGCGCACTTCTCCGACAAGGACGACGAGAAGCGTGTGGCCTCGTTCGTGAAGCAGCTCGACGCCTCCACGTGGCAGTTCCACGACGCGGGCCGCAAGGACGGCTGGGTGGAGACCGACGAGGACGGCGACCGCAAGACCGCCGTGCACGAAGGCGCCTGCATCTTCCTGAACCGCCCCGGCTTCCCCGGCGGCGAGGGCTGCGCGCTGCACGGCCTGGCCCTGCGCCTGGAGCGGCACCCGCTGGAGACCAAGCCGGACGTGTGCTGGCAGCTGCCGATCCGGCGCACCTTCCGCGACGTCGAGCTGCCCGACGGCACCAGCTACACCGAGGTCAGCATCGGGGAGTACGACAGGCGGGGCTGGGGTCCTGGCGGCCACGACCTCGACTGGTACTGCAGCGGCAACACCGAGGCGCATGTCGCCGCCGAGCCGGTGTACGTGTCGAACGGCCCCGAGCTGGTCGAGCTGATGGGCCGGCCGGCGTACGACGAGCTGGTCCGGCTGTGCGAGGCGCACCTGCGCTCCCGCTCGGCCCTCGCCATCCACCCCGCCGACCCCCACTGACCCTGCCGGCAGCCGAGCTCGTCGAGACCTCCGGTGGTCGAGCTCGTCGAGACCTCCGGTGGTCGAGCTCGTCGAGACCCGGTGGCCGCAGCCAGACGTCAGAACCGTTCAGCTG
>JBMOMG010000073.1:0-36821 GCA_049323155.1 Actinomycetota bacterium | reverse complement strand
GGTGCGCGACGCGGCCGGCGAGGTGGTGCGGCTAGAGGGCTCCTTCCAGGACATCTCCTCGCTCAAGGCCGCCGAGGAGGTCGCCGAGAGCAGCCGGCGCCGGCTGGAGGTGATGGCCGACTCGATGCCCCTGATCGTGTGGGGGGCCGACCCGACCGGCGAGCTGGACTACTTCAACGAGCCGTTCGAGGACTACACCGGCCGGGACCGCCGCTCGATGGCCGGCTCCGCGTGGCTGGAGCTGCTGCACCCCGACGACCGGGATCGGGTCGTGCAGGAGTGGCGGCACTCGGTCACCACCGGGGCACCGTACGAGACGGAGTTCCGGGTGCGCGGCCGCGACGGGGTGCACCGCTGGCACCTGGTGATGGCGCTGCCCGAGCGCGGCAGCGACGACGAGATCGTCGGCTGGTGGGGCTCGGCGGCCGACATCGACGAGCACCGGCGGCTCGAGGCGGAGTCCCGCGAGCTCGCCGACCGGCTCGCCGGGACCCTGGAGAGCATCGCCGACGGGGTGCTCACCGTCGACAGCGAGTGGCGGTTCACCTTCCTCAACAGCAACGCCGAGCGGATGCTCGGGCCGAGCGAGGAGCTGCTGGGCAAGGTCTTCTGGGAGGTCTACCCGGAGACGCTGGGGACGGTGTTCGAGGAGTCCCACCGGCGTGCGGTGGCCGAGCGGCGCACGGTCCGGTTCGAGGCGTACTACGGCCCGCTCCGGGCCTGGTACCAGATCAACTCCTACCCCCACGACGGCGGCGTCACGATGTTCTTCCGCGACACCACCGAGCAGCGCGTGCTCGCCGAGCGGGCCGCGCAGGCGCAGCGGATGGACTCGCTCGGCCAGCTCACCGGCGGCGTGGCCCATGACTTCAACAACCTGCTGACCGTCGTACTCGGCAACGCGGAGGCGCTCGCGATGCAGCTCGAGCCGGAGGACCCGCGGCACGAGCTGGCGACGATGATCGTCGACTGCGCCGAGCGCGGCGCGGACCTGACCCACAACCTGCTCGCGTTCGCGCGCCGGCAGCCGCTCGAACCGGCCCCGGTGGACGTCACCGCGCTGGTCGCCGGGATGGAGCCGGTGCTGCGGCGGACCGTCGGAGAGACCGTCGAGGTGGTGCTCGCTCTCGGCGCGGACCTGCCCCGCTGCATGGCCGACGCTGCCGAGCTGGAGAGCGCGATCCTGAACCTGTGCATCAACTCCCGCGACGCGATGACCGCGGGCGGCCGGCTCGAGATCGCCACGGACCTGGTCGACCTCGACGAGCGGTACGCCGTCGCGCACCCCTCTGCCGTCCCCGGGTCCTACGTGCGGGTGACCGTTTCCGACACCGGCCACGGGATCGCCGAGCGCGACCTCGACCGGGTGCTGGAGCCGTTCTTCTCCACCAAGCCGTTCGGCAAGGGCTCGGGTCTGGGCCTGCCGCGGGTGCACGGGTTCGTCCAGCAGTCGCGGGGGCACCTGGCGATCGAGTCCACGGTCGGGGTCGGTACGTCGGTGGCTCTGCACCTGCCGCTGGCCGGTGCCGGGGAGCCCGCCGATGTCGCCGCCGGCCTCGGCTCCGGGGCGGCGGCTGCCGAAACCGAGTCCTCCGGCGTGCTGGGCCCGTCGGACGCGCCCGCGGCCGGGGCTCCTGGCGGGCGACACCGGTCTGCTGGGCCGGCCGTGGAGGGCAGGACCGGGACCGTGCTGCTGGTCGAGGACGACGCGGAGGTGCGGCACAGCGTGGCGCGGCGCCTCCAGTCCCTCGGGTACGACGTCCAGGTCGCCGCCGCGGGGCACGAGGCGCTGACCGTGCTGGCGACCGAGGAGCCCGTCGACCTGCTGCTGACCGATGTGATGCTCGCCGGCGGGATCAACGGTCCGCAGCTCGCCGAGCAGGCCGAGGAGCTCCGTCCGGGGCTGCCGGTGCTGTTCACCTCCGGCTACACCGACGAGGCGCTGTCGCTGGGCCGGCCCGGCTCCGTCGTACCCGTCCTCGCCAAGCCCTACAGCACCACCGCGCTCGCCGACGCCGTGGCGGACGCGCTCGGGGCTCCCGCCGGGCGTGGCCGATGAGCACGCTCCGCTCGGTCCCGCCGGAGCGGGCCCGGCTGCTGGTCCTCGACGACGAGGACACCGTCGCGCAGACCCTGCAGGTGATCGCCGAGGCGGCCGGGCACCACGCCGCGTTCACGACGAACCCGGCGGAGTTCCTCGACCTGCTCGACTCGTGGCGGCCCACGCACGTCGCGATCGACCTGGTGATGCCCGACACCGACGGGCTCGAGGTGCTCGCGGCGATGGCCGAGCGCGACTGCCAGTGCCAGATCATCATCTCCAGCGGGATGGGCAACGAGGTGCTCGCGGCCGCGCAGCGCTTCGCGGCGGTGCAGGGCCTCTCGATCGCCGGCGTGCTGCGCAAGCCGTACCGCGCCTCCGCGCTGACCGACCTGCTCGAGCAGCCGCCTCCGCAGCCTCCTACCCGGCCGGCGACCTGGGCGGCCGCCGACCCGCAGCCGGTGCCGGTCACCTCCACCGACCTGGAGCTGGCGCTGAAGCGGGACCAGATCCACGTCGTCTACCAGCCGAAGTTCGCCTGCTCGCCGACCGGCGGGCTGGTCGGGTTCGAGGCGCTGGCCCGGTGGACCCACCCGCGGCGAGGGCCGGTGTCGCCGACGGTGTTCGTGCCGCTCGCCGAGCGGTACGGCCTGATCGGGGACCTGACCACCCGGGTGCTCGACGAGGCCGGGTCCTGGCTGGCGAGCCTGCCGTCGGAGCGGCTGACCCTGGCGATCAACGTCTCGGCGGTGACGATCGGGCAGCGGGGGTTCGCCGAGTCGCTGAAGAAGTGCTGCGCGAGCCACGGCGTGGACGCCGAGCGCGTCGTGCTCGAGCTCACCGAGACCGTCGCGCTCGAGGACGACATCGACGTGCTCGCCCAGCTCACCCGGCTCCGGCTGGCCGGGTTCTGCCTGTCGCTGGACGACTACGGCACCGGCCACTCGACGATGGCGATGCTGGCCCGGCTGCCGTTCTCCGAGATCAAGGTCGACCGTTCCTTCGTCTCCTCGCTGGCCTCCCGTCGCGACGCGCAGGCGATGGTGAAGTCGGTGATCGACCTCGGCCAGAGCCTCGACCTGCGCACCGTCGCCGAGGGCGTCGAGGACGAGGAGACCTGGAAGCTGCTGTGCAGCCTCGGCGCCGACGTCGCGCAGGGGTACTTCCTCGGGCTGCCGATGAGCGCCGACGAGGCACGCGCCCTCGCGCTCGGTGAGGCCGACGGCATCGCCTGAGGGCTGGGCGCCCGGTCCCAGTTTTCCCATGTTGGCTAGGTAAACCGGTACGTGGCACGGCAAATTTGCCGTGCTAGGTGGGGTTTTCCCACGTTAACTTGGGAAAACTCAGGGGCTCGTCACAGCAGCGAGCGGGCCGCCGCCCCGGCACGAGCACCGTACCCACCGCCGAACAGCGCGGCGTGCACGAGCAGCGGGAACAGCTGGTGCAGCGCGACCCGGTCCTGCCAGCCCTCGGCGAGCGGGTGCGCCTCGTCGTACGCGTCGAGCACCCGCTGCAGGTTGGGCAGCCCGAACAGCGCCAGCATCGCGAGGTCGGTCTCCCGGTGACCGCCGTACGCCGCCGGGTCGACCAGCCAGCCGCGGCCGTCGTACCCCCACAGCACGTTGCCCGACCACAGGTCGCCGTGCAGCCGGGCCGGTGGCTCGGGCGGACCGGCGAGGTCGGCGATCCGGTGCACGACCTCCTCGACCGACCCGGCATCGGCCTCGCTGATCGCACCCCGGTCGCGGGCGAGCTTGAGGTAGGGCAGGATCCGCCGGGTCGCGAAGAACTCCGGCCAGGTCGGCGCCGCGCGGTTCGGCAGCGGCAGGGTGCCGATGTAGCCGTCCTCCTCGGCCCCGAAGGCCGGCGCTCCGGCCGCATGCAACGCGGCGAGCCCCCGACCGAACGCCTCGGCTGCCTCGAGGCTCGGCCGGCCGGTCTCGACCCAGGACAGGATCAGGCAGTCCGGCTCGGCGGCCAGCACGGCCGGCACCCCCGGTCCGTCGGCGACTGAGCCGAGCCAGGTCAGCCCGTGTGCCTCGGCCGGGAAGAAGTCGGCCGGCGCGTGCGGCTTGGTCTTCACCAGCGCCGAGGAGCCGTCGGAGAGCCGGAGCCGGGTCGCGGTGCAGATGTCGCCGCCGGCGACCGGCGTGGTGGCCACGACCGCCGTGCCGAGCAGCTCCTCCGCCCGGTTCGCGATCGTGCCCATCCGTGCCACCTCAGGCGCCCCCGAGGTGCCGTTCGCTCTGCGTCTCGAGGACGCGCTCCAGCGCCGCGACCAGCGCGTCGGCGGTGCGCTCGACGGTCGCGAGCACGTGGGTGAACCCGTCGTCGCCGCCGTAGTACGGGTCGGGTACGTCCCGGTCGCCGCCGCGCGCCCGCGGGTCGAAGTCGCGGAACATCCGCAACCGCTCCGGCTCGGGCTCGCCGATCGCGCTCAGGTCGGCGTGGTTGGAGCCGTCCATCGCCAGCACCAGGTCGGCCTCGTCGTGCCAGTGCGACTCGAACTGGGAAGCACGGTGCTGCGAGCCGTCGTACCCGGCCGACGCCAGCGCTGCCGCCGCGCGCCGGTCCATCGGTCCGCCGACGTGCCAGTCGCCGGTGCCGGCGCTGACCACCTCGACCCGGTCGTCGAGCCCGGCCCGCGCGAGCTTCTCCTCGAGCACGACGTGGGCCATCGGGGAACGGCAGATGTTGCCGAGGCAGACCACGGCGATCCGGTACGGCGAGCCGTCGGCGCGTCGCTTCGGGGGCAGCAGGTCGAGGGCCTCAGTCACGGGGGAGCACGGCCTCCAGGATCCACGAGGCGATGGTGATCACGATCGCGCCGAGTACGGCGGTCCAGAACCCGTCGACCTCGAACCCGAGCCCGACCTCCTCGGCGATCCAGCCGGTCAGCATCAGCATGCCGGCGTTGATCACCAGCAGGAACAGACCCAGCGTCAGGATGATGAACGGGATCGAGAGCACCTTCAGGATCGGCGCGATGACGGCGTTGATGACACCGAAGATCAGCGCCACCAGGACCATGGTGATCACCTTGTCCTCGGTGGTGGTCTCGGTGACGCGGATGCCGTCGATCAGCCATGCCGCGGCAGCGAGCGCGAGTGCGTTGACGACGACCCAGATCAGGAACCTCACGCCTCGATACTGCCAGACGCCGGCGCCGCCGCGGGCGGGGTCGGGCGCGCGGGGCGTGACAGCCGGCCGACTTGGCACGACGATCTGGCACTGGGCAGCGGTTGCGCGCCATGCCGAGTGGCTGATTCCCACGTTAACTTGAGACTCAGCAGGGCCGCCCGGGCCCCAGCTCACTCCTCGGTGAGATGCAGCGCGTCGAGCATCGACGTCTCGGCGTGGGTCAGGTGCTCTTCGAGCTCGGCAGCGGCGGCGTCGACGTCGCCGGCCTCGAGCAGCTCCAGCAGCGCGCCGTGGGAATGCACCTGCTCGGGGGCGTTGCGGCGGATCCGGTCGACCTTGGCCAGACCGAGCCGGATCTCGGCGTACAACGCGTCGGCCAGCGCCACCAGCCGCGGGGACTCGGTGAGCCCGGCCAGCGCGCGGTGGATGGCGAGGTGGGCGGCGGTCAGCTCGCTCGGCGACGCCGACGACCCGGCCAGCCCCGAGAACGCCGCGAGCGCCTGCCGTACGGCGTCCCGCGCCTCCTCCGACGCAGCAGCCCACCGGCGCACCCCGGCCACCTCGAGCACGGCGCGCGCCCGGCCGACGTCGTGCACCGCGGAGGGATCGAGCTCGGTGACGAACACCCCGCGGTTGGGCTCGCGGGTGGCCAGCCCCTCGGCGACGAGCACGCCGAGCGCCTCGCGGATCGTGGAGCGCGACACCCCCATCGCCTCGGCGAGCGCGGTCTCCCGCAGCGGCGTACCCGGCCCCACCTCACCGTCGAACAGCGCCCGCCGCAGCTCCTCGGCGACCCGGTCGACGGTGGAGAAGTGCTCGAGGCTGAGCGTCCCGAACGGCCCGTCGGCCCCCTGCCCGTCGGCCATCTGTCTGCCTCTCGTCGTCCGGCGAAGCCGCGCCAGGCAAAGAATCCCCGACACGGCGCCCACATTGTCGGACAAAAGTTGACGCCGAAGCCACCCCAGCCTCACACTGAGATCGCCCAATTGTCCGACAATCGGGCAACCAGACCAGAGCAGTGAGCGTCACGGACCGCACGAGGCCCGTGACGCTCCGTCTTCACGAGAGACGAGCGAGAGGCAGAGAGGGAGGCGAGATGGGACAGCAGCTGCAGTGGGGCCGCCGGTACCTGATGGTGGAGCCCAACCACTTCCGCGTGGACTACGCGATCAACCCGTTCATGGACGTCCACGACCAGCCCGACCACGTGCGCGCACGCGAGCAGTGGCTGGACCTGATCGCCGCGATCGAGGCCGCCGGCGGCGAGGTCGAGGTGCTCGAGCAGCGCCCCGACGCCCCGGACATGGTCTACGCGATGAACCTCGGCCTGGTCGTCAACGACGACGAGCGCCAGCGCGTGATGCTCTCGCACATGCGCTACGCCGAGCGCCGGATGGAGGCGCTCACCGCGGCGCCCTGGTTCGAGCAGGCCGGCTTCGCGACCTCGTACGTCGGCCGCGACGGGATCGGCGCACACTTCGAGGCCGGCGACGCCTTCGCCTGGGACGACGCGCTCGTCGTGGGTTACGGCCCGCGCACCGAGCACCTCGGCCTGAAGTACCTCGCCGTCGGGATGGACCTGCGCGTGCGGGGCCTGCGGATCACGCACCCGGGGATGTACCACCTCGACCTGGCGTTCTGCCCGCTCGACGCGACCCGGGCGATGGTCGCGCCCTCGGCGTTCGACGAGGAGTCCGCGGCGGCCGCGCTGGCGATGGTGCCCGAGCCGCTGGTGCTCTCCGAGGAGGAGGCGATGACCTTCGCCGCCAACTCGATCGTGGTCGACAACACCGTGATCATGCCGACCACCTCGGCACCGCGCGTGGTCGACCAGCTTGCCGACTGGGGCTTCGAGACCGTCCTCGTCGACGTCAGCGAGTTCCACAAGGGCGGCGGCTCCGTGCGCTGCCTGACCAACCCGATCGACGTGGTGGCCGGCCGCGACCTGCCGGTCGTGCGCGGCGGGGCGGTCGTCCTGCCCTGACCAAAGCGGCCGCAAGGCCCAGAACAAGCAACGAACCGCGCCGAACTGCTTCAGCGCGGGTCGTCTGCTTCGTGGCCGGCCTGTGTTGGGAGGAAGCCCGGAGGCTCACACAGGCCGGCCAAGACACATCGGGAGGCGCGTCCGGCCCCGACGGTGCTTGACGCTCCGCCGGGACCGGCACGGTGGTCCCCCCACCTCCACCAGGCGGCTCCGGGACTGCGGCGCCGGCGTTCTCGACGCCACGCGCTGTCATCCCGGCGAGACAGTTCGATGACCCCCATCAGGTAGCCGGCTCGAATACCGCCTTGGTGTGGCGATCCGGTTCAAGACCCCCCTCGTTCCGGTCCGCCTGCGTCTATCTTGGGGCCTTCGACGACGGAATGAGAAGCCAAAAGGGCCGATCTGCCCCGATCTCGTCATCAATGACGTCCCCATACCCCAGGGTCGTGACCCACTAGGACTACTGGGGTCGGACCGATCGTCCGACTCTGAGGCCGGTGTCCCGCTCGTCCCGGTTGCTCCTGTCTGGACCGGCCGCCAAATGCGTTGGCGGAACGGGTGTGGTCAGGAGTCGCTCTTGGGGTTCTTGCGACGGTTGAGCAGCTCGCTGAGGTCGGTGATCGCGGCCTCGCTCGGGGAGGCGGCCTCGCGGTTGGAGTCGGCGAGCTCGACGAGGAGCTCCTTGCGTCGTACGGCGACCTCGCGGGGTGCGTCGACACCGATGCGGACGACGTCGCCACGGATCTCGAGGACCGTGATCACCACGTCGTCACCGATGACGACGCTGTCGCCGACGCGCCGGCTGAGCACGAGCATGGACTACTCCCTGTCGAGGTGACGGACCTGCAGGGTCACAGTCTGCCTGCTTCACGCCTCCGGCGCGTGGTCGGGGACCAGCGGCGTGCGCACGGACAGCGCAGGGTCGTCGAGCACGACCTGCGCGGCGAGCCGCTTCTTGTGGTTGACCACGACCGGCGCGACGAGGTTCGCGGTGGCGTCGGCGAGGCCCTGGCCGAGCGTCACGATCACCAGCGCGAGCAGGTCCTCGCCGGTCTCGGCCTGGAGCAGCTCGGCGGCAGCGTCGGGGATCTCGGGGGCGTACTCGGAGAAGAACAGCACCGGGGGTACGACGACGAACCGGACCGTCTCGTCCTCCAGCGAACGCAGGTCGTAGATCGCACCGTCCTCGTCGTGGCGGGCCAGCGCGAAGGAGCGCAGCTCGGGGAAGCCGAGCATCGGCCCGACCATGTCGAGGACCGGGATGTCGGTGGACGCCGCGTCCGTGGAGCTCAGGTCGGTGGAGGTCTTCTGCATGGGAGGGGTCTCCTGCGAGCCGGTACCGGTGGTGAGGATGGTCATGGGTGCGGATCCTTAGCGGAGGAAGTCGAGGAGGGACGGCTGGATGACCCGGGCGGTGGCACCGAGAGCGGCCTGGTAGGCGACCTCCTGCATCTGAAGATCGACGATCGCCTTGGCGATGTCCACGTTCTCCACCTCCGAAAGCATGGCCTGCATGTCGAGCTCGGCGTTCTGGGCTGCTGCTTGTGCCTTCTCGACCCGACCGTAGCGGGTGCCGACGTCGGCCAGCGCGGTCATCATCTTGTCCATGGCGCCGTCGACGTCGTCGAGGAAGTCCGAGGCGGTGCCGTTCTCGATGGCGTCGGCCGCCTGGGTGAGGATGTTGAAGAGGTTGTCGTCGCCCGCTCCGAACGCCTCGGGGCCTAGGGTGCTGATCTTGACGGAGACGTCGGTGCCGACCCGGCGGGTCACGTCACCCGGGACCGGCGTGGGGTTGGCCGGGTCGTCGGAGACGAAGAAGTACTTCCCTGCGTCAGCGCCTGTGCCTTCGACGTAAGCGCCAGGCTGGTCCGTGGTGCCGCCGAAGAGCGGCCGGCCGAGGTGCTGGGTGTTGGCGAGAGCGAACACGTTGTCCCGGATCTGACGCATCTCAGCAGCGAGCGCCTGCTTCGACTGAGGGCCCATCGAGCCGTTGGCGCCCTGCACCAGGATGTCGCGAGCGCGCCGGGTGGCATCGACCATGGTGGTCAGTGTGTTGTCCGTGCGTCCCAACCACGAGAGCCCGTCGGCAGCGTTGCGCGAGTGCTGCGCATCGGCAGCCATCTGCTCGCGCAGGCGCATCGCACTGTTCGTGCCGGCCGGCGAGTCCGAGGGGCGGTTGATCTGACGCCCTGTGGAGAGCTGCTCCTGCGAGCGGGCAAGCCGGTTCATGCCGGTCTGCATCGCGGTCATCGACCGCTCGGTCATCAGCCGCTGGGTGATCCGGATGGTGCTCATCAGCGCGTCAGTCCTGTCCGGTTGATGAGGGTGTCAAGCACGGAGTCGAGGGTGGTGATCACCCGAGATGCCCCTTCGTAGGCGCGCTGCGCCGCAAGCAGGTTCACCATCTCCTCGTCGATGCTGACCCCGGCGAGAGACTCGCGAGATGCGTCGACCTGGTCGGTGAGCACCTTCTGGTTGTCCGCGACGCGCTGTACGGAGGCCACGGTGACTCCGAGTCGGGTCACCATGCTGCGGTACTGAGCGGCGCCAAGGTCCTGGCTGGCGATCGCGTCGGCGTTCGAGGTGTCCAGTCCGCCGACGGCGGCCGAGGCTGCCGCGATGTTCCGCGGCGTGAGGGACGTCGAGACCGCCAGGTCAGCCGCCGATGTGCCGGTGAAGATGGTCGCGCCGGCCGTGCCATCGAGGTCAACGCCGACGGCTTGGCCGGCGTTGACGGCGGTGCGCAAGGTGTTGACGAACGAGTCCAGGTCGGCCCGGTAGGCGGGGAGGTCCTTGTTCAACACGTCGAGCACCCCGAGCAGTTCACCGGACTGCGGCGCCGTGACGGTGCTAGCGGGTGCGGCAGCCTCGACAGCGACGGTGACGGTGTCGGCCGTGGACCCCGTCATGCTGGCCGGGCCCATGACCTCCAGGGCATAGGCGGTCGTGTTGCTGACCAGATCCTTGCCGCCGAGAGACACCGTCACCGTGTAGTCGCCGCCGACCGTGGTCTTGGCGCCGGTCAGCTGGGCAAGGCGAAGGGTCAGCTGGTCTCGTCGGTCGAGCAGGGTGCTTGCATCGGTCTCTGCGACGTAGGCGCTGCGAAGCGCCCCGTTGAGCTGGGCGAGATCTGAGGCGACGGTGTTGGCCTCGTCCACGACAGACGTGAGCCGTGTCCGCTGGTCGCTCCACTCGTTCGCGATCGACCGGTCCTGGGCCTGCACAGCAGCTGCGAGGATCTCGGCACGCCCGATCAGCTGGTTGCGTGCGGCCTCGTCGGCCGGAGCGTTGGCGACGTCGCCCCACCCTGCCTTGAAGGCGGAGAGTGCCGCGGCGACACCGTTGTCGCTCGGCTCGCCGAGGGTGGTCTCGAAACGCACCAAGGAGGCAGCGCGGGTGTTGAGGAAGGAGAGCTCGGCGTGCTCCAGACGAGCGCGACGGTCGAGCAGGGGGTCGTTCATCCGCTCTACACCACCGACTTCCACACCGCCGGCGTAGCCGTTCCACTTCGACCAGAGGGCCTGGACAGCCGGGGCGCCGGTCGCCTGGGCCTGGGCGGTCCGGCGGGTGTAGCCCTCGGTGAGCGAGTTGGAGATGTTGTTGCTCGCCACGTCCATGGCGACGCGGTTGTAGCGCAGCGCGGACAGGGCGCTGCCGAAGGACGAGAACGTCCCGCTCATTCAGATGCTCCGATCCACGAGGGTGCGCCGGCGCTCGGTGACCGTCGAGCCGTCGGCCGTGTAGGTGCCGGGGTTGTCAGAAAGGGACAGCAGGGTGGCCTTGGCGGCCTGGTAGCCCGACGTCAGCAACTCGCGGTTGTTCTCCGCCATCGCCTGGATCTCCTCGGCGACGGTCGTGAAGCTCTCGCGGTGGTCCAGCCAGATTCCGCGCCACGGCTCGTCACAGGCTTCGGCGATCTCCCGGAGGCTCGGGTTGGGCTGCAGCCCCAGGGAGGCAGCGACCGCGTCGGCCTCGACCGCGCGGAGCAGCTCGATCTCGCGGATGGCGTCGAGCACTTCCTCGATCTCCCGGGCGGCCGACGGCAGCCAGCGACTGCGACCCGTGGCCAGCACGAGCTGCTCGACCTCGAGCTTGAACAGCAGCGTCTCCAGCAGCTCACGCTCGCGCCAGAGGACGGCGGACAGGTCCTCCATCGACATGGTGCTTCTCTCCTCCGGCGGGGGTGGGTGGGTTGCCTGTCGTATCGGCGGCGAGGCGGCCCTCCTTAGCGGAAATCTGCGGGACCTCCTCGAGGCCACCCGCCCGGGGGACTGGGCCGCCGTGGCCCGGGGGGACTAAGCGGTGATGTGCGCGGACTAGTCCGAGTGGGCCATATCCGGGAACTACACGGGGGATATCGGACAGATCGGGTCAAGTCGGTGTCCGTTTTGGGCGAGAAATCTCAACGTGACCCCCCACACGATGCTTCCCCCGGCTCGCGACGAGTACGAGCAGATGGTCCACCAGGGCATGCCGCTGGTCAGCCACATCGTCCGCGAGACCCTCACCCGCGTCCCCGCTCACGTCTCGCGTGACGATCTGATGTCGGCCGGCCTCGCCGCGCTTGCTCAGGCCGCCAAGGCCTACGACGACAGCAAGGGCGCCGGCTTCCTGTCCTACGCGGCCACCCGCATCCGCGGCGCCGTCATCGACGAGCTGCGCGGGATGGACTGGGCAAGCCGGTCGGTCCGCCGCCGCGCCCGCCGAATCGACGAGGTCCGCGAGACCCTCGCGGTCAAGCTCGGCCGTACGCCGAGCGACGCCGAGGTCGCCTCCGACCTGGGCATGTCCATGGAGGAGCTCGCCGCGCACCAGGACGACGTCTCGCGGGCATCGATTATGTCGCTGCAGGGCTTCGACGACGGCGCGGTCGACGACATGCTCCCCGCCACCACGCTGACCCCCGAGGCAGTCATCGAGCGCCGTGAGCGGATGTCCTACCTGCACGACGCCGTCGCCACGCTTCCCGAGCGCCTGCGCGCCGTCGTGGAGGGCTACTTCTTCGCTGAGCGCCCGATGGCCGAGATCGCCGCCGAGCTCGGGGTCACCGAGTCGCGCGTCTCGCAGCTGCGCGCCGAGGCAGTCGCCCTGCTCAAGGACGCGATCAATACCGCGCTCGACCCCGAGCTGGTCGCGCCGGCCGCACGCCCCAACGGCTGTGCCGCCCGCCGTCGCGAGGCCTACTTCGCCGAGGTCGCCTCGCACCGTTCCTACGTTGCCCGGCTCACCGCGCCGGGTCTGGAAACTCGCACCGCATAAGTCCTCAGGTCGCCACATCCGTGGCCGATCTGACCCCGTGACGGACCAAGGACGGACCGTCGCCTCGACCCAATCAGGGAGGAAATCATCATGGGTCTTCGTATCAACACCAACATCGCGGCGATGAACTCGTACCGCAACCTCTCGGTCACCGAGGGTCAGATGTCGAAGTCGCTGGAGAAGCTGTCCAGTGGTTTCCGCATCAACCGCGCGGCCGACGACGCTGCTGGTCTCGCCATCTCCGAGGGTCTGCGTTCGCAGATCGGTGGCCTGAAGGTCGCCGTCCGCAACACCCAGGACGGCATCTCGGTCGTTCAGACCGCTGAGGGTGCGCTCACCGAGGTGCACGCGATCCTGCAGCGCATGCGTGACCTGGCTGTCCAGGCGTCGAACGACAGCAACAATGACGAGGCTCGCGCCAACATCGACACGGAGGCAGCCGAGCTTCAGAAGGAGCTCACCCGCATTGCGGACTCCACCAACTTCAACGGGATCAACCTGTTGGACGGTACTGCGGGTGGCAACACGGGCAAGTTGTCCTTCCAGGTTGGCGCGGGATCGCTCGCGTCGACGAACGCGATTGAGGTTGACCTCAACGACGCCAACGTCAAGACGGTTGCGACCAACCTCAGCAACCGGGTTGGTGAGTCCAACGTGGTGAACAGCGCTGCAATTGAAGCGACCGATGTTCTCAAGTTCACCTATGACCCGGACGGTGCGGGTGCTACGGCGGCAGAGGTGCTGACGGTCACGACTGGAACGGTGTCTTCTGTCGGAGACCTGGCTGACAAGCTGAACGCCAACACGAGCTTCGCCGCCAGCTACACGGCGTCTGTCGACGCAGATGGCAAGCTCGAGGTAGTGGCCAAGCAGGGCGGCTCAGCTGCCACTCTGAACGTTGAGCACTTCGCCGCCGATGGTACGACTAACCCGACAACGCAGGCGCTGAGTGGGGCGACCGACTTCAACAGCCCGGTGGACTTCAAGACGAAGGCTGGTGCCCAGGCGGCGATCGCGACCATTGACGGTGAGATCAAGGACATCTCGACGGCTCGCGCGAAGCTCGGTGCTTACCAGAACCGGTTCGAGCACACCATCAACAACCTCAACGTCGCGGTCGAGAACCTGTCCGCGTCGGAGAGCCGGATCCGCGACACCGACATGGCACAGGAGATGGTCAGCTTCACGCGGGCCCAGATCCTGTCCCAGGCCGGCACCGCGATGCTCGCCCAGGCCAACCAGGCCCCCCAGGGCGTGCTGCGCCTCCTCCAGTGATGGAAGGTCATTACTGATCCCATGACGGCTTGGGGCCTTCGAGTCCCCGGACCGCCACGCACCACCGATGGGGGCGGGTGAACCATGACCCGCCCCCATCGGGCACCACCCGGCTCGCGGCCAGCGCAGCGAGCAGCACCTGCGAGAGCGTCCAGGGAGGACAGCGAAGATGGCCAACGCCAGCATCGGCGGCCTCGTCAGCGGACTCGACACCGCGACGATCATCTCCCAGCTCATGCAGCTCGAGGCCCGTCCTCAGGCGAACCTTAAGAGCCGCGTCTCCAGCGAGCAGCGCGCAGTCACGGCCCTGCAGACGCTCAACTCCAAGCTCGCGAACATCGCCACCAAGGCGGCCGAGCTTGCCAAGACCGACAGCTGGCTCCCGATGAAGGCGACGAGCTCCAACGCTGGAGTGACTGTCTCGGCCGACTCCACGGCTCAGCTCACGTCGCTCGACCTCAACATCGTCTCCACGGCCACCGCGGCTCGCGAGGTCTTCGCAACGCCCCTGGCGCGCGCCGCGGACGCGGTCACGGCGGGCGCGATCACCATCGACTTCGACGACGCCGCGAAGGCCGATCTGCAGATCGACCTGACAGACGGCACCCTCGACGGGCTTGCAGCCGCCATCAACGCCTCCGACGCGGGTCTCAAGGCGACCCTCGTGCGCGCGGGCGGCACCGATGCTGCACCTACCTACAGCCTCCACGTCGTCAATACCCAGACCGGCGCCGACTCGGGCTTCACGATCTATGAGGGCGACCCGTCGCTGAAGACGACCGAGATCCTCGGGGGTTCGACCCGAGTCATCGACACCGGGACCGATGCCCAGATCACGGTAGGTGGTCAGACCATCACCTCCACGTCCAACACCTTCAGCGACCTGATGCCCGGGGTCGACGTGACCCTCGCTGTCGATGCGAAGGACTCGGCGACCATCACCGTGGCCCGGGACACCGACGCGCTGTCTGGCAAGCTGAAGTCCCTGGTGGACGTGGTCAACCTGGCCATGGACGAGATCTCCAGTCTCACCAAGACGTCCGGGGAAGCCAAGGAGCGGGGGTTGCTCTCCGGAGACTCGACCCTTCGCGGCATTCGGAGCCAGCTTCTCGAGACGGTGACCGGCGGAATCAACCTCCAGTCGCTCGAGCCCTACGGAATCGAGACCGACCGCAGCGGCAAGCTCGTATTCGACGAGACGAAGTTCAAGGCCGCTTACGACGCCGACCCCACCGCGACCACCGCGATGTTCGTGACCTCCTCCGACCCCGCAAAGGACGATGGATTCGCGGGCGCGGTCAGTGCGTTGGCCAAGGGCTTCAGCGACTCGATCGATGGCACCGTGACCAGCGCGATCAAGAGCCGCCAGTCGCAGATCAAGGGCTGGGAGGACGACATCGCCGACTGGGACATCCGCCTCGCCACCAAGCAGACCGCACTTCAGCGGCAGTACACCGCGCTCGAGTCCGCGCTCGGCAAGCTGCAGAGCCAGGGCAACTGGCTGGCTGGCCAGATCGCCGGTCTGCCCAAGATGAGCTCAGGCCAGTAGGAGGACTGAGATGAACAACCCCCGCGCCGCCTACATGGGCCAGATGGTCAACACGGCCAACCCCCAGCGGCTCCTCGTCATGCTCTACGACCGGCTGGTCCTCGACGTCCAGCGTGCACTCGAAGCGCAGCAGGCCGGCGACCACGTCGCCGCCGGGCAGCAGCTCATGCATGCCCAGGAGATCGTGCTCGAGCTCAGCTCCTCGCTGAAGCCCGAGCTCTGGGACGGTGCCGAGCGCCTCTCCTCGATCTACAGTTGGTTGGTCTCGGAGCTGATGCGCGCCAACATCGAGCGCGACGCCAAGATCACCGAGGACTGCCTCGGGGTCATCACCCCCCTCGCCGACGCCTGGCGCGAGGCGGCCACCACCGCCCTCGCCGCGGGCTGATCCGTCAGGAACGAGCCATGGACACCGTGACCACCCACGAGACCGAGGCCGGCTGGGCCGAGGAGTGGGTGGCTGCGCTCGACGAGCTCGAGCTGAGCCTCGACGAGGCCGAGCGGCTGCTGCGCGGTGAGCTGCCTTCTGAAGCGCTCCCCGTTGTCACGCCGTGGTCGCCGCCGAACCTGCAGGGTCCGATGCCGGTCGACCTGCGCACCCGTGCCCTTGCGCTGCACTACCGGCAGCAGGAGCTGCTGCGGGCGACTGCCGAGGCGGCTGTCGCGCTGCGGCGGCAGGCTGAGCTGACGTCGCGGATGTCGACGGCGCGCAGCAAGCCTTCTGCTGTTTATCTGGACATCACTGCTTGAGCCTTCCGGTGGTTTCGAGACGCTCGCTGCGCTCGCTCCTCAACCACCGCGTGGTGGTTTCGAGACGGCTCGGCTAGCGCCTCGCCTCCTCGACCACCGAGATTCAACAAAAACCTCAAGTCGGACATTCAGCAGCCGAAACTCAACGTGAGCAGGGATCGCTCACCACTCTCGCCGACGGACCGGCAGCCCACGAAACACTCGCGTATACGAGGACTTCACAAGCATGCTGGTCTCTGCGTCGGATGCCGTCGCGGCCGCTCTCGGCGGTGCGCTCGACGGCCTCTCCATGCGGCAGCGCGTTGCCGCTGACAACATCGCGAACATGGACACGCCCGGTTTCGCGGCTGCCACGGTCGACTTCGAGAGCTCGCTGCGTGCGGCGATCGAGGACGGCAACGTCGCCGCCGGTGAGGTGTCCTCCACGCTCGGCGTCTCCGCCGCGCCCGCCGGCGCCAACGGCAACAACGTCGACCTGGCCACCGAGACGATGACCGCGATGCAGTCGACCTTCCAGTACCAGTTGCTCACCCGCGCCGTCGGTGACCGCTACTCGCTGATCACCAGCGCGATCGGAGGAATGTGACATGGGTGCCTTCGACCTTCTCGGCATCGCCCACAGCAGCCTGTCGACCCACCAGACCTGGCTCGACGCCCTGGGCCACAACATCGCCAACGCCAACACCGCCCGCCGTACCGACGAGGCCGCCTTCCAGGCGCAGTACGTCGTGGCCGAGGCGCA
This sequence comes from Actinomycetota bacterium, assembly GCA_049323155.1. GTDB lineage: Bacteria > Actinomycetota > Actinomycetes > Propionibacteriales > Nocardioidaceae > Nocardioides_C. The sequence continues at coordinate 20,080 of JBMOMG010000073.1, read as the reverse complement.
GGCCAACGGCGGCGTCGCCGTCACCGGGCTCGCCTTCGGTGACCCCGAGGGCCGCATGGTGCACCAGCCTGACCACCCGCTGGCCGACGAGAACGGCTACATCCGGATGCCCGACATCGACATGGGCGCCCAGATGAGCCAGCTGATCATGGCCCAGCGCGGCTTCCAGGCCCAGACCGCCGTGGTCCGCAACGCCCAGGACGTCTACTCCTCCGCGCTCTCGATCGGACGCAACGCATGAGCATCCCCGGCATCGAGGGGTTCGCCCCCTTCGCCCCGCCCACGATCACCCCCACCGCGCCGACCTCCCCGGTCAAGGCGTCCAGCGGGGTCGACTTCGCGCAGATGCTCTCCACCGGCATCGAGCGGCTCGAGGGCCTGCACGACCGTGCCGACAACCTCGCGGTGCAGGCCGCCACCGGTGACCTCACGCAGATCCACGACTACACGATCACCGCGACCGAGGCGGCCGTGTCCACCCAACTCACCACCGCTGTCCGTAACAAGGCCCTCGAGGCCTTCCAGGAGATCATGAGGATCCAGCTCTGATGCGCGACCAGCTCACCGGGCGCTTCCAGACCCTCCAGCGCACCTTCAACACGTTCACCACCGGCCAGAAGGCCGTCGTGGGCGTGGGCCTCGTGGTCATCCTGTTCGCCGGCTTCTTCGTTTTCCGCTGGGCCTCGACCCCGGCGTACTCCCCGCTGTTCAGCAACCTCGCCGCCGAGGACGCCTCCGCGATCGTCGAGCAGCTCGAGGCGGAAGGCACGCCGTACGAGCTCGCCGACGGCGGCGCGACCATCAAGGTCCCACGCGCAGAGGTGTACGACGCCCGCATCCGACTGTCCGGCGAGGGCCTCCCCAGCGGCGGCGACACCGGATACGAGATCCTCGACTCGCAGGACCTGTCGACGTCGCAGTTCCAGGAGCAGACCGGCTACAAGCGGGCGATGGAGGGCGAGCTCTCCCAGACCATCGAGGCGCTCGACGCCGTCGACACCGCCGTGGTCCACCTGGCGATTCCGCAGAAGGAGCTGTTCGCCAGCGAGGAGCAGCCGACCACCGCGTCGGTGCTCGTCGAGACCAAGCCCGGACAGACCCTCGAGCCGCAGCAGGTGCAGGCCGTGGTCCACCTCGTCGCCTCCAGCGTCGAGGGCCTCGACCCCAAGCAGGTCACCGTCGCCGACGCGTCCGGTGCCGTGCTCTCCGCGTCCGGCGACGACTTCGGCACCGCCGCGGACACCCGCTCGCAGCAGGTGAAGTCGTTCGAGGAGAAGCTCTCCACCCAGGTGCAGGGCATGCTCGACAAGGTGCTCGGCGCCGGCAACACCGCCGTACAGATCACCGCGCAGCTGAACTTCGACAAGACCGTCACCAACACCAAGCGCTACTTCTCCGACCCGGAGATGGTGCCGCTGTCCGACACCACGCTCACCGAGACCTACACCGCTCCTGGCGGCGGCCTCGACAACGGCGGCGTGGTCGGTCCCGACGGTGCCCTCGACCCGAACGCGGCGAACAACAACGTGCCCGGCAACGCCACCAACTACCGCAAGGAGTCGCGCACCGCGGACAACGCGGTCGGCGAGGAGGTCGAGCAGCGCGAGGCCGCCCCCGGTGGGGTGGAGAGCCTGCACGTCGGCGTGATCGTGGACCAGAACGCTCCGGGCGCGGTGAACGTCGCCGAGATCGAGACCCTGGTCAGCTCCGCCCTGGGCATCGACGCGCAGCGTGGCGACACCGTCGCGGTCAGCACGATGGCCTTCGACCGCACCGCCGAGGAGGCTGCGGCCGAGGCGCTCGCCGCCGCGAAGAAGGCCGAGGACCGCGAGGCCCTGATCGGCCTGATCAAGACCGCCGCGCTGGTGCTGCTCGTCGCCGGCATCCTGATCGCCGCGATGCTGCGCAGCCGCAAGCGCGCCAAGGCCCGCGACGAGGCGACCAACTACATGGTCGAGCAGATCCGTCGTCGTGACGACGAGATCGAGGCCACCCAGGTCGTGCCGCTCCCGGCGGCCGAGCCGATGCCCGAGCTCGAGGTCGACCCGAGGTTCGTCGAGCGCGACGCCCTGCGCGCCGCCGCGCGGGACGAGATCGCCGCGATGGTCGAGAAGCAGCCTGAAGAGGTCGCCAACCTGCTCCGCGGCTGGCTCGTGGACAGCGGGGTGAGCCAGCGGTGACCATCGCGCTGAACGACAACGGCCTGCGCAAGGCCGCGATCCTCCTGGTCCAGCTCGGTCAGGACAAGGCCGCGAAGATCCTCAGCCACCTGCGTGAGCGGGAGGTCGAGCTGCTGTCGGCCGAGATCGCCGACCTGCAGATGCTCAGCGCCGACGAGACCGACTCGGTGATCCACGAGTTCCACCAGATCACCTCGGCACGCGCCAACATCCTCAACGGCGGCCCGGACTTCGCCCGCGCCATGCTCGAGGAGTCGCTCGGCCGCGAGAAGGCCGACTCGATCATGAACCGGCTGCACATGGCCGCGCGCCAGATGCCGTTCCAGTTCCTGCACCGCGCCGACGCCCGCCAGCTGCTGTCGTTCATCTCCGGTGAGCACCCGCAGCTGATCGCGGTGATCCTCGCGCACATGCCCAGCGACCGCGCCACCCTGGTCCTCTCCGGCCTCGAGCCCGAGCGCCAGGCCGAGGTCGCGCACCGGATCGCGGTGATGGACCGCACCTCGCCCGAGGTCGTCCGCGAGCTCGAGATCGCCCTGGAGCGCAAGACCTCCTCGGTGCTGCAGCCGCAGGACTTCTCCACCGTCGGTGGCCTCGACCCGCTGATCGAGATGATGAACCGCGCCGACCGCGGCACCGAGCGACTGATCATCGAGTCGCTGGAGAAGCGCGACCCCGCGCTCGCCGAAGAGGTCAAGAGCCGGATGTTCATGTTCGAGGACCTGATCCACCTCGACAACAAGGACATGCAGTTCGTGCTCCGCCAGGTCGAGATCGCCGAGCTCGCGCTCGCGCTCAAGGGCGTCAGCGGCGAGGTCAAGGACAAGATCATGGCCAACATGTCGCAGCGTGCGGCGGAGAACCTGCTCGAAGAGGTCGAGCTGCTCGGCCCCGTCCTGCTCCGCCAGGTCGAGGAGGCCCAGGCCTCGATCATCCGCAACGTCCGCCGCCTCGAGGAGTCCGGCGAGATCACGCTGAGGAGGAACGCCGAGGATGAGTACGTCGAGTAACGGCGTGGTCATCCGCGACCTCCCCCAGGAGACCGCGGAGTCGATCAGCCACTTCACCGACCTGCGCAAGGGCAGCTGGACCCGCCTGGGCTCCGGCGGCAACCTCGGCGATGAGGTCACCGAGGGGGTTCTCAGCGGGATCGCCGAGCGCGCCCACCAGGCCGCTCGTGCTCAGGGCTACGCCCAGGGCTGGGCGGAGGGTCGCCGCGTCGCGATCGAGAAGGCCCAGGCCGACGCCGACGCCGTACGACGGGCCGCCGCCGACGAGCTGGAGCAGATGCGCGCCGAGCACCGGGCGGCGATGGCTGCGCTGGAGACGGCCACCACGCAGATGAGCACCCGGCTCGCCGAGGCGCTCGACCGGCTCGCCGGCCACACCACCGAGGTCGCCCTGGAGCTCGCCGAGGCCGTCGTGGGCCGCGAGGTCGCCACCGCCGCGGACCCTGGCGCCGACGCGCTGCGCCGGGTGATCGGCCTGGTCGACCCGCAGGTCACCACGACCGTGCGGCTCAACCCCGCCGACGTCGCGGTGCTCGACAGTGCCGCCGCCGAGGGCCACAACATCACCGTCGTCCCCGACCCGACCGTCGGCCGCGGCGACGCGATCGCCGAGACCGACCACACGCTGGTCGACGCGACCATCGCCGCCGCTCTGGAGCGGGTCCGCGAGGTGCTCACACGATGACCGCCACGCTGCTCACCGACCGGCTCGCCGAGGCCGTCGCCGCTGCCGCCCCCAAGCGGCACGGCCGGCTCGTCGAGCTCAAGGGCCTGCACCTGCTGGCCAAGGGCGTCGACGCTGCTGTCGGCGACCTCGTCGAGGTGTGCGGCGTCAACGGTCCGGTCCCCGCCGAGGTCGCCGCGAGCACCCCGGCCGGCATCGTCTGCATGCCGCTGGGCTCCACCACCGGTCTCCGGCTCGGCGACACCGTTGCCCCGACCGGCGGCCCGCTGTCGATCCCGGTCGGTGACGAGCTCCGCGGCCGGATCCTCGACGGGCTCGGCCGCCCGATCGACGGCGGCCCGGCGCTGACCGGCCTGCCGATGGTCTCGGTCGAGAACGACGCCCCGGCCGCCCTCTCCCGGGCCCGGGTCGACAGCCAGGTCGGACTCGGCGTCCGCGCCCTCGACGCGCTCGTGCCGTGCGGCCGCGGCCAGCGGATGAGCATCATGGCCGGCTCCGGCGTCGGCAAGTCCACGCTGCTGTCGATGATCGCCCGCGGCACCGACGCCGCTGTGTCGGTGATCTGCCTGGTCGGCGAGCGCGGCCGCGAGGTCCGCGAGTTCATCGAGAACGACCTCGGCCCCGAGGGGCTGGCCCGCTCGGTGGTCGTCGTGGCCACCTCGGACGCCCCGCCCGTCGTACGACTGCGCGCGGCGTTCGTCGCCACCCGGATCGCCGAGCACTTCCGCGACGGCGGCCAGGACGTCCTGCTGATGATGGACTCCCTGACCCGCGTCGCGATGGCGCAGCGCGAGGTCGGCCTGTCCGCCGGCGAGCCGCCGACCACCCGCGGCTATCCGCCGAGCGTGTTCGGCCTGATGCCGAAGCTGCTCGAGCGCACCGGCCCCGCCCCGGTCGGCTCGATCACCGGCCTCTACACCGTGCTCGTCGAGGGCGACGACCTGCAGGACCCGATCGGTGACACCGTCCGGTCGATCCTCGACGGCCACGTCGTGCTCTCGCGCCGGCTCGCCACCAGCGGCCACTTCCCGAGCATCGACGTGCTCGAGTCGATTTCCCGGGTCGCCCCGGCGATCACCACGCGCGAGCAGATGACCGACGCGGTCACGCTGCGCCGGCTGCTCGCCGCGCACCGCGACGTGCGCGAGCTGGTCGAGATCGGCGCCTACGTGCGCGGTTCGGACCCCGATGCCGACATGGCGCTGGCGATCATGCCGCGCATCAACGAGTTCCTGCGCCAGCCGGTCGACGCACCCACGCCGACCGCCGACACGTGGACCGCCCTCCACCAGATCGTGAGCACCTCATGAGCGCGAACCAGGACCGCGGGCTGAAGGCGGTACGCCGGGTCCGCGAGGCCCGCGAGCGGGACAGCCGGATCGGTCTCGTGCAGGCCCTCGCGGCGACCCGCCAGCGCGAGGCCGAGGCCGAGGCAGCCCGTGAGCGCTTCGAGACCACCCCGCCGTTCGAGACCGGCGACACGGCCGAGTTCCACCAGTACACCCAGCTCGTCCAGGCGCTCGCCGAGGCAGTTGCGGTGAAGGAGGAGCTGCTCCGCACCAGCCGGACCGTCGCAGAGGAGGCCAACCGGCGTTGGGGTCTGGACCGCCAGGCCGTGCGCACCGTCGAGCTGCTGCTCGAGCGCCGGGTCGAGGAGCGCCGTGCCGCTCGGGCACGGCAGGAGGCCGCCGACCTCGACGAGCTCGCCTCGCAGGCGTGGCACCGCAACCACCTGAACGTCGTACCCGCCATCTCGGAGGCAACAGCATGAGCGTCGCAGAGGTCACCGGCCGGATCAGCGAGATCCAGGCCGCCCTGAAGCAGCTCGCCCCCGCCGCGACCGTCCGGCCGGCCGGCGTCCCGGCGTTCTCCAGCGTCCTCGGCGCGGCCGAGGCCGGCCTGCTCGAGGGCACCCTCTCTTCCGGCGGCGCGCAGGGGACGTCGTCGGCCACCTTCGCTCGCGCGGTCGCCGGCGCCTCCGGCGGGTCCGGCGAGCTGGTCAACGGCCAGGCGGTCGTCGACGAGGCGAAGAAGTACCTCGGCGTGCCCTACGTCTGGGGTGGCACCGACCCGAGCAAGGGTCTGGACTGCTCCGGCCTCGTGCAGCTGGTCTACAAGAAGTTCGGCGTCGACCTGCCGCGGGTGTCCTACCAGCAGGCCACCGCCGGCAAGCCGGTCGCCAGCCTCGACCAGGCCAAGCCCGGCGACCTGCTGGCGTTCAACAGCCCGGTCAACCACGTCGGGATCTACATCGGCGGCGGCAAGATGATCGAGGCGCCGCGCACCGGGCTCGACGTGCGCATCGTCGAGGTCTACGAGACCCCGACCGCGATCCGTCGTGTCCTGCCCGAGCAGCCTGCCGGTGCAGTCGCCGCTCCGCGGATGGTCGGCGGGTCGTCGCTGCCCGGCGCCACGCCGTACGCCTCCCTCTTCCAGGCCGCCGGCGCCCGCCACGGCGTCGACCCGACCCTGCTCGCGGCGATCGCCAAGCAGGAGTCCGGCTACAACCCCCGCGCGGTCAGCCCCGCCGGCGCGCAGGGCCTCATGCAGCTGATGCCGGCCACCGCGGCCGGCCTCGGCGTCAACAACTCGTTCGAACCTGCCCAGGCCGTCGATGGCGCGGCCCGGTTGATGAAGGACCTGCTCTCGGAGTTCGGCCGCGTGGACCTCGCGCTCGCGGCGTACAACGCAGGCCCCGGTGCGGTGAAGCGCTACGGCGGCATCCCGCCCTACCCCGAGACCCAGAACTACGTGCCGGCAGTGCTGGCGCACAAGGCAAACCTGGAGCGCGCATGACGATCACACCTGTGGCCGCGTCAGCGGTCGCACCGGCCGGCTCGGGCTCCGGCACCGGTTCCGGCGCGGCCGCGGCCGGCGACTTCGCCGCCCTCGTCCAACAGCACCTCGACGACCCCGCCGGCTCGGCCCTGTCCGGGGAGGAGAAGGCCGCGCTGCTCGAGGCCGCGTCCCACTCCGGTGAGGCGATGTCCGAGGGCGTCGCGTCCATGCTCGCCGGGCTGCTCGGTGCCGCTGCGGTGCAGGCAGCCGCGGGTACGGCGGGCGCGGCCGGTGCCGTGCCTGCTGACGCCGATGTCGTGGCCGAGGGCGACCCCTCGCTCCAGGCCGCCGCGACCGCCCACTCCCTGAAGGGCGCGTCCGTCGGTGTCCTGGCGGCCAACGCCGCTGCGACCGCTGCTGCCCAGCTGGCTGCGGCGCACAACGCCGGCGGCGCTGGAACCGATGCCGGCGCGGCCGTCCCGGGTGCGGGTAACGGCACCGACGCCGCTGCTGCGGGTACGGCTGCCTCTGCTGGCTCTGGTGTTGGGACCGCCGGAGCCGGGGCGGCGGGCGTGGCCGGCGAGGCGGCCCAGGCGCTGCTCGACGGCTCGGAAACCGCCAACGGCACCGCTGCTTCGGGTGGCGGGTCCGCGCACGCCAACGGCACTGGGCAGGTCTCCGTCGAAGGCATGCAGCTCGTCACCGGCGGAACCGCCGACTCAGCCGCCGCGAACAACGTCACCGGCTCCGGCGCAGTCACCTCCGGATCGGCCGTGGCGGGCGCCGACGGCGCCGCCGCTCCCGACGGGACCACCCGGGCGAGCATGGTCACCGACCAGGTCTTCTCCCAGGTCACCCGGATGGTGAGCCGCGGCGACGGCACCCACCGCCTCATGTTGCGCCTGCACCCTGCCGATCTTGGTGAGGTGAAGGTGGTGATGACCGTCAAGGACGGGGTCGTCGACGTGACGCTGCACGCCAGCGCCGCGGCGCGCGCCGCCCTGCACGAGGGCTCGCCGCAGCTGCGTTCGCTGCTCGAGCTCACCGGCGCCACCGCCGGTCAGCTGGTCGTCCGCGACCTCGTGACGGGCGCCGCCTCCACGCAGTCCGGCCAGCAGCTCGGTCAGCAGGCCGGCCAGCAGTCCGGGCAGAACGGTCAGCCTGGCCAGCAGCAGCCGAGTCAGCCGGGGCTCGACCTCGGCGGATCGGCCGGATCGTTCGACGGCTCGGGCCAGGGCGGCACGGCCGCCGGCTCGGACGGTCTCGATGCCGACGCCGGTGCCGGGCCGGGCGACCGCCGTACCGGATCGACCGCCGGGGCCACCGACAGGACCGGCCGCACCTCCACGTCCAACCTCGACCTCGACCTCTAAGGAGCCTCGATGACGATCAACCCGATCACCGCCGCCATGGGCGCCACCGCCCAGACTGCGACGGCGGGCGCGACCTCCTCGACCGAGGTCGACAAGGACATGTTCCTCAAGCTGATGGTCACCCAGCTGAAGAACCAGGACCCGATGAACCCGCAGGACTCCTCGGAGTTCCTCGCCCAGACCGCACAGTTCACCTCGCTCGAGAAGCTCGAGCAGGTCGCCAGCCAGACCGAGCAGGCGTACGCGGCTCAGATGGCCTTCGGAGCCAGCAGCCTCGTCGGCCGCACCGTCACCTACACCGACGCCGACGGCAACGAGCTCACCGGCACCGTCTCGTCGGTGAAGTTCGGGCCGACCGGTCCGGTGCTCGGTGTCGACGACGCCGAGGTCGCCATGGACAAGGTCGTCACCGTCAAGGCCTGAGCCACCCCGCCACCCACAGACCCGGGTCCCCACAGGGCCCGCCCCGAAAGGAAACCAACATGCTTCGCTCCCTCTTCGCCGGCATCAGCGGCCTCCGCACCAACCAGACCATGCTCGATGTGGTCGGCAACAACATCGCCAACGCCAACACCACCGGATTCAAGGGCTCGAACGTGATCTTCCAGGACACGCTGAGCCAGATGCTTACCGCCGGCAGCGCGGCGACCATGGGTCCCGGGGCCGACGGGACGCCGGGCAACGCGGACGACGTTGCAACGCGCGGCGGTACGAACCCGATTCAGGTCGGTCTCGGTGTCTCCGTCGGCGGCACGACGACCAACTTCGGTCAGGGTTCTGCGCAGGTCACCGGCCGTGCGACCGACCTCATGATCCAGGGTGACGGCTTCTTCGTTGTCCAGCGCAACGGTGAAAACCTGTTCACCCGCGCGGGCGCGTTCAACTTCGACAGCCAGGGCAACCTGGTGACTCTCGACGGCGACCTGGTGCAGGGCTGGTTGGCGGACGCAACCGGTGCCATCGACTATGACCCGGCCAACGCTGGCAACGGTGCCGCTGCGACGCCGACCGGTGTCACCAACATGAAGATCGACTTCAGCGCCATCGACTCCTACAGCATCGGTCCCGACGGGACGATCACCGGTGTCTCCGGAGGCACCAAGTCGGTCTTGGGTCAGATTGCACTTGCGAACTTCACCAACCCCGAGGGTCTCGAGCGGGCGGGCGACACGGCCTTCCGTGAGTCCATTGCGTCGGGGACTGTTGCCTACGGGCAGCCGAGCGCCGGCGGTATGGGCGCACTCATGGGTGGCGCGCTGGAGATGTCGAACGTCGACCTCGCCCAGGAGTTCACCAACCTGATCATCGCCCAGCGCGGCTTCCAGGCCACCTCGCGCGTGATCACCACCTCGGACTCCGTGCTCGAGGAGCTCGTCAACATCAAGCGCTGATCCACCAGCGCTGACAGGCGGCGGGCGGGCCGGCGTACGTCACGCGACCACCCGCCGCCTGACTCCGGCAGAAGCTGTGATCGGCGGCGTGAGCCGCTGCGTGACTCGGGCGCGAACAGCGATCGGCTGCGCGAAGTGGGCAAGGGTTGCAGCTCTCGAGACCAGAACCTTGCAGTCATTGCCCACTTCGGGAGCGCGCTTGCTGGTCTTGCCCAGTCCAGCTGACTTCCGGCTGGCGGCTGTGCTGATACCCGGCAGCCGCCGGCGAGTTTGGGCACGAACGGCAACCAGCCGCCGAGAGTGGGCACGAACGACACGTTCCACGCGCGGAGGCTGTCGTATCTGCCCATTCCTCGGGTGCAGCTGTCGTTTCTGCCCAAACCCGGGTCCCAACGACCCCGGCGACACGCCGGGGATCGAAAATGCTCGGCGACCCGGGTCACAACGGCTCAGGTCTTTCGGCCCCCGGCCGATGGACACATTGATGGGCCACGGACGGCCCTGCTCGACAACCAAGGATGGTGCGCACATGGTGACGCTCACGCGTTTCTCAGGGGTACCGTTCGCCCTCAATCCCGACCTGATCGAGAGGGTGGACGAGACACCCGACACGGTCATCACGCTGGTCGACGGCACGAAGTACCTGGTCAAGGAGTCCCTGGCCGAGGTTGTCGCGCTGGTGATGGAGTACCGCGCCCGCCTGCTCGCAGCCGCCGGCGCGATGGACTCCCCGAAGAACCTCGACGCCGCCGAGCGCGCGGCCCGCCGCCACCGCCTTGCCGCCGTCCCGGCTCCCGAGGACGAGCACGGTCTGGGCGAGGAGAGCTGATGGATCGCGCAACGATCTTCGGCGTCGGCCTGGCCTTCGCCGCGATCATCGGCTCGAACGTCCTCGAGGGCGGTTCGCCGATGGCGCTGCTCATGCTGCCGCCGATGCTGCTGGTGTTCGGCGGCACGCTCGGTGCCGCGATCGCCGGCGGCACGCTGGCCGATGCCAAGCACGCGATCACCTCGCTCAAGCGCGCGGTCACCTGGAAGCAGCAGGCCCCCGGCGAGCTCGTGCCGATCGTCGTGAAGCTGGCCGACAAGGCCCGGCGCGAGGGTCTGCTGATGCTCGAGGAGGCGGTCCGCGAGGTCGACGACGACTTCCTCAAGCGCGGTGTCGCGCTGGCCGTGGACGGCACCGACCCCGAGGAGCTGCGGGAGATCCTCGAGGCCGAGCTGTACGCCAAGCGCATCGACGACAAGCACTCCGCGAAGTTCTTCACCGCCATGGGCGGCTACGCGCCGACGATCGGCATCATCGGCACCGTGATGGGCCTGATCCACGTGCTCGAGGCCCTCTCGGAGCCGGAGAAGCTCGGTCACTCGATCGCCGCGGCGTTCCTCGCGACCCTGTGGGGCATCCTGTCCGCCAACGTGCTGTGGCTGCCGATCTCGGCCCGGCTGACCCGGATCGGTGAGCTCGAGGCGTCGCGGATGGAGCTCGTGATCGAGGGCGTCATGGCGATCCAGGCCGGCAGCAACCCGCGCGTCGTGGCCCAGCGCCTGCGTTCGCTCCTGCCCGCCAACGAGCGCGACCTCGAGCAGGCGGCCTGACCATGGCTGCGTCGCGCAAGCGCCGTGCCCCCGAGGAGGAGCACGAGAACCACGAGCGGTGGATGGTGTCCTACGCCGACATGGTCACCCTGCTGATGGTGATGTTCATCGTGCTCTACGCGATCAGCCAGGTCGACGTGGCCAAGTTCAACGCCCTCAAGGAGGGCATGGCCGCCGGCTTCGGCAACACCTCCTCACCGTTCCAGGGCGCCACCTCCGGCAACCAGGACCCCGGCAGCCAGGCGATCGCGCCGATCTCCCCGTCGCTGGACGGCGTGGACCCCTCGACCACCGAGCAGGTGTCCCGATCGCTGGCCGAGGAGGAGCGCAAGAAGCGGTACGCCGCGGCATCCGCCGAGGTCGCGCGACTGCAGGAGCTGCAGAAGCGGATCCAGGAGGTGCTCCGCCGACGCGGTCTCGCCGGCGACGTGCAGATGAAGATCGACAGCCGCGGCCTGACGATCAGCCTGGTCTCGCGGCACATCGTGTTCCAGAACGACGTCGCCGACCTGACCCGGCGCGGCAGGCGGGTGCTCGACGTACTCGCCCCGGTGCTGCGGGAGATCCCGGAGTACATCGACGTCGACGGCCACACCAACCAGGTGAAGGTGAAGCCGAAGTACTACGACACCGACTGGGACCTGTCCTCGGCCCGCGCGGTGACCGTGCTGCGCTACCTCAACGAGCGCAAGGGCATCCCCGGCCGGCGGCTGTCCGCCCGCGCCTTCGGCCACGAGAAGCCGCTGATCGACCCCAAGCACAAGCTGAGCCAGATGCTGAACAAGCGCGTGGACGTCGTCGTCATCTCCGGCGCCGACGAAGCCACCCGGGCCCTGTTCGACGACGTCCTGCGGGACCTGAGCAGGGCGTAGAAGGAGAGACGAGATGAGTGTCAAGGAAGCTGCCGCGAAGACCGACGAGACCGAGGAGGGCGGCAAGGGCGGCAAGAAGAAGCTGCTGATCATCGCCGTCGCGGTGCTGGTCGCGGCCGCTGCCGTCTGGTGGTTCATGATCCGCCCCGCCGGTGCCGAGGAGGCCGCACCGAAGCCGGGTGAGGTCATGCAGCTCGAGCCGATTCAGATCAACCTCGCCGGCGGGCACTACCTCAAGATCGGCGTGGCGCTCCAGGCGATCGAGGGCGCCCACGAGGTCGAGGGCAGCAAGGCGCTCGACGCGACCATCGAGCTGTTCAGCGGCCGGTCGGTGGAGGAGCTGGCCGACGCCGAGGAGCGGGAGAAGCTCAAGACGCACCTGCTCGAGGAGCTCGACCACCGGTACCACGGCGAGATCATGGAGGTGTACTTCACCGACTTCGTGACCCAGTGACGCAGCACCCAGACCCGGGGGTGACCGGGTCCGGGGCCGGCTGAGCCGGCTCCGTCAAGACACCACAGCTCAGGGACGAGCGACACAAAGTAAAGAAAGTTCTCGTTCCTGCTCAAGTCGTGCCCGCGTGAGCCGATACCTCCTTCGTGGCATCCTCCTCCGCAGCTCGATCTTCGCGCGTGATCGCGCCGTCTCGCCGTGGCCGGCGGGCGGGCAACGAGCCGGTCCCGTACGACTTCCGGCGGCCGGTCAAGCTCAGCCGCGAGCACATGCGCACCCTCGAGATCGTCTTCGAGACCTACGCCCGCCAGGCGTCCACGATCATGACGTCGGCCCTGCGCTCCCTCAGCAACTTCACGTTGCTCCAGGTCGAGCAGCAGACCTACCACGAGTACGTCGAGACGCTCGACGACCCGACGTACCTCACCGTCTTCTCCCTCGAGCCGATCCAGCAGCCGGCCGTGCTCCAGATGCCGCTGCTGGCCACGATGACCACCGTCGACCGCCTGCTCGGCGGACCCGGCTCCGCGGAGCAGCCCGAGCGGCCGCTGACCGAGCTGGAGAGCGTGGTCGTCCGCGGCCTGTTCGACCGGCTGGTGTCGGAGGTCCGCTACGCGTTCGCCTCGATCGCCGACCTGCACCCGGCCGTGACCGGGGTCGAGTACAGCCCGCAGCTGGCCCAGGTCGCCGCCGCGTCCGACGCGATGATCACCGCGCGGTTCTCGCTCACCCAGGAGAACGGTGAGCACGAGGTCACCATGTGCTTCTCGTTCAACGGGCTGCTGCCGCACCTGACCGCCTCCACCTCCGGCACGCCGTCGGAGCGGGAGCTGCGCGAGCGCGAGGCCGCCTCGGCGCGCCTTGCCGCCGGCTTCCAGGAGGTGCCCGTCGAGGTCGGCGTCCGGTTCCGCGGCATCGTCGCCGACCCGGTCGAGCTCTCCGGTCTCACCGTCGGCGACCTGATCAAGCTGCGGCACCCTGCCGAGGCCCCGCTCGAGGTCGCCACCGACGACGTCGTCTTCGCCCACGCCACCCCCGGCAGCCACGGTGAACGCCTGGCCTGCCTCATCGTTGCCACCCCCCAGGAGTCCTGATGCCTCGCGCAGCCAAGAAGACCGCCACCGCCGCTCCGGCCGAGGGGCTCGAGGAGAGCGCCCGGCTCGCCGCCGAGGCGATCGTCACCCTGCTTCCCGCGACCAGCGAGCTGGTCCCCGGCGCCCCGCAGCCCGCGGCGCTGGTGAACGCCGCCGAGTGGGGCGGCGGTGCCCGCGCCAGCCTCGGCAACGCCAAGGACGGCTCGGTCAGCGTCCTGGTCGGTGCCGACCTGGTCACCGCCCTCGAGGAGTCCCCGATGGGTCCGCTCGAGCTCGGTGCCGCCGTGCAGCCCTCGCTCGACGCCGCCGCCACGGCGCTGGGTACGACGGCCGGGGCCGGTGAGTCCCTCGACGCCGACGGTGTCGCCGAGCTGCTCGCCGGCGCCTCGATCGCCGTACCCCTCGTCGCCGGTGACGTCACCGCCGCCGTGCTCGTGCTGACCAACCCGGCTCCGCCGCCGGCACCGGAGAAGCCCGCCGCCGCCCCGGCCGCCGCGACCGGCACCACCGCCCGCCCCGGCATCGAGCTGCTGCACGGTGTCGCGATGGACGTCACCGTCGAGCTCGGCCGCACCCGGCTCTCGGTCCGCGAGCTGCTCGCGCTCACCCCCGGTGACGTGATCGAGCTCGACCGCGCCGCCGGAAGCCCGGCCGACCTGCTCGTCAACGGCCGCCTGATCGCCCGCGGCGAGGTGGTCGTCGTCGACGAGAACTTCGCCCTCCGGATCACCGAGATCGTCTCGAACTCCGCAGCGAGCTGACGTGTTCGAGCTCGCGATCAGGGTCGTCTTCTCGCTGGCCGTCATCCTCGGCCTGCTCTGGTTCATCGCCCGGACCAGCTCGCGCAAGTTCGGCGGCACCGCCCGGTCCGCCGTCCGCGTGGTCGCCCGGCAGCCGCTCGCCCGCAGCGCCTCGCTCGCGGTCGTCGAGGTCGGCGACCGGGTGCTGGTCGTCGGGGTCAGCGAGCACGGCGTCAACCTGCTCACCGAGATGGACCCCGACGAGCTGCCCGCGCCGGTCGTCCCGGAGACGGTCGCCTCGGCCACGCAGTCCGCGCCGGTCGCCGGCTCCGTCGTACGCGCTGCCCGGTCGCTGCTCGCCCGCCGCGCCGGGGCTCCCGGCACGGTCGAGCCCGTCGCTGCCGACGTGGTTCAGGACGCCGACGAGGCCGGCGCCGACCTGGCGCCCGCCGCCGGGACCGCTGCCACCGAGGCCGCTGCCTCAGAGGTCTCCGCGCCCGCCCGCCGGCGCCCGCCGGCGCGAGTCACCGGACTCGCCACCGCTGCCGTGACCGGCGGCACCAGCACCGCCGTCCTCACCCGTCCGCAGGGCCAGTCCGCTCTCAGCGGCTCGGTCCTCTCCGCCCAGACCTGGCGACAGGCATGGGCGGCCGCCACCAGATCGAACGGCATCGCCAGTGACTGACAAGCTCCACGTGACGGGCTCGGGACGTCCGTCGGAGTCCCGACGCGTGCTCCGCCGCCTCGCGACCCTGGTCGCCGGCGTCGCGGTGCTGGTCGGCCTCGCCTCCTTCGCCGGTACGGCGGCCGCGCTCGCCGCGCCCGCCGCCGCGCACACCGCCACCGCCGTGACCGCGGCGCCCGCCACGCTCGACGCCCAGACCGGCGTCACCCAGCCGAACACCACGCAGGACGTCGCCCTCACCGGCGCGGCCCTGTCCGGCGCCGACGAGCTCAACGGCGAGGTCGTGCTCGCCGCCCCCGGCCCGCAGGGCCCGCGCGGTCCGAACGGCACCGGCGGCGACGTCACCGTGCAGTTCGACGACCTGACCGACAAGCCGAGCACCCCGGTGCTCGTGCTGCTCGGCCTCACGCTGCTGAGCCTGATCCCGGCGATCCTGCTGACCACCACCAGCTTCACCAAGATCCTGATCGTGCTCGGCCTGACCCGCAACGCGATGGGCCTGCAGCAGATCCCGCCGAACCAGGTGCTCGCCGGCCTCGCGCTGTTCCTGAGCCTGTTCATCATGTCGCCGGTGCTCTCGGAGATGAACGACGTCGGCCTGCAGCCCTACCTCGACGGCACCAAGAGCCAGACCGTGGCGTGGAACGACGGCATCGAGCCGCTGCGCGAGTTCATGCTCGACCAGACCGGCGACGCCGAGCTCGGCCTGCTCACCGACGTCGCCGGCCGGGACCGTCCCGAGACCCGCGAGGACGTCGGGATGACCACGCTCGTGCCGGCGTTCATCCTCAGCGAGCTCAAGCAGGCGTTCATCATCGGCTTCGTCATCTTCATCCCGTTCCTGGTGATCGACATGGTCGTCGCCGGAGCGCTGATGAGCCTCGGCATGATGATGATGCCGCCGGTGATGGTGTCGCTGCCGTTCAAGATCCTGCTGTTCGTGATGGTCGACGGCTACGGCCTGATCATCAGATCCCTCGTGTCCAGCTACGGCGGAGGCTGATGCTCCGATGACCGACAGCACCGTTCTCGACATCGCGCTGCAGACCATGCTGGTGGCGTTCAAGCTCTCCGTGCCGATCCTGCTGCCGGCGCTGGTGATCGGCTTCGGGATCTCGCTGATCCAGTCGATGACCCAGATCCAGGAGTTCACGCTGGCGTTCGTCCCCAAGCTGATCGGAGTCGGCCTCGCCGTACTCGTCTCCGGCAACTGGATGCTGCACACCCTGATCGCCTTCACCCAGGACCTCTTCGAGCGCATCCCGAGCATGCTGGGCTGAGCGATGACGATCACCCTGCAGGGGGAGCCCTTCATCGCCTACGTGCTCGCCGCCATCCGGGTGCTCGCCTGGATCATGCTGGTGCCGCCGTTCTCGTTCAAGGCGGTCCCGGCGATGGCGAAGTCGCTGCTGGCGTTCGGGCTCGCGCTGGCGATGGCGCCGACGCTGACGATGACCGAGATCCCCACCGACGCCTGGACGCTCGGCAGCTACGCCGTGCAGGAGGCGCTGATCGGAGCCACCCTGGGCTTCGTCACCTACATGATCTTCGCCGCGGTCCAGGCCGCCGGTGACCTGATCGACGTCTTCGGCGGCTTCAGCCTCGCGATGGGCTTCGACCCGCTGTCGTTCAACCAGAACGCCGCCTTCGGCAAGCTCTACCAGATGCTCGCGCTGATGCTGCTGTTCGCCACCGACGCGCACCTGCTGCTGGTCGGCGGCCTGCTGAAGACCTTCGAGCGGATGCCGGTCGGCACGCTGTGGCAGGTCGCCGACATCGGCCAGGTGCTGGTGCAGGCGTTCACGGTGTTCTTCGTCTCCGCGGTGCAGATCGCGCTGCCGATGATCGGCGTCCTGTTCATCACCGACCTCGGGCTCGCGCTGCTCACCAAGGTGGCCCCGCAGCTCAACGCGATCATGGTGATGTTCCCGGCCAAGATCATGCTCACCCTGTTCCTGATCGGCCTGTCGTTGCCGGTGCTGCCCAACGCGATCGAGCGTCTGCTCGAGGCGGTCAGCGACGCCGTCGGAGCGATCGGATGACGCCCCGCGCGACGCCGGCCGGCGTCCGTCGTACCCCTGGTGCTCGCGGGGAGGTGAGGGCGTGAGCAGCAGCGGTGAGGAGAAGACCGAGAAACCGACTCCGAAGAAGGTCAAGGAGAACCGCAAGGAAGGCAAGATCCCGCGGACCCAGGACCTGGGTGGTTGGGGGTCGCTGTTCGTGATCGCGCTGATCATGCCGTGGCTGGTGAACATCGCCTTCGGCAAGCTCCGCGAGCTGATGCTGCGCTCGCTGGCGCTGATCAAGGACCCGGATCCGGCCAAGGTGACGAGCATGCTGCACGAGGGCACGGTCCTCGGGCTGCTGATCCTCGTCGTGCTCGGCTCGATGGTGATGGTGCTGTCGGTGGCCGCCGGCGTCAGCCAGGGCGGTCTGCACCTGGCGACCAAGTCGATGAAGCCCAAGCTGTCCAAGCTGAGCCTGCTCCAGGGCGCCAAGCGGATCTTCGGCCTGCAGGCGCTGTGGCAGGGCGGACAGACCCTGGCCAAGAGCACGATCGTGGCGTTCCTGGTGTGGCGGGCGATCGTGAGCTTCATGCCGCTGCTCGGCGGACTGGTGCCCTTCGACGTCGCGCTCGACCTCGCCGGTGACACCGCGCTCGGGCTGATGCGCGACATCGCGATCGCCGGGGTCATCGCCGCCGCGCTCGACTACGGCTTCCAGCGCCGCAAGATGGGCAAGCAGACGCGGATGACCAAGAAGGAGGTCCGCGACGAGAGCAAGATGACCGAGGGCGACCCGCTCGTAAAGAGCGCGATCCGTTCGCGTCAGCTCGCCGCGGCCCGCAACCGGATGATGGCCGACGTGCCGACCGCCGACGTCGTGCTGGTCAACCCGGTGCACGTCGCGGTCGCGCTGAAGTACGAGGCGTCGAAGGGCACCCCCCGGGTCGTCGCGAAGGGTGCTGGCGCCGTGGCCGCCCGGATCCGCGCGGTCGCGGAGGAGAACCGGGTGCCGATGGTCGAGGACATCCCGCTCGCCCGCGCCCTGCACGCCAGCTGCGAGGTCGGCCAGGAGATCCCCGCCGAGCTGTACCACGCCGTCGCGCAGGTGCTCGCGTTCATCCTCAGCCGCAAGGCCAAGGGCCAGGCGGCCGGACGGCACCGTACGCCTCGCACGGACACGTCCGTGCCCGACGTCGCGCGGGGGCGTGGCCGCCGTACCCCTGCCGCTCCGGCCGGCTGACCGCCCCGGCGAACGGCCGCTCTGGGCAGCGAGCACCGCACTTGCAACGTTCTGCACCATTCCCGCAGCGAGATCGGTGCAGAACGTTGCAAGTCAGCGCCGACGCGCCGGCGCCCCGACCCCCGGCGAGCCGGTACGACGGGCAGCCGGCCCGAGCAAAACGGGCAGACCGCTCAAGTCCGACCCCGGACCGCCGATAACCCAGGTGCCAGGACGGCAGCCTCGACGCACCACGGACGGTGCACCGTGACCCGCGCGTGCGCGTGAAAGGCAGTCCTAGTGCAGAAGCGTATGGCCCAGATCGGTGTCCCGATCGCGGTCGTGGCCGTCGTCGTCATGCTCGTGGTGCCCCTGCCGGCACTGGTGCTCGACATGCTCATCGCGATGAACATCACCGTCGCGCTGCTGATCCTGATGACGGCGATGTTCGTCAACAAGCCGCTGGACTTCGCGGTGTTCCCGGCGATCATCCTGGTCGCCACGCTGTTCCGGCTCGCGCTCAACGTCAGCGCAACGAGACTGGTGCTGCTCGACGGTTACGCCGGCAAGGTGATCGACACCTTCGGCCACTTCGTGATCGGCGGCTCGCTGATCGTCGGAATCATCGTCTTCGCGATCCTCGTGGTCATCCAGTTCGTGGTCATCACCAACGGTGCCGGCCGGGTCGCCGAGGTCGGCGCCCGGTTCACCCTGGACGCGATGCCGGGCAAGCAGATGGCGATCGACGCCGACCTCAACGCCGGCCTGATCGACGACGACGAGGCCCGCCGCCGCCGTGCGGAGGTCGCCGCCGAGGCGGACTTCTACGGCGCCATGGACGGTGCGTCGAAGTTCGTCAAGGGCGACGCGATCGCGGCGATCATCATCACCCTGGTGAACCTGCTCGGCGGGTTCACCGTCGGCGTGCTGCAGAAGGGGATGACCTTCTCCGACGCCGTGCACACCTACAGCCTGCTGACCATCGGCGACGGCCTGGTCTCCCAGATCCCCGCGCTGCTGCTCTCGGTCGCCACCGGCATCATCGTCACCCGGTCCGCCAGCGACGGTGACATCGGCTCCGACGTGATGGCGCAGATGACCCGCAACCGGATGCCGCTGCGGCTGGCCGCCGGTGCCGCGGTCGTCCTGCTGCTGATCCCGGGCATGCCGAAGCTGCCGTTCCTGATCGCCGGCGGTGCGGTGTTCTGGCTGTCGCTGCGGGCACCGAAGCCGCTCGACGAGGAGGCCGCCGCGCTGGAGGCCGCCGAGGCCGCGCAGGCGCTCGAGGCCGGCAACGCCCCGCACCCCGACTCGCTCGAGGCGCTCGTCGAGGAGATCCGGGTCGACCCGCTCGAGCTGGAGCTGTCCGCCGACATCATCGACCTGGTCGACACCACCTCCGGCGGCGACCTGCTCGACCGGGTGCGCGCCCTGCGTCGCAAGGTCGCCACCGACCTCGGCGTGATCGTGCCGCCGGTCCGCACCCGCGACAACCTCGACCTGCCGCTGCGCACCTACGCGATCAAGCTGTTCGGCATCGAGGTCGCCCGCGGCGAGGCGCCCCCGGGCACCGTGCTCGCGATCGGCGACAACCTCGACAACATCCCCGGCCAGCGCACCCAGGAGCCGGTGTTCGGGCTCGCCGCGGTGTGGGTCCCCGTCGAGCTGCGCAGCCAGGCCGAGCTCGCCGGCGCCACCGTCGTCGACCGGTCCTCGGTGGTCACCACCCACCTCGCCGAGATCGTCCGCAGCCACGCCTCGCGTCTGCTCAGCCGCGAGGACGTCCGGGCGCTGGTCGACTCGGTCAAGCGCAGCCACCCGGCCGTGGTCGAGGAGCTCACCCCGGCCCAGCTCAGCCTCGGCGAGATCCAGCGGGTGCTCCAGGCGTTGCTCGAGGAGCACGTCTCGGTCCGCGACCTGGTCCGGATCTTCGAGGCCCTGTCGATGCGCGCCCGGGTCAGCAAGGACCTCGACGGGCTCGTCGAGGCCGCCCG
>JBMOMG010000072.1:0-2654 GCA_049323155.1 Actinomycetota bacterium | reverse complement strand
TGTCGGCGGCCACGAGAAACTGCCCGGAGACGGCCACGAAGCTGCCCGCTGGCGGACATGAAACCTGCCCGCTGACGGTCATGGGATCTGCCCGACACGACGTCGTCTGCCTCGCTGCGCTGCGCGGTTGAGGCCCCTTCCTCGGGTGCGATGAGCGGTGCTGAAGCGCCCTATCGCTCCCGAGGAAGGGATGAGTTGAAGTCTGCCGAGGAGATCATGGAAATCTTGGATGCCTACGACCTGACCGGGTCGTTGCGCGATGCCGGGGAGCTGGCCGGCTGCTCCCATCACACGGTGAAGCACTACGTCGAGCGCCGTGCCGCCGGCGGCGAGCTGGACCGGGCCGCGGCGCGGCCGCAGCTGATCGATGAGTACCTGCCGAAGGTCGAGGAGTGGGTCGAACGCAGCCACGGGAAGGTCCGCGCCGACATCGCGCACGAGAAGCTCGTCGCGCTGGGCTACGCCGGGTCCGAGCGCACCACCCGCCGCGCGGTCGCGCAGGTCAAGGCTGCCTACCGGGCGGGCCGGGTTCGGGTGCACCGCCCGTGGGTGACCGAGCCGGGGATGTGGCTGCAGTACGACTACGGCGACGGCCCCGTGGTCGACGGCGTCAAGACGGTGTTGTTCGTGGCGTGGCTGGCCTGGTCGCGGTTCCGGGTGGTGATCCCGCTGCGCGACAAGACCGTGCCCAGTGTCTTCGCTGCCCTCGACCAGGCGTTCCGGCGGCTGGGTGGGGTGCCGACCTACGTGCTGACCGACAATGAGAAGACCGTCACGGTCGAGCACATCGCCGGGATCGCGGTCAGGAATCCGCAGCTGGTGGCGTTCGCGCACCACTACTCGGTGACCGTGCACACCTGTGTCCCGGCGGATCCGGCGTCCAAGGGCGGCACCGAGTCGTCGGTGAAGATCAGCAAGGCCGACCTCGTCCCGAAGGACACCAACCTGCGTGGCCAGTACGCCAGCTTCGCTGAGCTCGAGGCGGCCTGCCTGGAGTTCTGCGAGAAGGTCAACACCCGACCCCACCGGGTGACGAAGCGGCCACCGGTCGAGATGCTCGCCGAGGAGCGGGCCCGGCTGCACCCGGTCCCGACGACGCCGCACACGGTCGCGTTCGGCACCACCCGGGTGGTGCCGCCGAACACGCCGATGGTGACCTTCGAGTCCGGCCAGTACTCGGTCCCGCACACCCTGCTCGGGGCGACGGTGTGGGTCCGCACCTACGGCGTCGGCGCCGATGAGCAGGTCGTCATCGTCCACGTCGGCGAGGACGGGCCGGTCGAGGTCGCCCGCCACCAGCGGGCCACGCCCGGCACGCCGAAGATCGACGACGCGCACTTCCCACCCCAGCCCGAAGGGCCGCTGGACCGCCGGCCGCGCGCGAAGAACGCCGCGGAAGCGGAGTTCCTCGACCTGGGCGAGGGCGCGAGGCTGTGGCTGGTCGAGGCCGCCGCCGCGGGCACACCGCGGATGCGCGTGAAGATGACCGAAGCGCTCGCGCTGGCCAAGCTGTTCGACCCCGTCGAGGTCGACTGGGCACTGGGCCACGCCGCGGTCCACGGCCGGTTCGCCGAAGCCGACCTGTCCTCGATCCTGGACCACCACGCACGAGCACCGAAGGCAGGTGAGCATCGGGCCAGTGAGGAGTCCTCGCTGACCCAGGGCACCAGCGCGTGGGCACGACTCGGAGCGCCGGTGCAGGCATCGGGCAGCGACGAGCAGGTGATCGCGTGAAGACCACCGCCACGACCACGAGCCCGGTCAGCACCGCGCCGCCGCTGCCCGCCGACCTGGAGGACCTTCTGCGCAAGCTGCGGCTGCCCCACATCCGTGCCCACGCCCCCGAGGTCGTCGCGACCGCGAAGGCCCAGCGTTGGGAGCCCGCCGAGGTCCTCAAGGCGCTGTTCGCCGAGGAGGTCGCCGGCCGGGAGCGCTCCGCACTGGCCACCAGACGAGCCGCGGCCGGGTTCCCGACCGGGAAGACCTTCGATGCCTGGCAGCCCGAGATCTCCTCGATCCCAGCCCCGACCCAGCAGGCGCTACGCACACTGGAATGGGTCCACCGCCGCGAGAACCTCGTCGTGTGCGGCCCGTCCGGGACGGGCAAGACGTTTCTCCTGGAAGCCCTCGGTCAGCAGGCCGTCGAGGCCGGGTTGAAGGTCGCCTGGTTCACCCTGGAAGACCTCGGCGTGCTGCTGCGCCGCCACCGCGCGGACGACACCGTCACCAAGGCCATCGCCCGCGTGCTACGCGCCGACCTGGTCATCGTCGATGACATCGGCCTGCTGCCCGTCGCAGCCGACGCCGCCGAGGGGCTCTATCGGCTCGTCGACGCCGCCTATGAGAAGCGATCGGTCGCGATCTCATCGAACCTGCACCCGGCCGGATTCGACGAGCTGATGCCCAAGACGCTGGCCACCGCCACCGTTGACCGGCTCCTGCACCACGCCCACGTCTGCCAAACCTCAGGTGAGTCAGTGCGACTCACCCAGGCACTGGCCGGCCAGGGGGTGAGCCCCTTGAGCTGAGCACCCTGGTCGATGGTGGCCGCAGCCCCCGTGGGCAGATCCCATGGCCACCACCGGGCAACTCTCGTGACCGTCAGCGGGCAGGCCTCATGACCGCCACTGGGCGGTTCCTACTGGCCCTTGACA
>JBMOMG010000071.1:33519-37594 GCA_049323155.1 Actinomycetota bacterium | reverse complement strand
ATGGCACACGGTCTGCGGGGTGGCGCGCACCGCGGCCCGCACGCCGGTTCGCGGTGGCGGCCGCTGCTCGCTGCGGTGATCGCCCCGCTCGGGTTGGTCGGCTACCTGGTCTGGGTGGGCCGGCGGGTCGGCAGCACCACCGGCTACTTCGACGTGACGAACGGGTGGGAGAACGGCTTCGACGGCGGGGCTGCCTTCCTGACCTGGATCGGCGAGCTTCTCGCCGGACCTTCTCCGGTGAGCGGCGTCCTGGTGGTCGCCGGCCTCGGCCTGCTGGTCTGGGTCCTGGCACTGTGCGTCAAGCAGCGCCAACCGCTGCCCCTCGTCGTGTTCACGGTCGGCCTGGTCGCCCTGGCGCTCACCACGTCGGGGTACTTCGGCTCGAAGCCGAGGTACCTCCTCCCGGCCTTCCCGCTCCTGTTCCCGCCGGCTCGATGGCTGGCTGAACGCCGTACCGGGCTCGCGGTGACGATGCTCGCGCTCGTCACCGCGGCCGCGATGGCCTACGGGTCGGTCTGGCTGCTCGGTCCTGGCCCGCCGTAGGTGGTCGGGTCAGCGGCAGGACTTCCAGATGCCGCGCGGCCAGGCCTTCGCCTTCCGCTCGGACAGCCGGTAGCCGACGGTGCGGAGAAACGGCTTGCCGGCGTAGACGTACACCTCGGCCCAGCCGCGGAAGACCTGGGCTCGGTTGATGTCCTTGCCGTTCTTCATCACGTACCGCAGCAGTCGGCCGTACCGGTCCACGCGGTCCTGGCTCGGGTCGGAGACCAGCAGGACCCGGGTCCGGAGCGGCAGCAGCTGCTTGAGTGAGCGCGACGCCTGCGGGCCGCCGCACTCGGTGCCGCCGTGCACCTCGGGGGTGTCGATCCCGATCAGGCGGACGTTCTTGCGGGCACCGCCGGCCAGGCGCACCCGGATCGTGTCGCCGTCGGTGACCTTGATGACCCGGGCGTACTGCTTGAGCACGTCGGGCTTGGGCTCGGGCTTCGGGGCCGGCTTGGGAGCCGTTGGCGCCGAGGTGCCGAAGTAGTACGGGCCCGGAAGCGACTCGCAGACCACGCCGTCGCCGTCGGCGTCGAGCCGGTGCGGGTCGGAGAAGGGTCCGCCGTTGCTGATGAAGAACAGCTGAGCGGCCTTCTGCGAACCGAAGTCGGAACAGTCCTTGTCCCCGACGGCGTGCGCGGGCACGGCGACGGCGGTGACGGTGCCGGTGAGTGCGACGGCGGCGAGGGCCGCGGTGAACCGGTGCGATACGTGCATTCTTGTTCCCCCGGGTGGTGGCTGGTTTCTCGCCAGGAGGCTAGGTCGGCCTCGGCCGTCGCGGGCGGGAAGCCGCAATCCCACCCGCCGACGGGCGTCGCGTGATAGAGGACGCACGCTGCTACGGGGTCGGTGCGCCGTCCTCCTAGACTTGCTCCGGCCTCCGCCTCCGGCCTCCGCCTCCGGCCTCCGGCCCCCGGCCTCCGGCCCACCCGGTCCCACACGCCACGCCCCCGATGTGAGAAGCAGATGACGCACGAGCCGCAGCACGACCACGACCACGATCACGGCGCTGACCGCGGTCACGCACACGGGCACGGGGACCACAACAACAACGGGAACGACCACGGACACGACCACGACCACCCGCAGGGGCTGAAGGGGTTCGTGCTGGGGATGTTCCGGCCGCACAGCCACGATGCCGCGGACTCGGTCGATGCCGCGCTGGAGACCAGTGCGCGGGGCATCCGGGCGGTGAAGGTCAGTCTCGTCGCGCTTGGCGTGACGGCGCTCCTCCAGGGTTTGGTCGTCGTCGCCACCGGGTCGGTGGCCCTGCTCGCGGACACGATCCACAACTTCTCGGATGCGCTGACGGCCCTGCCGCTGTGGGTGGCGTTCGTGCTGGGTCGGCGAGCGCCGTCTCGCCGCTACACCTACGGCTACGGCCGGGCCGAGGACCTCGCGGGGGTGTTCATCGTCGCGATGATCGCGCTGTCGGCCCTGCTCGCCGGCTGGGAGTCGGTGCGCCGGATCGCTGACCCGCAGCAGGTCGACTACGCCTGGGCGGTGGTCGCGGCGGGGGTGATCGGCTTCGTCGGCAACGAGATGGTGGCGGTCTACCGGATCAGGGTGGGCCGCGAGATCGGCTCGGCCGCGCTGGTCGCCGACGGCCTGCACGCGCGCACCGACGGGTTCACGTCGCTGGCGGTGGTCGGCGGGGCGCTCGGCGTGCTGGCCGGCTTCCCCCTCGCCGACCCGATCGTCGGACTGCTGATCACCGTCGCCATCCTGTTCGTGCTCAGGTCCGCGGCGGTCGACGTCTACCGCCGGCTCATGGACGCCGTCGACCCCGAGCTGGTGACCGCCGCGGAGTCCGCTCTGGCCACCACACCCGGGGTGCTGGCGGTCGAGGACGTCAAGGTGCGCTGGGTGGGGCACCGGGTGCGCGCGGAGGCGGGCATCGCGGTGGACCCCGAGCTCAGCGTCACCGAGGCGCACGGGATCGCGATCGAGGCGCACCACCGCCTGCTCCACGAGGTGCCCAAGCTCGTCGAGGCGACCGTGCACGTCTCGCCGGACGGGCCGGTGGGGGAGGACCAGCACGCGCTGATCGCCCACCACGTGGCTGCGCGACCGGTGAGCCGGGGTTAGGACCCGCCGCTCTCCCATCGGTCGCACACGTCGCGGCCGCCGCGGTCGCCCGGCTCACCTGCGTCGGACGCGGAGCTTTGCCCGAGGCGTTCGGCCTCTCGGCCCCGTGAGGGCCCTCCGGTCCACCACGTCGGGACCTTCGGCCTCGTCTGCGGCCGGCCGATCAGGGACCCTTGCGTCAACGGACCAACGGACCGACGGTCCGCAAACGCCGATACCGCACCTGCTACCCACGGGGGACCCCTGATGAGGACGAAGCTCACACGCGCTGCCATCGCCACTGCCGTCGCAGGGCTGCTGCTCGCCGGCTGTTCGACGAGCGGCGGCTCCACGGAGACGGCAGAGTCTCCGGAGGCCGCGACGTCCAGCGTGCCGGCCGCGGCGGAGCCGTTGCTGGCGAACTTCGGCCTCGAAGGGATGGAGACCGTCGAGATCGTCGACCACCTCGACCGGCTCGGTGGCGAGGACCGTCCGACAGACCTGATGGCGTCGGTCCGCGTCGACGAGCTCCTGGTCTCCTCCGGTGGCGAGGAGTACGGCCTGGCCCTGCCCGAGGACCGGTTCTACCTCTCGGTCGCGCCGTACGTCGACCAGACGCACGAGTGCTTCTACCACTCGCTGACCACCTGCAAGGGCGAGCTCGGCGCGACCGACGTCGAGGTGCAGATCGTCGACGAGACCAACGACGAGGTGCTCGTCGACGGGACCGAGACCACCTTCGACAACGGGTTCGTCGGGTTCTGGCTGCCACGCGACATCGAGGGCACGCTGCGCGTCAGCTACGACGGCAAGACCGCCGAGATGGACTTCGCCACCGACGAGGAGGCGCCGACCTGCGTGACCACCCTGCAGCTGGCCTGAGGACAGCGGCGGCGTCAGGCGGAGACGGCGATCTTGTCCTCGACGGCGCGGACGACCTCCGGCGTGAGCTCGGTGATGCCGTGCTCGTCGCCGGCGTGCCGGGCGACCTCGGCGAGCAGCACGTCGCGGTCGGGGCTCTCGAAGCGGGCGGTGCAGCCGGGCATCACGTCACCGCAGGCGAGCTTGAACGTCATCGGTCTTCCTCCACGGTGGGGGCGCTTGGCGACATCGCAGACGGGCGGAGCGGGACCCGCACCCACAGCACGGCGCCGCGCTCGTCCTGGTCCACCCCGATCGTGCCGCCGTGGGCCACGGTGAGGGCGCGGGCGAGATAGAGGCCGATCGTAACGCCGGTGGCGTCGTCGTTGAGGTCGAACGGCTCGAAAAGTGCCTGCAGCACCTGCGGGTCGATCGGGTCGCCGTCGCGGACCACCCGCAGCTCCATCCACGGCGCTGCGGTCTCCACCTCGACCCGCAACGAACGCGGCTCGGGCAGGGCGTGGCCGGCCTCCCACAGGTCGCGCAAGACCCTCCGGAAGAGCGCGGGGTCGACGGCGACCTCGGTGCTGGGACCGGCTCCACC
>JBMOMG010000071.1:0-33509 GCA_049323155.1 Actinomycetota bacterium | reverse complement strand
ACCGACCGGGCCGACGCCCGGCAGGTCGGCGGCCAGGTCGCCGACGGTGACCGGCTCCGGGGACAGGCGCAACCGGCCCAACGACGCAGCCGCCAGCAGCTCCACGTCGTACACCCGCTCGGCCAGCCGCCCGAGCGCGTCGTCGAGGCGTGTGAGCCCGCCGGCCATGCCGGGCGGCACGTCGTCGTCGAGCAGCATCGCCACCCAGCCCCGGGCGACGGTCAACGGCGTCCGCAGCTCGTGCGCGAACGCCGCCAGGAACCGGTCACGCTGGCTCGCCGCCCTCGGGTCCGGTCGGTTGGTCACCTGCGCGGTGCCGGCGTCGACGAAGGCGGAGACCCAGCGGTGCAGCACCGTGGCGTCGACCGACCAGCGTCGCGCGACCTCGGGCACGCTCGCGCCGCCGAGAACCTCGAGTACGGCGGCCACGCGGGCGTCGGTGGCCGGCTCATCGCCGGACACCAGTCGTGGCCGCGCCGGCGGCTGTTGCGTCATGGGTGCACCTCGGTCCCTCCTGGGTCCGGCGAGCCTAGTGGTGGGGCGCGATCCGGGACAGCAGCGTGCGTGCGGCGGCCGTGACCAGCTCCCGCTTGTAGGTGAGCACGTAGTCGAACCGCCGCTCGAGCTCCGGACCGGCGTCGCCGAGGTCCCGTGCGAGCAGGGCGGCGGTGAAGTGCGGGTGCACCACCACGACGTTCCACTCCTGGAGCATCGGGTCGGACGGGCCGAGCGTCGCGCCGCGCACCCCCGGCACCGGGTCCGCCGGCAGGCCGGCAGCGATCGCGCAGACGAAGCCGGTCGCGTCGGACAGGCCCTCGTAACGCCGGGCGGTGTCCGGGGTGAACTGCGCCTCGTGCTGGAAGGTGGCGGCCAGCATCGCGATCTCGCCGGCCCGCATCGCCTCTCGCTCCAGCTGCTTGCTCAGCTCGATGAGCAGCCGCTTGGTCGACCGTCGTACGGGCATGCTGCGCGGCACGTGCGAGAAGGCTGAGAGCAGCGACTGCTCGGACCTGATCCCGGCGGGTGGCCGCGGGAAGAGCCACCGGTCGTGGCCCACGCCGGCGGGCCGCGGGTCCGGACGGCCGAAGAGCCAGCCCTGGCCCAGGGTCGCGCCGAGCGCCCGGGCCATCTCGAGGTGCTCGGCGGTCTCGATCCCCTCGGCCAGGACGAGCGCCCCGCTGCGCTCGGCGTAGGCGTTGACCGCGTGGATCACCTCGGCCACGGCGCGCGAGGGCTGGTCCTGGACCAGGGCCAGGTCCAGCTTGACGATGTCGGGTCGCAGCAGGTCCATGAACGTCAAGGAGGCGGAGTCGACCCCCACGTCGTCGAGCGCGATCGCCCAGCCGAGCTGTCGGACCCGTTCGGCAGCGGTCAGCAGCTCCGCCGGCCGGCTGGCCAGGGCACGTTCGGTGATCTCGACGACGACGCGCAGCCGGGCGCCGCGTTCGGTGAGTGCGGCGAGGTCGTCGAGGGGTGCGGTGGCGATCGCGCCCGGCTCGACGTTGACGAACAGCGCGATCGGCTCCTGCAGCTGCAGCTCGGAGGCGTTGCGGAGTGCGGCGAGGAAGCAGGCGTGGTCCAGCTTGTCGGTCAGCCCGACGGCGCCGGCGGCACGGAACAGCTCGGTGGGCGCCTCGTAGGGGCCGGCCGGACCGCGGCTCAGCGCCTCGAGCGCGAGCACCTCACCGGTCTCGAGGTCGACGATCGGCTGGAAGACGGTGCGCACGCGGGCCTCGACGACGATCTCGAGGAGCGTGGCGATGTCGGGCACCGCCGTACCGGCAGACGATCCAGCCAAGTCCGGCCTCCGTACCGAGAGAGGTTGCTGCACCACACCGACGGCCGGGCGCTCAGGGCCGACCGTCAGTCGCCCAGCCTAGGAAGTCCAAGAGCGTTTCGGGGCCTTTCTCCGCAATGTCCGTCTCGTCCGTGACCCGCCGGCCCCGTGATAATCGATCGCAGCGCCCTGGCGTCCGGGTGCACGATGAGGTCCATGACCCCCTCGTTCGCCGAGATCTCCTGGCCCGTCCTCACGAAGCGGCTGACGCTGCGGCCTGCGACCGAGGCGGACGTGGACGCGGTGTGGCGCTACCGGCGGCTCGAGGAGGTCGGCCGCTGGCTGACCTCGGCTCCCACCGAGCGCGCCGCGTTCGCGGAGAAGTTCTCGACGCCGGACCGTCTGGCAAAGACGCTGCTGGTCGAGCTCGACGGCGAGGTCATCGGTGACCTGATGCTCGCGGTGGAGGACGCCTGGTCGCAGGCCGAGGTGCGCGAGCGCGCGCAGGGTGTCCAGGCGGAGATCGGCTGGTGCCTCGACCCGGGGTACGGCGGTCAGGGGTACGCCACGGAGGCCGTGGAGGAGCTGGTCCGGCTCGCCTTCGAGGACCTCGGCCTGCGCAGGGTGGTCGCCAACTGCTTCGCCGACAACCGGCAGTCCTGGCGCCTGATGGAGCGGATCGGGATGCGCCGTGAGGTGTACGCCGTCAAGGAGTCGCTGCACCGGTCCGGGGAGTGGCTCGACGCGCTCGGCTACGCCCTGCTCGCGGAGGAGTGGCGCGACCGCTGAGCGCCGGTCGCCCGGGGTCTCAGTCGCCGACCAGCGCGCTGACGGCCGCGTCGCGGTCGACGTGGTCGCTCTCGGTGCCCGGCCACACCGCGCGCGACGTGTGCGCGAGGAAGTCGAGCACGTCGCGGGAGCGCATCTTGATCACGGCCCGCCCGGCCGGGGACTGCAGCGTGAGGAGCAGCGCCGCCCGGCCGTCGGGGTCCAGGGACGGGGAGACCCGGACGTCACCCTCGCCGACCGGTTCGTGCACGCCGCTCATCAACAGCTCGCGGCTGAACACCCACCGGACCGTCGCACCGTCCACGAGGAAGTGCACGGCGACCGCGTAGGGGTCGGTCGGGTCGTAGTGGAGGTTGGCCTCCACCGGGGTCGGGCCCTCAGGTCCGACGAGGTCGACGACGACGCTGCTCGTGATGGGCAGGCGGTATTCGTTCATGGTTGCTCCGGGGACTCGGGCGCTGGGTGGCGGGCGGGTCCGAGCTGGGGGGAATGACCCGTGCCGCACACGATGGTGGCAAGCCCGAAGCCAGTTCGCCAGCAGGCTATGCACCTTGTGTCACCCGTGTGTCGGTACGCCCCCGAAGGTTGTGAGCGAGCCGACGCCCGGGATGCCGGGTGCGCCGGATCCGTCCCCGGGCCGGGCCCCCCGCGGGGCCGCACACGAAACACCCCCGGCAGTATGTGGGGGACCGGCCGGGGGTGTCTCTATGGAGGAGGTCGGCTCGAGTAAGCCAACCCACGAATAAGAACGTCTGGCGGCTCGAAATCATTGCGCCCTTGTGAAATGTCTGGTCCGGTCACGGCTCGGGTCCGGCGGGCCGACCCCGCGCGGTGCCGCCTCGCGCGCGCTCCGGTGCGTTAGCCTTCGCAGCGCCGGGTACGGGCGGACGGCACCGTCCCTCGAGGAGCTGAGGAGTCAAACGCATGGCAGGTCGCCGGATCTATCTGGTGGGGTCCTCGGGCTACCCGTACTACGGCGACGAGGCCGTCGCGGCGGCCTGGCTGCGTCACCTGGCGGCGACCGAGCCCGACGCGGAGGTGTACCTCGACTGCCCGAACCCCGGCGGCGCCCAGCTCTTCCTCGGCGACCTCCACCCCCACGTCCGGTTCGTCGACACGCTGTTCCGGATCGGCTGGGCGGCGCCGAGCGAGGACCCCGACGAGGTCGTCCGGTTCGCGGCGCAGGCGGTCCGCCAGCCCGGCTTCGGCTACGCCCACCGGGCCGCGGGCATCGAGCTGCTGCAGACCGTCGACGTCTTCCACGTGATCGGGGGCGGCTACGTCAACGCGATCTGGCCTCGTCACCTGACCTTCCTGGCCGCCGGGCAGGCGCTCGCCGCGGACTTCGGGAAGCACGTGGCGATGACCGGCAACGGCCTGCTGCCCGGCGCGGCTCCGGCTGCGCTGCTCGACGAGCTCACCACCGGCTTCGCGGTGCTCGACGTCCGGGACGCCCAGTCCCGCGCGCTGCTCTCGAGCGAAGCCGCCACCGACACCGGCGACGACGCCCTGCTCGGTGAGAGCGCCGACGTCTACGACCAGCGCGACAGCGTGTCCACCATGGTCTGCATGCAGTCCGACCTCCTCGACGGTGACGTCGAGGCGCTCGCGACCAGCGTCGTCGAGACCGCCAAGGCGTGGGGACTGCGGCCGGAGAAGATCGGCTACGTCGAGGCCATCCCGGGCCAGGACCGCGTGGTCTTCGAGCTGGTCGAGTCCCAGCTGCCGGGGATGCGCTTCTACCCGTTCACCGAGGTCTGGCGCGAAGGTCTCCCCGCGCGCCGTGGCCAGCGCTGGATCACCACGCGGGAGGCGCTTCACCTGGCTGCAGCCGCCGCGGGCGCGTGGGGTGTCGCGTTCCCGATCAAGGCCGGCTACGACGACGTCGGCCACCAGGACCTGGTCGACAAGGGCTCGCGCTGGGTGATCGGCACCCCGGGCGAGCCGGCCCCCGAGACGCACGGCGACGCCGGGTTCGGCACGGCACTGGCCGGGCTGGTCGAGGCGAAGAAGGCAGTCGCGCAGCGGGTCTACGGCCGCTGAGCCGGGGTCAGATCCAGGCCCGGAACCAGATCCGCTGCAGCCACTCCCGGGTGGTGACCAGCTCGTCGGTGTACACCGGCCAGAACCAGGCGAAGTTCACCACGACGAGCACCACGAACGCCCCGGCGACGGCGGTTCCCCACATCCGGCGGCGGTACGACGTGCGCGCGGTGCCGAGCAGGTGCCCGATGAGCAGGGTCACCGCGATCACCGTGAACGGCAGCGTGGCGAGCGCGTAGAACGAGAAGATCGGGCGGTCGTCGTACCTCAGCCACGGCAGCCAGGTCGCGGCCGCGCCGACCACGGCGACACCGAACCGCCAGTCCCTCCTTGCCGCCCAGGCGAACAGCGCGTAGCCGAGCGCCAGCGCCCCGCCCCACCAGAGCACCGGGGTGCCGAGCAGCAGGATCTGGCGCAGGCAGGTGCTGCCCTCGGCCGCCTCGCAGCCCTGCTGTCCCGGCTGGATGTCGAGGTCCGCGTCGACGCCGACCGGCCGGTTCAGCACGAGCCAGCCCTTGGGGTCGGACTGGTAGACGTGCTCGGACTCCAGCAGGCCCTGGGTGTGGAAGGTGTAGACGTCCTGGTGGTAGTTCCACAGGGACCGCAGTGACTGGGTGACCTCGCCGAGTCCGTCGGCGTCGGTCTCGATGTAGGAGCCCCAGTAGGGCCCGTACTGGGTGTCGGAGAGCGCCTGCTCGTACTCCGCGGCATGCATCAGCCAGCCGGTCCAGGACAGCACGTAGACGACGAAGGCGACCACGACCAGGTGCACGAACGCCGGGACCGCGTCGACCAGCGCCGAGCGCAGCCACGCCCGCCGGATGCCGAGGGAGCGGCGGGCGCCCGCGTTCCACGCCCACACCAGCAGGCCGAACGCCGCCAACGGGAACAGCGCGTTCCACTTGGTCCCCACCGCGAGCCCGAACAGCACGCCGGCGACCAGCAGCCACGGCCGGAACAGCAGCCCGCGCACCGGCCCCCAGTCCGAGGCGGACGCGGTCCAGCCGACCGGGGTGAGCCGGGCCATCCGCAGCCGGGTCCAGTCCCGGTCGGCGACCAGGGCAGCCACCGCGGCCAGCAGGAAGAAGGTCATGAAGATGTCCAGCAGCGCCAACCGCGACATCGCGAAGTGCAGCCCGTCGAAGGCCAGAAGCAGGCCCGCGGTGCAGCCGAGCAGCGTCGACCCGGTCAGCCGCCGCGCGAGCCGGATCATCACCAGCACCGACAGCGTGCCGACGACGGCCGAGGCGACCCGCCACCCGAACGGGTCCATCCCGAACGCCGCCTCGCCCAGCGCGATCAGCCACTTGCCGACCTCGGGGTGCACGATCATGCTCGGCGAGTCGGTGAACAGCCCGTCGAGCCGGCCGACGAGGATCTTGTTGTTCGCCCCGTCGACGTAGCCGGTGGTGAACCCGTTCTTCAGCAGCGACCAGGCGTCCTTGGCGTAGTAGGTCTCGTCGAACAGGAACTCGTGCGGGTTCCCGAGCCGCCAGAAGCGCAGAAACCCGGCCAGGGCGGTGACGACCAGGGTCGCCACCCAGCCGGTACGGCGGTCGAGCCCGCGTGAGACGGGGACCAGGCGGCGACGGGCGCTCGGGACGGGGCGGCCGTCGGCGGTGCGGGACAGCCCCATCGTCCGCCGGTGCTCACGCGGAGGCCGCTCCAGGGTCGTCGTCACGCGCCCATGCTAGGCCGGTGGCATGATGCGCCGGGTGAACCACTCCGGCGTCCTCGTCCTCGCGGCCACCCCGATCGGGCAGGTGGCCGACGCGCCGCCCCGGCTGGCCGAGGAGCTCGCCGGCGCCGACGTCGTCGCCGCCGAGGACACCCGCCGGCTCAAGCGGCTCTGCGCCGACCTCGGCGTGGAGATCACCGGCCGGGTGGTGTCCTACTTCGAGGGCAACGAGGCCGCCCGGACCCCGCAGCTGGTGGAGGCCCTCGAGGAGGGGCAGCGGGTGCTGCTGGTCACCGACGCCGGCATGCCGTCGGTGTCCGACCCCGGCTACCGGCTCGTCGCCGCCGCCGTCGAGCGCGACGTCCGGGTGACCGCCGTACCGGGGCCCTCGGCGGTGCTCACCGCACTCGCGGTCTCCGGGCTGCCGGTGGACCGGTTCTGCTTCGAGGGGTTCCTGCCCCGCAAGGCCGGCGAGCGCGCGCGGCGGCTGGGGGCGCTGGCCGCGGAGGAGCGGACGATGGTCTTCTTCGAGGCACCGCACCGGACCGAGGCGACCCTCGCCGCGATGGCCGATGCGTTCGGCGCCGACCGCCGGGCGGCCGTGTGCCGGGAGCTGACCAAGACCCACGAGGAGGTACGACGGGCAGGGCTGGCCGACCTCGCCGCATGGGCCGCCGACGGGGTCCGCGGCGAGGTGACGCTGGTCGTCGAGGGAGCGACCGCGACCGCCGACGTGCCCACCGACCCGACCTCGCTGGCCGAGCTGGTCGCCGACGCCGAGGCGCAGGGCAGCACGCGCAAGGACGCGATCCTGGAGGTCGCCCGGCTGGCCGGCCTACCGAAGCGGGTGGTCTACGACGCCGTGCACAAGAAGGCGTAGCCGCCCCTCGTAGACTCCGCCGCATGGCACCCGACGCACCGATCCGTGACCGTGCCGAGAAGGGCGACTCGGGTGAGCGGCGTGACCGCAGCCGGCCCCCGGCACCGGAGCCGCTGCCTCGCCCGGTGGTGGACAACCACTGCCACCTCGACATCGCCGACGGCTCCTGGCTCCCGGTCGAGGAGGCGCTCGCCGAGGCCGCGGCGGTCGGCGTCCCGAGGATCGTGCAGATCGGCTGTGACCTGCCCGGTGCCCAGTGGGCCGTGGACGCCGCGGAACGCTTCGACGCGCTGGTCGCCGGGGTCGCGCTGCACCCCAACGAGGCACCGCTGCTCGCCGCGGACGGCAGGCTCGACGAGGCGCTCGCGGTGATCGAGCGGCTCGCCGCGGGCAGCGACCGGGTCCGGGCGGTGGGGGAGACCGGGCTGGACTACTTCCGCACCGGCGAGGACGGCCGGGCAGCCCAGCACGAGTCGTTCCGCCGCCACATCGACATGGCGAAGCGGCTCGACAAGACCCTGGTAATCCACGACCGCGACGCGCACGAGGACGTGCTGCGGATCCTCGACGAGGAGGGCGTGCCCGAGCGCGTGGTGATGCACTGCTTCTCCGGCGACGCCGACTTCGCCCGGGCCTGCCTCGACCGGGGAGCGTGGCTGTCGTTCGCCGGCACCGTGACGTTCAAGAACGCCGAGCCGCTGCGCGAGGCGCTGCGGGTCACCCCGCGCGACAGGGTCCTCGTCGAGACCGACGCGCCGTACCTCACCCCGATGCCCTACCGCGGCCGGCCGAACGCGTCGTACCTGGTCCCGGTCACGCTGCGGTCGATGGCGCAGACCCTCGGTGCCGATCTCGAGGAGCTCTGCGAGGCGGTCGACGCGAACACCGACGCGGCGTTCGGGGGCCCGTGGGGGCGGTGATCGACCCCTGCAGGTAGCCCGATCTGACTAGTCAACTCCGTGAATCGAGTCACGATCGGCGTGGTTCGGCTTTGTCGGGGGAAGCATCGCCGTTATCGTCTTGTGACTGTTGGCCGGGAGTGGGGAAGCTTTCGGACGGCGCCGAAGAGGGTTCTCGCAGGTTCCCGGCCCCTGGCCGGAGCGTGGGGGGAGCCTCTGTGTCCCACGTGCGCCGGACGTCCTGCGGCCCGGGGAGCACCATCATTGGAGCATCGTGCGGAGTTCCATCGCACTTCTCAGCAAGAGCCGCCTGACCCTCGTCGCCCTCGTGGTGGGTGTGGTCGCCGCGCTTCTCGCCACCACCGTCGGCTACGCCGCGATGAGCAAGACCGTCACCCTGTCCGTGGACGGTGAGGCCGACCAGGTCAGCACCCTCGGCGGCACCGTCGCCGACGTGCTCGAGGCCGAGGGCGTCGAGGTGGGGGAGCGCGACGTGGTCGCGCCGGCACTCGACAGCAGGGTCAACGACGGCACCCGGATCGCGGTCCGCTACGCCCGGGAGCTCGCTCTCACCGTGGACGGCGAGGAGAAGAGCTACTGGGTCACCGCCACCGACGTGACCTCCGCGCTCGACGAGCTCGGCCTGCGCTACGACGGCGCCGAGCTGTCGGTCAGCCGTGGTGCGGAGATCTCGCGTGAGGGTCTCGACCTCGACGTGGTCACCCCCAAGCGCATCGCCCTGAAGCACGGGCCGCGCAAGGTCCGCACCGTGACCGTCCCGGCGCTCACCGTCTCCGAGGCGCTCGACGACCTCGGGGTGAAGGTCGGCAAGCTCGACGAGATCAAGCCCGGCCGCAACGCCGAGATCGAGGACGGCGACAAGATCGTGGTGACCAAGGTCCGCGTCGTGACCCGCAAGGTCACCGAGGCGGTCGACTTCGGCACCACCGAGCGCTCCGACGACTCGATGTTCGAGGGCGAGACCGAGACCGTCCGCGAGGGCCGCGACGGCTCGCAGAAGGTGCTCTACAAGCTGCGCTACGAGAACGGCAAGCTGGTCAAGCGCAAGGCGCTGGAGACCACCGTGCTCCGCGAGCCGGTCGACGCGATCGTCAAGGTCGGCACCAAGTCGCAGCCGGCGCCGAAGGCGAACTTCGCCAGCGGCGACACCGTCTGGGACCAGCTCGCGCAGTGCGAGTCCGGTGGCAACTGGGCGATCAACACCGGCAACGGCTACTACGGCGGCCTCCAGTTCAGCCTGAGCACCTGGCAGGCGTACGGCGGCCCGGGCTACCCGCACGAGCAGAGCCGCGAGACCCAGATCGCGATCGCGGAGAAGGTCCGTGACGCCAACGGCGGCTACGGCTCCTGGCCGCACTGCTCGCAGCAGCTCGGCCTGCCCCAGTGACCCACCGGAGGAGCCTCTAGGCTCGTCCGCGTGAGCGAGGACATGACATCCGCCGGACCGAGGCTTCTCGGTCCGGCGGATGTGCGTTCGCTGGCCGAGTCGCTCGGGATCCGGCCCACCAAGCAGCGCGGGCAGAACTTCGTGATCGACGCCAACACCGTCCGCCGGATCCTCCGCGCCGCCGAGCTCGAGCCCGACGACGTCGTGGTCGAGGTCGGCCCGGGCCTCGGCTCGCTGACCCTCGCG
The DNA here is from genome assembly GCA_049323155.1 of Actinomycetota bacterium. Lineage (GTDB taxonomy): Bacteria > Actinomycetota > Actinomycetes > Propionibacteriales > Nocardioidaceae > Nocardioides_C. Next base: position 23,789 of record JBMOMG010000071.1, on the reverse strand, counting down.
CTGCTCGGCAGCGTCTCGCGCGTGGTCGCGATCGAGGTCGACCCGGTGCTGGCCGCCGCGCTGCCGGGGACGGTCGCAGAGTTCGCCCCCGACCACGCCGACCGGCTCGAGGTCGTCGAGGCCGACGCGCTGCGGGTGACCTCGCTGCCCGGACCGGCGCCCACCGCGCTGGTGGCGAACCTGCCCTACAACGTCTCGGTGCCGGTGCTGCTGCACCTGCTCTCCCTGCTGCCGTCGCTGCGCAAGGGCCTGGTGATGGTGCAGTCCGAGGTCGCCGACCGGCTCGCCGCACCTCCCGGGTCACGCACCTACGGCGTGCCGTCGGTGAAGGCCGCGTGGTACGCCGACGTCCGGCGCGCGGGCGCCATCGGACGCAACGTGTTCTGGCCGGCGCCCAACGTCGACTCCGGTCTCGTCGCCTGGGAGCGCCGCGACCCGCCGGCGGTCTCGGTGAGCCGCGAGCAGGTGTTCGCGGTGATCGACGCCGCGTTCGCCCAGCGCCGCAAGACGCTCCGCTCCACGCTGAAGGCGATGGCCGGCTCCGCGGAGGCCGCCGAGGCCGCGCTCGCGCACGCCGGGGTCAGCCCGATGGCGCGCGGGGAGTCGCTCGGCGTCGAGGAGTTCGCCCGCGTCGCCGAGGGACTCGCGCTCGGACGGCAGGGTGGGGCGGCGTGAACCACCCCGTCCCCGGCTCGGTCACCGTCGCGGCTCCGGCCAAGATCAACCTGCACCTCGGTGTGGGGCCGGCACGTCCCGACGGCTTCCACACCCTCGCCACCGTCTACCAGGCGATCGGCCTGTACGACGAGGTCACGGTCCGCCGTTCCTCGGCCACCACCCTCAGCGTGGTGGGGGACGGCGTGGACGTGACCGACGTACCGACCGGGCCGGGGAACCTCGCGCTCCGCGCCGCCGCCCTGCTCGCCGAGCACGCCGGAGTCGCCGACGCCGCGGTGGAGATGAGCATCCACAAGCGGATCCCGGTCGCCGGCGGGATGGCGGGCGGGAGCACCGACGGCGCTGCGGCGCTGCTCGCCTGCCACAAGCTGTGGGGGCTCGACCTGCCCCGCAACGAGCTGCTCCGGCTGGCCGCCGAGCTCGGCAGCGACGTGCCGTTCTGTCTCGTCGGTGGGACCGCCGCCGGGACCGGGCGCGGGGAGCTGGTGACCCCGGTCGATGACGCCGGCAGCTACTGGTGGGTGGTGGCCACCTCGGAGACCGGGCTGTCCACCCCGGCGGTGTTCGCGGAGTTCGACCGGCGCCACGCCGGGGCGGTCGTGCCGGAGCCGGAGGTCCCCGGTGGCCTCCTCGACGCCCTCGCGACCGGCGACCCCGCCGCGCTGGCCGCCGCGTTGGGCAACGACCTCGAGGCGCCGGCCCTGACCCTGCGCCCCGACCTGGCGGGCTTGCTGAAGCTCGGCGGCGAGCCCCCGGCGCTCGGGTCGCTGCTGTCGGGGTCCGGGCCGACCTGCCTGTTCCTCGCCGCGGAGGAGGCGCAGGCGCTGGCCGTGCGCGACCACCTCCGGGGGGCCGGGGTCACGGCCCTGGTCGCGCCGGCGCCGGTGCCCGGCGCGCACGTCGTCGCGACGCTGTGATGCGATAGCCCCCTGATGGCCACCCCTGCACCGAACCTCGTCAACCTCGAACGCGTCCACAAGTCCTACGGGATCCGGCCGCTGCTCGACGGCGTGAGCCTCGGCATCGGCGCGGGCGAGCGCGTGGGCGTGGTCGGCCGCAACGGTGACGGCAAGACCACCCTGCTGCGGATCATCGGCGGCCTCGAGGAGCCCGACCATGGGCGGGTGTCGCGATCGCGCGGCCTGCACCTGGGGTACCTCACCCAGGGCGACGACCTCGACCCGGCCGCGACCGTGCAGCGGGCCGTGCTCGGCGAGCTCGCGGAGCACGAGTGGGCGGCCGACTCCTTCACCCGCGAGATCGTCGAGGTGCTGCTCGCCGGCATCCCGCTGGACCGGGAGGTGGCCGCGCTCTCCGGTGGCGAGCGGCGGCGCTGCTCGCTGGCCCGGCTGCTGCTCGGCGAGCACGACCTGATCGTGCTCGACGAGCCGACCAACCACCTCGACGTCGAGGCGGTGTCCTGGCTCGCACAGCACCTTGCCCGTCGTACCTCTGCGCTGGTGGTGGTCACCCACGACCGCTGGTTCCTCGACGCGGTCTGCGACACGACGTGGGAGGTGCACGACGGCGTCGTCGACGTCTACGACGGCGGCTACGCGGCGTTCGTGCTCGCCAAGGCCGAGCGGCAGCGGCAGGCCGCCGCGTCCGAGGCCCGCCGGCAGAACCTGATGCGCAAGGAGCTCGCCTGGCTGCGCCGGGGGGCGCCCGCCCGGACCTCGAAGCCGAAGTTCCGCATCGACGCCGCCAACGCGCTGATCGAGAACGAGCCGCCGCCACGCGACACCCTGGAGCTCCAGCGGTTCGCCACCCAGCGGCTGGGCAAGGACGTGCTCGACGTGGAGGACGTGACGCTCGCCCGCGGCGACAAGGTGCTGCTCGACCACGCCACCTGGCGGCTCGGCCCCGGCGACCGGGTCGGGCTGGTCGGCGTCAACGGGGCCGGGAAGACGTCGGTGCTGCGGATGCTCGCCGGCGACCTGGCGCCGGCCGCGGGACGGGTGAAGCGCGGCAAGACGGTGGCGATGGCCCAGCTCAGCCAGTCCCTCGAAGGTGACGCGACCGGTGCGGCGCCGGCGCTGGACCCGCAGGACCGGGTGCTCGACGCGGTCGAGGCGATCAAGCGGGTGACCAGGACGGCGACCGGCGAGATCACCGCCTCGTCGATGCTGGAGCGGTTCGGGTTCACCGGCGACCGGCTGACCACCCGGATCGGTGACCTGTCCGGCGGTGAGCGGCGCCGGTTCCAGCTGCTGCGCATCCTGCTGACCGAGCCCAACGTGCTGCTGCTCGACGAGCCCACCAACGACCTCGACATCGACACGCTCACCGTGCTCGAGGACTTCCTCGACGGCTGGCCGGGCACGCTCGTGGTGGTCTCCCACGACCGGTACTTCCTCGAGCGCACCTGCGACACGGTGTGGGCGCTGCTCGGCGACGGCCAGGTCCGGATGCTGCCGCGCGGGGTGGAGGAGTACCTCGAGCGCCGCGAGGCGATGCTCGCCGCCGGCGGTCCTGTCGCGGAGGGGACGGCCGGTGCAGTCACGGCCGCGGGCCCCTCGGCCGCCGGGCCGTCAGCTGCTGCCGCCGGGCCGGCCGCTGCCGTCTCCGGCGCCTCGTCGGCCGAGCAGCGGGAGGCGCGCAAGGCGATGGCGCGCATCGAGCGGCAGCTGACCAAGGTGACCAACCGCGAGGAGGAGCTGCACGCGCAGCTGGTCGAGCACGCGACCGACTACGAGCGGCTCGGGGAGCTGAACGACAAGCTCCAGGCCGTGCTCGCCGAGAAGGAGGCGCTCGAGGAGGAGTGGCTCGAGGCCGCGTCGGTGCTGGAGTAGCACCGGGGTCTTCCTCCGTGCTGTGGACGGTTCCTCCGCGGTGTGAAGCGTGTGGAGCGTCCATAACCCCGCATTACTTGGGGGTCGGGGGCTACTGCTCGGGCTCGAAGGGGGCGACCAGGTCGCGCAGCAGCGACGCCAGCCGCTGCTGCGCCTTGGGGTCGAGGCCGGCGAGCAGCTCGCGCTCGCGGTCGAGCAGGCTCGCCAGCGCGCCGTCGACGGTACGGCGGCCGGCGTCGGTCAGGCGCACGAGCACACCGCGCCGGTCGTGCGGGTCCGGCAGCCGCTCGACCAGGCCGCGCGTGACGAGCCGGTCCACCCGGTTGGTCATCGTGCCGCTGGTCACCAGGGTCTCCCGGATCAGCCGGCCGGGGGAGAGCTCGTAGGGGGTGCCGGCGCGGCGCAGCGCGGCGAGGACGTCGAACTCCCACGGCTCCAGGCCGTGGTCGGCGAACGACGCCCGACGGGCGCGGTCGAGGTGGTGGCCCAACCTGCTCACCCGGCTGAGCACCTGCATCGGGGCCAGGTCGAGGTCGGGTCGCTCGCGTTGCCAGTCCTCGAGCAGCCGGTCCACTTCGTCGCGCATGACCTTCATGCTACCCGTCGAGATTCTTGACATCGAGAGATCTGGCCGACACGATGTATCTTGACATCAAGATACTTGGAGGGTGCGATGGCCGACCACATCTGGGACCCGGAGCGGTACCTCACCTACGCCGACGAGCGAGGACGGCCCTTCGCCGACCTGCTGGCACGGGTGGGCGCGACCGACCCCGCGCAGGTCGTGGACCTGGGCTGCGGCCCCGGCAACCTCACCGGCCGGCTCCGGCAGCGCTGGCCCTCGGCGCAGGTCACCGGCCTCGACTCCTCCCCGGAGATGATCGCCCGTGCCCGTGAGGCAGGGGTGGACGGTGTCCGGTTCGACGTCGCCGACCTGCGGGAGTGGCGTGCCGAGCGGCCGGTCGACGTACTCGTCTCCAACGCCACGCTGCAGTGGGTGCCCGGCCATCTCGACCTGCTGCCCCAGCTGGTCGAGCAGGTGGCCCCGGGTGGCTGGTTCGCGTTCCAGGTCCCCGGCAACTTCGCCGAGCCGAGCCACGTGCTGCTGCACGAGCTGGCGGCCGACGAGAGGTTCGCGCGGCACGCCGAGGGCGTCGCCCGCCCGGCCGCGCACGGACCCGAGGTGTACCTCGACGCACTGCTCGGACTCGGCTGCCGCGTCGACGCGTGGGAGACGACCTATTTGCACCAGCTGACCGGCGAGGACCCGGTCTTCACCTGGATCAGCGGCACCGGGGCGAGGCCGGTGCTCCAGGCGCTGCCCGACGACCTGCGCGAGGTGTTCGAGGCGGAGTACCGCACGATGCTGCGGACCGCCTACCCATCGGGTCCGCACGGCACGGTGCTGCCCTTCAGGCGGGTCTTCGTCGCCGCACAGGCCGCCGGGGAGCGGTCGTGATCATCCGCGAGGCGGAGCGGGCGGACCTGTCGGCGATCGTCGCCCTGCTGCACGAGGACGTGATCCGTGAGGTCCACGAGTCCGAGGTGCCGCCGGAGGCGTACGCCTCCGCGTTCGACGAGATCACCGCCGACGCCCACCAGCAGCTCCTCGTCGGCGAGCTCGACGGGCAGGTGGTCGCGACCGCGCAGCTGACCTGGGTCCGGCACCTGACCTACGTCGGCGGGCTGATGTGCCAGGTGGAGTCGGTGCGCGTGCGCTCCGACCACCGCGGGCTCGGCCTCGGCCGCGAGCCCATGGACCACATCGTCGGGGTGGCGCGCGAGCGGGGTGCCGTCCGTGTCGAGCTGACCACCAACCGCGCCCGCGAGCGGGCCCAGGAGTTCTACCAGCGACTCGGCTTCGTGCCCTCCCACGTCGGCATGAAGCTCTACCTAGGAGGAGAGAGCGCATGATGCTGCACCACGTCCAGGTCTCCTGTCCCGCCGGCGGCGAGGACGCCGCCCGGGCGTTCTACGCCGACGGGCTCGGCATCCCCGAGGTCGCCAAGCCGCCCGTCCTCGCAGCCCGCGGCGGGTGCTGGTTCCGCGGCGACGGAGTGGAGGTGCACGTCGGCGTCGAGGCCGACTTCCGGCCCGCCGGCAAGGCGCATCCGGCGTTCCTCGTCGACGACATCGACGCGACCGCCGTACGACTGGCCGAGCGGGACTTCCCGGTTGCCTGGGACGACGACTTCCCCGGCTACCGCCGCTTCTACACCGCCGACGGCAACGGCAACCGCGTGGAGGTGCTGGCGGCCAGGACCTGAAGTGGCCGCGGGGGCGTCGACTAGGGCTTGGTGCGCAGCCGCGGGTCCTTCTCGATGCCGGCCAGGCCGTTCCAGGCGAGGTTGACCAGGTGCGCGGCCACGACGTGCTTCTCGGGCTCGCGGGCGTCGAGCCACCACTGGCCGGTCGTGCCGACCATCCCGACCAGCATCTGCGAGTAGATCGGTGCCAGCTGGGGGTCGAAGCCGCGGTTGCCGAACTCCGCCGCGAGGATGTACTCCACCCGCGAGGCGATGTCGCCGATGATCGACTGGAAGGACCCCGAGGCCGACCCGATGGGGGAGTCGCGCACCAGGATCCGGAACCCGTCAGGTGCCTGCTCGATGTAGTCGAGCAGCGCGAACGCCGCCTGCTCCAGCAGGGCGCGGGGGTGCGCGGCGTCGAGGGAGTCCTGCATCATCGCCAGCAGTCGGCGGACCTCGCGGTCCACGACCACGGCGTAGAGGCCCTCCTTGCCGCCGAAGTGCTCGTAGACCACCGGCTTGGAGACTCCGGCGCGGGCGGCGATCTCCTCGATCGAGGTGCCGTCGAAGCCGCGTTCGGCGAACAGGCCGCGGGCGATGTCGACCAGCTGCTCGCGCCGCTCCGCCGCGGTCATCCGCGCGCGGCCGATGCGCCGGGTCTTCTCCTCGCTCACGTCAGCCACGCGCCCCATGATGTCAGGGGCGCGTGGCGACGAGGGTTCAGGCCGCCTCGGGCAGGCGCTGGTTCTTCACCAGCTTGCCTTCGACCCGCTCCTTGACCGGCCAGCGGACGTCCTTGACCCAGCCCATCTTCTCCATGAACCAGATCACCCGGGCCGAGGTGTCGACCTGTCCGCGCAGCACGCCGTGCCGGGCGCAGGTCGGGTCGGCGTGGTGCAGGTTGTGCCAGGACTCGCCCATCGACGGGATCGCCAGCCACCACACGTTCGCGGACTTGTCGCGGGAGAGGAACGGCCGCTCACCGATCGTGTGGCAGATCGAGTTGACCGACCAGGTCACGTGGTGCAGCAGGCTGACCCGCACCAGCGAGCCCCAGAAGAAGCCGGTCAGCGCGCCCTGCCACGACATCGTCAGCAGGCCGCCGAGCAGCGCCGGCAGCAGCAGGGACACCGCGACCCACATCGGGAACTGCTTGGAGATCCGGACCAGGTCGCGGTCCTTCATCAGGTCCGGGGCGTACTTGCGCTGCGGGGTCTGCTCGGGGTTGAACAGCCACATCATGTGGGCGTACCAGAACCCCTTGCTCAGCGCCTTGAGGTCGGTGCCGTAGCGCCACGGCGAGTGCGGGTCGCCGTCGCGGTCGGAGAACTTGTGGTGCTTGCGGTGGTCGGCGACCCAACGGATCACCGGGCCCTGGATCGCCATCGAGCCGGCGATCGCCCAGAAGATCTTCACCGCCCGGTTGGGCTTGTAGGACTTGTGCGTGAACAGCCGGTGGAAACCGACGGTGATGCCGTGGCCGGTCAGCCAGTACATCGTCACCATGATCGCGATGTCGGTCCAGCCCAGCCAGCCGCCCCAGGCGACCGGGACGGCCGCGGCGACGGCCAGGAACGGGACGATGATGAACACGGCCAGCGCGACCTGCTCCTTGCGCGACTGAACGTCACCGCCCCACGTCGCGGTGACCAGCTCTGGCTGCTCCGCGGTCGACTCGGGTGCGGACGTGACGGTTGCGGGAGGGGGAGGGGTCATAGGTGGTGTTCCTCGCAGAGGGTGCGATCGGAGATTTCTTACCTACGCAACCGTAACCTACGGCTCCGTAAGTGACCAGGTCCTGCTCGGTGAGAGCCGCCCGGCCCGATTGCGTAATGTGTGCCCCACGATCCCCGGTTGGTCTGTCGGCAGGGCCCGCCGCACTTTGAATGCGGACAAAGCGACGTAGGTTCGACTCCTACCCGGGGAGCCAAGCGCCGGCCGCCGGGGGCGCCGGAGGGGTCCAGACCACTCGTTCGACCAGGGAGCACACACGTGACCAAGACCGAATCGGGCGCTGCGCCGCTGGCCGTCGTCGTCCTGGCCGCCGGCCAGGGCACCCGGATGAAGTCCAAGCGGATGAAGGTGCTGCACGAGATGTGCGGGCGCAGCCTGATCGGTCACGTCATCGCCGCCTCCCAGGTGCTGCGCCCCCAGCACCTCGTCGCCGTCGTCGGCCACCAACGGGAGCAGGTGGAGCCGCACATCCTCGAGCAGGTCCCCGACCCGGTGATCGCCGTGCAGGAGACCCAGGACGGCACCGGCCATGCCGTCCGGGTGGCGGTGGAGAGCCTCGCCGCCCGGGCCGGTACGACGGACGGCACGGTGGTCGTCATGTTCGGCGACACCCCACTGCTCGAGGGGCAGACCGTGGCCGACCTGGTCGCCGACCACGCCGGCTCCGGACGGGCGCTGACCATCCTCACCGCCGAGCTCGAGAACCCGTTCGGCTACGGACGGATCCTCCGCGACGGCGAGGGCAACGTGACCGCGATCGTGGAGCAGAAGGACGCGACTCCCGAGCAGGCCGCCATCCGCGAGATCAACAGCGGGATCTTCGCCTTCGACGGGGCGTTCCTCGCCGACGCGGTCACCAAGATCACCAACGACAACGCCAAGGGCGAGTACTACCTCACCGACGTCGTCGAGATCGCGCGTGCAGCCGGTCGGACGGTCGGCGCCTACACCGTCGAGGACGTCATCCAGACCGAGGGCGTCAACGACCGGGCCCAGCTCGCCGGGCTCGCCGCCGAGCTGAACCGCCGCGTGCTCACCCGCTGGATGAAGGACGGGGTCACCGTCGTCGACCCGAGCACGACCTGGGTCGACGTCACGGTCGAGCTCGCCGCCGACGTCACCCTGCTGCCGGGCGTGCAGCTGCACGGGTCGACCCGGGTCGGGGAGGACGCCGTGGGCGGGCCCGACACGACGCTGACCGACGTCACGGTCGGCGCCGGCGCGAGCGTCGTACGCACCCACGGGTCCGGCGCGGTGATCGGCCCGGGCGCGACGGTCGGCCCGTTCTCCTACCTCCGGCCGGGCACCGTCCTCGGCGGCAAGGGCAAGATCGGGGCGTTCGTGGAGACCAAGAACGCGCAGATCGGCGAGGGCGCCAAGGTGCCGCACCTGAGCTACGTCGGCGACGCGGAGATCGGCGAGGGCACCAACATCGGCGCCGGCACGATCTTCGCCAACTACGACGGGGTCAACAAGCACCGCACGACCGTCGGCCGGCACGCCCGGACCGGCTCCAACAACACCTTCATCGCCCCGGTGAGCATCGGCGACGGCGCGGTGACCGGCGGCGGCACCGTCGTACGCCGCGACGTGCCGCCGGGCGCCCTGGCGGTCTCGACCGGTCCACAGCGGCACATCGACGGCTGGGTGCTGCGCAAGCGTCCCGGTACGGCGGCCGCCGAGGCCGCCGAGGCAGCGCTGGAGGGTGGGACGTCTCACAGGGACGGCTCCCAGGTCGCGCCGGGGCAGCGGCCTGAGTGACAATCGACGCGGGGCAGGCATCGAGCGAGGAGCAGGCGTGAGCGGAATGAAGCGGACGACCGAGAAGAACCTGATGGTCTTCAGTGGTCGGGCACACCCCGAGCTCGCCGAGGAGGTCGCCGAGCAGCTCGGCACGGGCCTGGTCCCGACCTCGGCCTACAACTTCGCCAACTCCGAGATCTACGTCCGGTTCGAGGAGTCGGTCCGCGGCTGCGACGCGTTCGTGATCCAGAGCCACACCGCTCCGGTCAACGAGTGGATCATGGAGCACCTGATCATGGTCGACGCGCTCAAGCGCGCCTCGGCCAAGCGGATCACGGTCGTGATGCCCTTCTACGGCTACGCCCGGCAGGACAAGAAGCACCGCGGCCGCGAGCCGATCTCGGCGCGGCTGATGGCCGACCTGTTCAAGACCGCCGGCGCCGACCGGCTGATCGCGGTCGACCTGCACACCGCGCAGATCCAGGGCTTCTTCGACGGCCCGGTCGACCACCTGATGGCGCTGCCGATCCTCACCGCGCACGTCCGGGAGAAGTACGGCCACGAGAAGCTCGCGGTCGTCTCGCCCGACGCCGGCCGGATCAAGGTCGCCGAGCAGTGGTCCAACCGGCTCGGCGGCGCCCCGTTGGCGTTCATCCACAAGACCCGCGACATCAACCGGCCCAACGAGTCGGTGGCCAACCGGGTCGTCGGTGAGGTCAAGGGCCGGATGTGCGTGCTGGTCGACGACATGATCGACACCGGCGGCACGATCGTGAAGGCGGCCGAGGCGCTGATGGCCGAGGGTGCCAGCGGCGTGATCATCGCCGCGACCCACGCGATCCTCTCCGACCCGGCCGTGGACCGGCTCAAGAACTGCCCGGCCGCGGAGGTGATCGTCACCAACACGCTGCCGATCTCCGACGAGCGGCGCTTCGACAAGCTCACCGTGCTCTCGATCGCGCCGCTGGTGAGCCGGGCGATCCGTGAGGTCTTCGAGGACGGCTCGGTGACCAGCCTGTTCGACGGGCAGGCCTGATTTCGCAGAACCTGCCGGTCCTCGCTAGGATTGACAAGTTGCCTCGGCGAGGGAGAGATCTCGCTCCGTGATCGACGCGGCGGCTCCCTCCCGGTGCTGGCACCGGGACACGGCCGCGCGCATCGCGCGCAGATCCCCGCGGGCCTGGGCGACCAACCACGTTGAAGTTCGAGTTGCCTTCGTCGATTGAGGAGTTCCCCCGTGTCCGAGACCAAGATCCAGGCCGAGCCGCGCACCGAGTTCGGCAAGGGCGCCGCCCGCCGCATCCGCCGCGCCGACAAGGTGCCCGCGGTGCTCTACGGCCACGGCACCGACCCGATCCACGTCACGCTGCCCGGCCACGAGACGATGCTCGCCCTCAAGCACGGCGGCGCCAACGCGCTGCTGTCGATCGAGATCGAGGGCAAGTCGCAGCTCACGCTGCCCAAGCAGATCCAGCGTGACCCGATCAAGGGCTTCCTCGAGCACCTCGACCTCCTCGTCGTGAAGAAGGGCGAGAAGGTCACCGTCGAGGTCCCCGTGCACGTGGTGGGCGACTCCGCCCCGGAGACGCTCGTCGTCACCGAGCACCCGACCGTCACCGTCGAGGCCGAGGCCACCCACATCCCCGAGTTCATCGAGGTGTCGGTGGAGGGCGCCGAGGTCGGCACCCAGATCCTCGCCAAGGACCTGTCCCTGCCCTCCGGCTCGAGCGTGCAGGTCGACGAGGAGACCCTCATCGTCAACGTCACCCACGCCCCCACCGCCGAGGAGGTCGAGGCGGAGCTGGCCGAGACCGAGGGCGAGCTGGGCATCGAGCGCGAGGAGGCCGAGGAGGCCGCTCCCGCTGCTGGCGAGGGCGAGGGTGAGGCCGCTGCCGCCGAGGGCGAGAGCACCGAGGGCTGAGAGAAGCCGACACCCCTACGCTGAGCGTCCATGTGGCGCAGGTGGAGGGACGTACGCACGCGTGAAAGGGCCGGGAGCTCCCGAGAGACGACGATGACAGAGGATCTGTGGCTGGTCGTCGGGCTCGGGAACCCCGGCCCTGCGTATGCCGGCAACCGGCACAACATCGGGTACATGGTCAACGACGAGCTGGCCGCCCGGGTCGGATCGGGATTCCGGCCGCACAAGACCGGCCGCGCGGACGTGGTCGAGGGCAGGCTCGGCGGACCGGGGGGTCCGCGCGTCGTGCTGGCCAGGCCGCGCTGCTACATGAACGAGACCGGCGGTCCTGTCTCGGCGCTGGCGAAGTTCTACAAGGTGCCGGCCGACCGGGTGATCGCGGTCCACGACGAGCTCGACATCGCGTTCGACACGCTCCGGGTGAAGTTCGGTGGCGGCGACAACGGCCACAACGGTCTGCGCTCGATGCGCGGCTCGCTCGGCACCGGCGACTTCTACCGGGTGCGGGTCGGCATCGGTCGCCCGCCGGGTCGCCAGTCGCCGGCCGACTTCGTGCTCGCCGACTACTCCTCCGCCGAGCGGAAGGTGCTGCCCTTCCAGATCGACAAGGCCGCCGACGCCGTGGAGAGCCTGATCACCGACGGCCTCGAGCAGACCCAGAGCCGCTTCAACTCCTGACCACCTCCCGCTGTAACGCGGGGTTATGGACGCTCCACACGTGTCACACCGCGTGGGAACCGTCCACGGCCCCGCACCAGATCTCGACGTAGGAAAGGTGCATCACCGTGACCGACTTCGACGCAGGACAGCCGCCCGCTGAGGCCGCCACCGACGACCACGTGCTCGCCGCCTGGACCGCCACCGTGGCCGGCCGGCTGCTGATGCAGGTCCGCGGCGAGGGCCTGGAGGGCAAGGAGCTCAAGGACGCCGGCGACCGCGCCGCCCACGAGCTCCTGATGCGCCTGCTCGCCGAGCACCGGCCCGACGACGCCGTGCTGTCCGAGGAGAGCGCCGCGAGCATCGCGAACAAGGCCCGCCTGTCCGCCAGGCGCGTGTGGATCGTCGACCCCCTCGACGGGACCCGTGAGTTCTCCGAGCCGCCGCGCGAGGACTGGGCGGTGCACGTCGCGCTCTGGGCGGACGGCGACCTGGTCGCCGGTGCCGTCGCGCAGCCGGGTCTGGACACCACGTTCAGCACCGGCGAGCCGCCCGTCGTACCCCCGCGGACCAGCGAGCGCCCGCGGATCGCGGTCAGCCGGACCCGCCCCCCGGAGTTCGTCACCGCGCTCGCCGAGGAGATCGGCGCAGAGCTGGTCCCGATGGGCTCGGCCGGGGCCAAGGTGATCTCGGTGGCCCGCGACGTGACCGACGCCTACGTCCACGCGGGCGGACAGTACGAGTGGGACTCCGCGGCCCCGGTGGCGGTCGCCCGAGCGGCCGGCCTGCACACCAGCCGGGCCGACGGCGCGCCGCTGGTCTACAACCAGGAGAACGTGCTGCTACCCGACCTCTTGGTGTGCCGCCCCGAGCTGGCCGAGCAGATCACCGACTTCGTCAAGCGGTACTGGGCCGAGCACCCGCCGGCCTGAGGTACGGCGGCCCGCGCGACGGCGGCGCGCCCTACGAGGCGCGTGACGACAGCGCGGGCCGTTCGGCACTGGCGGCCGGCGGCGCCCTGGCGTGAGCCTGGGGTCATGAGGACCGACGCCGTGCACCTCGGCGGCCTCGCGGCAGTCGCCGCCCTCGTCGCCGGCGGGGCAGCGCACGCGTTCGAGCGGGCCTCCGCCGACGTGCTCACCGCAAGCCCTGCAGAGTTCAGCGGGTGGGCAGCCCGCTACGAGACCGAGCTGCTGAGCCAGAGCCTGTTCTTCGTGCTGAGCACCGGCTTCGTGGTGCTCGTCTGGTCGGGGCTGCGGTCGCTGGCCGGAGGCGCCGCAGGGGCCGTGGCGTTCGGCGCCGGCCTGGTCTACGCAGGCCTGAGCCTGTCGGCACAGGCGATCCAGGTCGCGACCGCCCGCGCCGCCGCAGGAGGGATCGAGCCCGACGTGGTCGCCACGCTCGGCGACCTGATGGTGGTGCTCCTCCTGGTCGCGAACCTCCCGCTCGTGGTCGCGCTCGGCGCCGTCGCGGTCGCCGGGCACCGCCACGACGGGGTTCCGCTGTGGCTGGGCCGGCTGTCGGCGGCCGCAGCGCTCGTGCACCTGCTCCCGCTGCTCGGCATCGTGGCGACCGAGGGTGTGATGTCGGCCGAGGGTGCGATCGGCTACCTGGCCTACCCGGTGTTCGTGGCGTGGCTGGTCGCGGTGGCCGTCGTACTCCTGCGGGCGTCGGCCGCGGTGGATCGCCCGAAGCTGCCGGTCGGGGCCACCCCGTAAACTCGGTGGACGTCACCCCCTCGTCGACCTCGACAGGGGGCATCGGTGTTGTCCACCGGGCGTCCCCGGCCCGGCCATCCCCACAGAAAGAGCAGAACCGTGAGCCTGAAGGGTCTGGCCGACCTCGTCCTGCGCGACAAGGTGCTCGCCTCCGCGATGGAGGACGCCCGCGGGGGAAGGGTGCCCAGCCTCGACCTCACCGGCCCCGGATCGCTGCGGCCGTTCGTGGTCAAGGGTCTGGTGGACGCCGGACGCACGGTGCTGGCCGTGGCCGCGACCGCCCGAGAGGCCGAGGACCTGGTCACCTACCTCGGCGACCTGGTCGACCCCGACACCGTGGCCTACTACCCGGCCTGGGAGACGCTGCCGCACGAGCGGCTCTCGCCACGCTCGGACACCGTCGGCCGTCGGCTCGCCGTGCTCCGCAGGCTCCGGCACCCCGGTGGCGACGCGAGCAACGGTCCGCTGAAGGTCGTCGTCGCCCCGGTCCGCTCGATCCTCCAGCCGCAGGTCAAGGGCCTGGCCGACCTCGAGCCGGTCGAGCTCGCCGTGGGCGACGAGGCGGACCTCGACGACGTCGTCCGCCGGCTCGCCGACGCGGCCTACTCCCGGGGCGACCTGGTCGAGAAGCGCGGGGAGTTCGCGGTCCGCGGCGGCATCATCGACGTCTTCCCGCCGACCCAGGAACACCCGGTGCGCGTGGAGTTCTGGGGCGACGAGGTCGAGGAGATCCGCTCGTTCGCCGTGGCCGACCAGCGCTCGCTGGAGCCGGTGCCCCGGCTGTGGGCGCCGCCGTGCCGGGAGCTGCTGCTCACCGAGGAGGTACGCCGACGCGCGGCTGCGCTGGGCGAGGCACATCCCGAGCTCGCCGAGATCACCCACAAGATGGCCGAGGGGCTCGCCGTCGAGGGCATGGAGTCGCTGGCCCCGGTGCTGGTGGACGAGATGGAGATGCTCGTCGACCTGATGCCCGACGACACCCACGTGCTGGTGCTCGACCCGGAGCGGGTGCGCAGCCGGGCGCACGACCTGGTTGCCACGAGCGAGGAGTTCCTCGCCGCCTCCTGGGCGGCCGCGGCAGGAGGCGGGCAGGCGCCGGTCGACCTCGGTGCGGCGTCGTACCGGTCCCTGGCCGACGTACGCGCCCTCAGCCTGGCGCAGGACAAGCCGTGGTGGAGCATCTCGCCGTTCGGGCTGGACCCTGACGCCGGTGGTTTCGAGACGCTCGCTTCGCTCGCTCCTCAACCACCGGGGCCGCTGCGTGACGAGACCGGCGAGATCGTGGACTCCGGCGTGGACGCCGAGGCCGGCGCGGTCGAGTCGCGCACCCTGGGGATCCGGCCCGTGGACGCCTACCGCGGCGACATCGAGCACGCCATCAGCGACATGAAGCAGTGGCTCGGCAACGGGTCGCGGGTGGTGCTGCTCAACGAGGGGCACGGTCCCGCGGAACGGATGGTCGAGGTGCTCAAGGAGCACGACGTGCCGGCCCGGCTCGTGGGGAGCCTCGACGCCGATCCCGAGCCGGGGATCGTGCACGTCACCACCGCCTGCCTCGACCACGGTTTCGTCGACGACGAGCAGTGCCTCGCGGTGCTCACCGGTGACGACCTGACCGGCCAGCGGTCGTCCACCAAGGACATGCGCCGGATGCCCACGCGGCGCAAGAAGCAGATCGACCCGCTCGAGCTCAAGCCCGGCGACTACGTCGTGCACGAGCAGCATGGCGTGGGCCGCTACGTCGAGATGGCGCAGCGCACCGTGCAGGGCGCGACGCGGGAGTACCTCGTGCTGGAGTACGGCTCCTCCAAGCGGGGCGCGCCGCCGGACCGGCTCTACGTCCCGGCCGACACGCTGGACCAGGTCACCCGCTACGTCGGCGGCGAGCAGCCGAGCCTGGACCGCCTCGGCGGGGGCGACTGGGCCAAGCGCAAGAGCCGGGCTCGCAAGGCGGTGCGCCAGATCGCCGCGGAGCTGATCAAGCTGTACGCCGCCAGGCAGGCCACCCGGGGGCACGCGTTCGGCGCCGACACCCCCTGGCAGCGGGAGCTCGAGGACGCCTTCCCGTTCGTGGAGACCGTCGACCAGCTGACCACGGTCGACGAGGTCAAGCGCGACATGGAGCAGCAGGTCCCGATGGACCGGCTGGTGTGCGGCGACGTCGGCTACGGCAAGACCGAGATCGCCGTACGCGCAGCCTTCAAGGCGGTCCAGGACGGCAAGCAGGTCGCGGTGCTGGTGCCGACCACGCTGCTGGTCCAACAGCACTTCTCGACCTTCGCCGAGCGGATGGCCGGCTTCCCGGTGGTGCTCAAGGGGCTGTCGCGGTTCCAGACCGACGCGGAGGCCAAGGCGGTGCTCGAGGGGCTCGCCGAGGGCAGCGTCGACATCGTGATCGGCACGCACCGGCTGCTCAACCCCGACATCAAGATCAAGAACCTCGGCCTGGTGATCGTCGACGAGGAGCAGCGCTTCGGCGTCGAGCACAAGGAGGCGATGAAGCGGCTGCGCACCTCCGTCGACGTGCTCGCGATGTCGGCGACGCCGATCCCGCGGACCCTGGAGATGGCGATCACCGGCATCCGGGAGATGTCGACGATCACCACCCCGCCGGAGGAGCGACACCCGGTGCTGACCTACGTCGGTGCCTACGAGGACCGGCAGGTCACCGCGGCGATCCGCCGCGAGCTGCTCCGCGAGGGCCAGGTGTTCTACATCCACAACCGGGTCAGCACGATCGAGAAGGCCGCGGCCAGGATCCGCGCGCTGGTGCCCGAGGCCCGGGTCGGCGTGGCCCACGGCCAGATGGGCGAGCACCAGCTCGAGCAGGTGATGGTGGACTTCTGGGAGAAGCGCTTCGACGTGCTCGTGTGCACCACGATCGTGGAGTCCGGGCTCGACGTCTCCAACGCCAACACGATGGTGATCGAGCGGGCCGACATGCTCGGCCTCTCCCAGCTGCACCAGCTCCGCGGCCGGGTGGGCCGTGGTCGCGAGCGCGCCTACGCCTACTTCCTCTACCCGGCCGACAAGCCCCTGACCGAGACCGCGCACGAGCGGCTCGCGACGCTGGCCCAGCACTCCGACCTCGGCGGCGGCATGGCGATCGCGATGAAGGACCTCGAGATCCGCGGTGCCGGCAACCTGCTGGGTGGCGAGCAGTCCGGCCACATCGCCGACGTCGGCTTCGACCTCTACGTGCGGCTGGTCGGCGAGGCGGTCGCGGAGTTCAAGGGCGACGCGTCGGCTGAAGAACCGGAGGTGAAGATCGAGCTGCCGATCGACGCCCACCTGCCGCACGACTACGTGCCCTCGGAGCGGCTGCGGCTGGAGATGTACAAGCGGCTGGCCGAGGTGCGCAGCGACGAGGACGTCACTGCGATCCGCGAGGAGCTGGTCGACCGGTACGGCGAGCCGCCGACCCCGGTGGCAAGCCTGCTCGAGGTGGCCCGGCTCCGGGCACGGGCGCGGCGAGCCGGCCTCACCGACATCACGTTGCAGGGCAAGTACCTCCGCTTCGCGCCGGTCGACCTGCCGGACTCCGGCAAGGTCCGGCTCGACAGGCTCTACCCGCGCAGCATCCTCAAGCCCGGCGTGCGTACGATGCTGGTGCCCCGGCCCTTGCCCACCACCGTGGGAGGGCCGCCCATCCGGGACGAGGAGCTGCTCGCGTGGGCACGGCAGGTCATCGACTCGATCGTCGACCGGGAGCCGGTCCCGAGCAGCTGAACCCGCCGAGCCCATCTCGGTCCAGGTCGAACGAGGAGTCACACGTGTTGGTCGCAGGACGCAGGCTGAAGCTCGCAGCGCTCGCTGCCGGGGCGGCGACGGTGCTCGCCGGCTGTGGTCTCCACCCCGGAGCAGCGATCGTGGTCGGGTCGACGACGATCTCCCACGACGAGGTCGACGACGTCGCGCTCGCGGTCTGCTCGGCGAACCTCGCCACGGCCCGCGCCAGCAACCAGCCGCTGCCCACCCTGCCCAGCCGCGGTGCCCGCGAGGTCGCGGTCTCGATCCTGCTCGACACCGAGCTCTCGCAGCGCTTCGGCGAGTCGCAGGGCGTGGAGGCCAACGCCCAGCAGGTCTCGCAGGCGGTCGCCCAGAACGAGAACGGCCTGGCTCTGCTGCCCGAGGACCAGCGCGAGGACTTCCGCACCGCGCTGCGGGAGTACGCCGAGGGCCAGCTGATGCTGATCGAGGTCGGCCGCGAGTCGCTCGGCCGCAACGCGAGTGAGGACGAGGCGCTCGCCGAGGGTGTCCGGCTCCGCAACGAGTACGTCGACGGGCTCGACGTCGAGGTCGACCCCCGCTACGGCCGGTTCGAGGACGGCACGTTCAAGCGCGGCGGGACCTCGCTGTCGGTGCCGGCGTCCGACCGCGCGCAGGCCGGCGACCAGGACCAGCCCGACGAGGGGTTCGTCGCGGAGCTGCCCGCGTCGCAGCAGTGCAGCTGACGCCGCTGTGCTGACCCTTCTGGTCACCAGCCCGCGCGTCGCAGCCGGGCTGATGTCGTGGCCCGCCTGGCAGGCGGTGTCCACCGCGCCGCGGGTGCTGGCCTCCGGCGACGGCTCGGCGCTGTTCCGTGCCGTGACCGCGAGCGGCCACCAGGTCGACGTGCTCCCCGAGCCACGGCTCGACGACGTGCTGTCCCTGGCCACCGACACCGACCTGGTCTGGCTGGCCAGCGACGAGGAGGCGTCCGCCTGGCCGCACCTGCTCGCCGAGCGGCTGGTCGCAGGTGAGGACCTCCCCGAGGTCGAGGTGCTGCACGCGTCGTACGACATGCCTGGTGCGCGCCTGCTCGACCTGGTCACCGTGATGGACCGGCTGCGCACCTCCTGCCCGTGGGACCGGGAGCAGACCCACGAGTCGCTGGCGAGGTACCTGCTCGAGGAGGCCTACGAGACGCTCGAGGCGATCGAGAGCGGCGACTACGCCCATCTGCGCGAGGAGCTCGGCGATCTGCTGCTCCAAGTGCTGTTCCACGCCCGGATCGCCGCCGAGGCCGACCCCGAGGACGCGTTCACGATCGACGACGTGGCCGGCGGGATCGTCGACAAGCTGGTGCACCGGCACCCGCACGTGTTCGCCGGTCTCGACGTGGCCGATGCCGCGGAGGTCGAGCGGAACTGGGAGCAGCTCAAGGCCACCGAGAAGGGCCGAGCGTCGGTGCTCGAGGGGATCCCGCTGGCCCTTCCGG
This sequence comes from Actinomycetota bacterium, assembly GCA_049323155.1. Taxonomy (GTDB): domain Bacteria; phylum Actinomycetota; class Actinomycetes; order Propionibacteriales; family Nocardioidaceae; genus Nocardioides_C. Next base: position 5,097 of record JBMOMG010000071.1, on the reverse strand, counting down.
CGCTGGCGCTGGCCGACAAGACGCTCAGCCGCGCCGCGCGGGCGGAGGTCACGCCGTCGCCGGCCGGCGAGGAGCTCGGTGACCGGCTGCTCACGCTCGTGGTCGAGGCGAGGGCTGCCGGCCTCGACGCAGAGCAGGAGCTGCGGGCCGCCGTACGCCGGTTGGCCGACGCCGTGCGGGCCACCGAGGCCGGCAGCTAGCCAGGGGTCTCAGACCGCGCGCTGCTGGGGGATGAAGATCTCCGGCGCGGTGCGCATCGGCACCACCTGCCGGGGTGCGGCCACGCCGAGCACCGCGTCGATGGCGGCCTGGTCGAGCCGGGGTCCGGACTCGGAGGCGAGCACCATCAGCTCGGTGACCAGCTCGATCTCCGCGATCAGCTCCGCGTCGTTGAGGTCTACGTCGAGGTTGTCGCTCACTGTCTACTCCTTGGGGGTCTCACCGGGATCAACGAGCGGGCAGGGTGCGGGTTAGTAGTCATTTCGGGCTATTTGCGGATGGCCTGCCCGGGGCGACCGGCCGCAGTCAGCCCCGCGGAATGGGCACGAACCGCAGCTATCTCGCTCCGGAGCTGTTGTTCGTGCCCATTCCTGGCAGCGGGCTGCCACTTCTGCCCACTTCCGGCGCCGGACCCGGGCCCCGGGCGTTGCCTTGGTGAGCCTGCTCTCGTGAGGCGAGCCCTGCCGAGTCGTACGCCGGCCCGCCGTTAGGCTGGCTCCTGTCCAGACATCAACCGCTAGGAGCAGACCGTGGCGTCCATCGAGGCTGTCGGCGCACGCGAGATTCTCGACTCGCGTGGCAACCCCACTGTTGAGGTCGAGGTGGCCCTCGACGACGGAACCGTGAGCCGTGCCGCGGTGCCGTCCGGGGCGTCCACCGGTGCGTTCGAGGCGGTCGAGCTGCGCGACGGCGGCTCGCGCTACGGCGGCAAGGGCGTGGAGAAGGCCGTCGACGCCGTCCTCGACGTGATCGGTCCCGAGCTGGTCGGCTTCGAGGCCTCCGAGCAGCGCCTGGTCGACCAGCGGCTGCTCGAGCTCGACGGCACCCCCAACAAGGCCAAGCTCGGCGCCAACGCGATCCTCGGTGTCTCGCTGGCGGTCGCCCGGGCCGCCGCGGACTCCGCCGACCTGCCGCTGTTCCGCTACCTCGGCGGACCCAACGCACACGTGCTGCCGGTGCCGATGATGAACATCCTCAACGGCGGTGCCCACGCCGACACCGGCGTGGACGTCCAGGAGTTCATGATCGCCCCGGTCGGTGCGCCGACCTTCCGCGAGGCGCTGCGCCAGGGCGCGGAGGTCTACCACGCGCTGAAGTCGGTGCTGAAGGAGCGCGGTCTCGCCACCGGCCTCGGCGACGAGGGTGGCTTCGCCCCCGATCTCGGCTCGAACCGTGAGGCGCTCGACCTGATCACCACCGCGGTGGAGAAGGCCGGGCTGAAGGCCGGCGAGGACATCGTGTTCGCCCTCGACGTCGCGGCGACCGAGTTCTACTCCGACGGCGCCTACCAGTTCGAGGGCTCGGCCAAGAGCGCCGAGCAGATGCTGGCCTACTACAGCGACCTGGTCGCGTCGTACCCGATCGTCTCGATCGAGGACCCGATGAGCGAGGAGGACTGGGCCGGCTGGGGCTCGATGACCGCCGCGCTGGGCGACAAGGTGCAGATCGTCGGCGACGACCTGTTCGTGACCAACGTCGAGCGGCTCGCGCGCGGCATCGCCGAGCAGTCGGCCAACGCGCTGCTGGTGAAGGTCAACCAGATCGGTTCGCTGACCGAGACCCTGGACTCCGTCGACCTGGCCCACCGCAACGGCTTCCGGTGCATGATGAGCCACCGCTCCGGCGAGACCGAGGACACCACGATCGCCGACCTGGCGGTGGCCACGAACACCGGCCAGATCAAGACCGGTGCCCCGGCCCGCTCCGAGCGCGTCGCGAAGTACAACCAGCTGCTCCGCATCGAGGAGGAGCTCGACGACGCGGCCCGCTACGCCGGTCGTGGCGCGTTCCCCCGCTTCGGGCGCAGCTGAGCCGAGCCCGTGCCGAGCAGCCGTCCGTCGTCGTCCCCGGGGTCTCGTCCCCGCGGGACGGCGAGCCGACCCTCGGGATCCCGAGCCGGTGCGCGTCCCGCGACCCGGCCGGCCCCGCGGGCGGCGGCCGGCCGAGGCGGCGGGGCGACCCGCCCGGTCCGGCCCAGGTTCACCGGGCGGGCGGTGATCCTGTTGCTCGTGCTCGGCGTGCTGGCGGTGTCCTACGCCTCCAGCATGCGTGCGTACCTCGAGCAGAAGGCGCACCTGGCCGAGCTGCGGGCGAGCATCGCCGAGTCCGAGGACAACATCGCCGAGCTCCAGCGGGAGAAGCGGCGCTGGCGTGACCCGGCGTACGTCGAGGCGCAGGCGACGCAGCGCCTCGGCTGGGTGATGCCCGGGGAGATCGGCTTCCAGGTGCTCGACGAGAACGGCGAGCCGCTCGGCCACGAGGACAGCCTGTCGGACCCCGACGCGATCGAGGCCGAGAACGAGCCCGCGTGGTGGGAGAAGGCCTGGGGGACCATGGAGGCCGCCGGCAACCCCGAGGAGCTGCCCGACCCGGTCGAGGAGATCGACCCGCCGAAGAAGAGGAAGAAGTGACCTCCGAGCCCGTCACGGCCCGCGACGAGGCAGTCATCGCCGCCCAGCTCGGCCGGCCACCCCGCTCGATCCACGCGATCGGGCACCGCTGCCCGTGCGGCAACCCCGACGTGGTGGCCACCGAGCCGCGGCTGGACGACGGTACGCCGTTCCCCACGACGTTCTACCTGACCTGCCCGCGCGCCGCCTCGATGATCGGCACCCTCGAGGCGTCCGGGCTGATGAAGGAGATGACCCAGCGGCTCGAGGACGACGCCGAGCTCGCCGAGGGGTACCGCCGCGCGCACGAGGCCTACCTGGCGTACCGCGAGGCGATCGCGGAGGTGCCCGAGATCCACGGCGTCTCCGCCGGTGGCATGCCCACCCGGGTGAAGTGCCTGCACGTGCTCGCCGGCCAGGCGCTGGCCCAGGGTCGCGGGGTGAACCCGCTGGGCGACGAGGTGCTCGACCTGCTCGGTGCGTTCTGGGCCGAGGGTCCCTGCGTGGTGGTCGAGGCGTCGGTGGTCGAGCCCGTCGAGCGCCCGGTGGTCGAGCCCGTCGAGACCGAGGGCAACCCGTGACCCGGGTGGCCGCGATCGACTGCGGCACCAACACGATCAAGCTGCTGGTCGCCGACCTGTCGACCGAGACCGGCCAGGCGGACGAGCACGTGCGCGAGATGCGCATGGTGCGGCTCGGGCAGGACGTCGACCGCACCGGCCGGCTCGCCCCGGAGGCGCTGGAGCGGACGTTCGCCGCGATCGACGAGTACGCCGCGATCATCGCCGCCCACGACGTGGAGGCGATCCGGTTCTGCGCGACGTCCGCGGCCCGGGACGCCGCCAATGCCGCCGAGTTCGCCGCCGGCGTGGAGGCCAGGCTCGCCGTGACGCCCGAGGTGGTCTCCGGCCCCGAGGAGGCACAGCTGTCCTACGACGGCGCGACGCGCGGGCTGGCCGGGCGGGGGCTGCCCGCACCGCTCCTGGTGGTCGACATCGGCGGCGGCTCGACCGAGCTGATCCTCGGTGACCCGGCCGCAGGACCGGGACACGCGCACCTGCGCGCCTCGCGGTCCCTCGACATCGGCTCGGTGCGGATGACCGAGCGACACCTGCGCTCGGACCCGCCGATGGCCGACGGGGTCGCCGCCGCCACGGCCCAGATCGCCGAGGCGCTTGCCGGGTCCGGCGTGCCGTTGGGAGAGGCGCGCACCGTGGTCGGTGTCGCCGGCACGATCACCACCGTCGCCGCCGCGGTGCTCGACCTCGACGGCTACGACCGTGCGGCCATCGACCAGGCGGTGCTGGCGGTCGCCGACGTGCACGCCGTCACCGAGCGGCTGCTCGCGATGACGGTCGCCGAGCGGCGTGCACTGCCGTTCATGCACCCCGGTCGCGCGGACGTGATCGGCGCGGGTGCGCTGATCCTCGACGAGGTGCTGCGGCGTACGTCGGTCGACACGATGCTGGTCTCCGAGGCCGACATCCTCGACGGGATCGCCTGGTCGGTGGCCTGAGGAGCGCCGTGTCCGACGTACTGCTGCCGCACCCGCTGACCGGCGACCTGTTCCCGAGCCCGGTGCCGCCGGGGACCGGATGGCCCGACGACCCGGCCGCGGCGGACACGCCCGTCGCGGAGACGCCCGCCGACGTGATCGCGCTCGCCGACGCTGCCGCCGGACTCTCCGACATCGACGCCCGGGTCTCGGTGTGCCGTGCCTGCCCGCGGCTGGTGCGGTGGCGCGAGGACGTGGCGGTCGGCAAGCGCGCGTCGTTCGCGGGCGAGCCGTACTGGGGCAGGCCGATCGCCGGCTGGGGCGACCCCGAGCCTCGGGTGCTGATCATCGGGCTCGCCCCGGCGGCCAACGGCGGGAACCGCACCGGCCGGATCTTCACCGGCGACCGGTCCGGCGACTGGCTGTTCGCCTCGCTGCACCGCGTCGGGCTCGCCGCGCAGGAAACCTCGGTGCACGCCGGGGACGGCCAGCGGCTGCTCGGTGCCCGGATGGTCGCGACCGTGCGCTGTGCGCCGCCGGACAACAAGCCGACGATCGAGGAGCGCGACACCTGCGCGCCGTGGCTGGTCGAGGAGGTCTCGATGGTCGCCGGGTCGGTGCGCGCGGCTGTCGCGCTCGGCTCCTACGGCTGGGACGCGGCACTGCGCGTCTTCCGGGCGGTCGGGTACGACGTGCCCCGCCCCAAGCCGAAGTTCGGCCATGCGGCCGAGACCGTGCTCACCTCGCCGGAGGGCCGCGAGCTGGTGCTGCTCGGCAGCTACCACCCCTCGCAGCAGAACACCTTCACCGGCACGCTCACCGAGCCGATGCTCGATGCGGTGCTGGCCCGCGCCGCGTCACTGGGCGGACTGCCGGGCTGAGCGCGGTGTGGCGCATGGGAGGATGGCGCCCGTGACTCTGCACGCCATCACCGTCCTCGGACACGACCGCCCCGGCATCATCGCCGAGACCACCCGCGTCCTCGCCGACCTC
>JBMOMG010000070.1:0-2688 GCA_049323155.1 Actinomycetota bacterium | reverse complement strand
CGCACCGGCAGCGAAGCCCGCCGCGGGCAGGACGACCACGAAGAAGGCGGCGGCCAAGAAGGCAGCCTCGGGCGCCGAGGCGCCGGCGGTCGGTCCCGACGGCAAGAAGGTGCTCCCCGACGTCCCCGACGAGGAGTTCGAGAAGGACCTCGCCACCGACCCGACCCTCAAGGAGGAGGAGGACGAGTCCAAGGGCTTCGTCATCTCCGCCGCCGACGACACCGACGAGCCGATCCAGCAGGTCATGGTCGCCGGTGCGACTGCCGACCCGGTCAAGGACTACCTCAAGCAGATCGGCAAGGTGCCGCTCCTCAACGCCGAGATGGAGGTCGAGCTGGCCAAGCGGATCGAGGCCGGCCTGTTCTCCGAGGAGAAGCTCGCCTCCGGCGCCAAGCTCTCCGACAAGGCGCGCGAGGAGCTGGAGTGGATCGCCGAGGACGGCCGGCGCGCGAAGAACCACCTGCTCGAGGCGAACCTCCGGCTCGTGGTCTCGCTGGCCAAGCGCTACACCGGCCGCGGCATGCTCTTCCTCGACCTGATCCAGGAGGGCAACCTCGGTCTGATCCGTGCGGTCGAGAAGTTCGACTACACCAAGGGCTACAAGTTCTCCACCTACGCCACCTGGTGGATCCGGCAGGCGATCACCCGCGCGATGGCCGACCAGGCCCGCACCATCCGGATCCCGGTGCACATGGTCGAGGTGATCAACAAGCTCGCGCGCGTCCAGCGGCAGATGCTGCAGGACCTCGGCCGCGAGCCCACCCCGGAGGAGCTCGCCAAGGAGCTCGACATGACCCCGGAGAAGGTCATCGAGGTGCAGAAGTACGGCCGCGAGCCGATCTCGCTGCACACGCCGCTCGGCGAGGACGGCGACTCCGAGTTCGGTGACCTCATCGAGGACTCCGAGGCGATCGTCCCGGCCGACGCCGTGTCGTTCACGCTGCTCCAGGAGCAGCTGCACGCCGTGCTCGACACGCTCTCCGAGCGCGAGGCCGGCGTGGTGTCGATGCGGTTCGGTCTCACCGACGGCCAGCCGAAGACCCTCGACGAGATCGGCAAGGTCTACGGCGTCACCCGCGAGCGGATCCGGCAGATCGAGTCCAAGACCATGTCGAAGCTGCGGCACCCGTCGCGCTCGCAGGTGCTGCGCGACTACCTCGACTGACGCGCCGTCCCCCGACAGCACGACGAGCACCCCCGCCGGAATGCAACCTCGGCGGGGGTGTTCGCGTCTTGGGTGCAGCGCCTCACGGTGAGGCGTACGACGGGCGGGGGACTCCGCCGTCGACCAGCACAGGAGCCACCTTGAACGCCATCACCACCACGCTGCGCCGTCTCGGCGTCGGGACCGCTGTCGCCGCCGCCACCCTCGCCCTGGCCGGGCCCGCCTCCGCGGAGACCCGGGTCGTCCTCGACGACAAGGGCGACCTGGCGCACGGCGCCGACATCAAGCGCGTCCGCGTCGTCAACGACGACCAGGTCCGGGTCAAGGTCGTGCACGACGACCTGGTCCGCTCCTACGAGAGCGGCAGCAGCATCGAGGTCTTCCTCGACACCGACCGCACCCGCAAGGGGCCGGAGTACGTCTTCCAGGGCGGCACGTTCGAGGGCGCCGACTACGGGCTGTTGCGGGCCAGGGGCTGGAAGGCGGCCAGCCGGCAGGCCGTGCCGATGCGGTGCGGCTACGTCATGAGGCTCGACTACGCCAAGGACACTGCCGTCATCCGGATCGACCGTGACTGCCTCGGCGCCCCGGGCCGGGTCCGTGTCGAGGTGAAGACCGGGGGCGAGCTCGTCCCCGAGGGCTCCGAGCCGGCCACCACGGCGGTGGACTGGCTGGGCCGCCCTCGTCAGTTCACCCCCTGGGTGAAGCGAGGCTGAACCTCACCCACCTGCCACCAGGACGATCGCAGCAGCACAGAGCCCGAGGCCCACGCCTTGGGCTCTGTGCACCCTCTCCTGCAGCACCAGCGCCGCGAGCAGCACCGTGGTGGCCGGGTAGAGCGAGGTGAGCACCCCGGCCACGGTCAGGTAACCGGCCTGGGTGGCGAGCAGGAACGCCGCGGTCGCGCCTGCCCCGAGCGGACCGGCGAGCAGGGCCAGCCAGGTCCGCCGCTGCCGCGGCACCCACTCGCCCCCGACGAGCACGGCCAGCACGACCACCGCCGGCAGCGACACCGCCTGGGCCAGAGCCAGTGGCCACAAGCCGGCGCTGTCGGGTACCTGCCCGAGCGCGGCGAACAGCACCCCGAACCCGACCCCGGCCAGCACACCGTCGAGGACGCCTTCGGCGAGCGAGGCCCGCCCTCGCGTGCCGCGACCGCGGGCCAGCGCGTCAGGGGTGCTGGAGACCAGCCAGATCCCGGGCAGGGCGAGCGCGATCCCGGTCCAGACCACGAGGGAGAGCCGCTCGCCGGCCACGGTCCCCGCCAGGACCGGTACGACGGCTGCCCCGACCGCCGACACCGGGGCCACCACCCCCATCCGCCCCGAGGCGAAGCCCCGGTAGAGGAACCCGGTGCCCGTGCCGCTGCCGATCCCGGCGAGCAGCGCCCAGAGCAGGTGGCCGGTCGTGGGGGAGCCGGCGACCATGAACGCCACGGCCGCCGTGCACAGCGTGGACGAGGTCTGGCCCACGACTGCCACCGACCAGGGCGACACGGCCCGTGAGACCAGGCCGCCGACGAA
>JBMOMG010000069.1:0-2714 GCA_049323155.1 Actinomycetota bacterium | reverse complement strand
CGACGCCGCCCACGTGCGCTGGCGTGACGCCGTCGAGCGGTCCAAGGGCTGGGCCTGACCCCGGCCTCAGCTCATGTAACGCGGGGTTACGGACACAACACACGCGGCATGACACGGGTGGAGCGTCCATAACCCGTGGGAAGTCACCGGCTACCGGACGCTGTCCAGTCGCTTGCGGGCCTGCTCCACCGCGGCCTTCGCGGCGGCGACAGCCTCCTCGCGCTCGTCGCGGGCGTCCTCGGCCTCGCTGAGCTCGTCCTCGTTGGCCTCGAGCCGCTCCTCGACCTCGGCGATCCGTCGGCGCAGCTCCTCGAGCTCGGCCTGCAGCTGCAGCGCCTTGGCCTCGCGCTTCTCGACCTTGCGCTGGGCCTTGGCCAGCCGGCGTTCGGCGTCCGCCAGCTCGGCCTCGGCCCCCGCGAGCGCGTCCTCGGCCTCCTTCGCGGCACGGGAGCTGTCCTGGACGACGGTGAGGTCCGGCTTCTGCGGCTCGGGGCCCTTGCGTCCTGACGTGGGACGAGCCGAAGCCCGTCGTACGGCGGTCTGGCCGAGCGCACCGGCGACGGCCACCGACTCGGCGACGCCGGACGCCTCCAGGCCGGTCACCGCAAGCGGCTTGACCAGCATCCCGGTGCGCACCGCCTCGGCGGCGGCCTCGTCGACCATCCCGGCGTGCAGGGTCTCCTGGACCTGGTCGGCGATCGACTCCCCGATCTTCTGACCGAGCTCGGCGGCGAGGCCGCGTGCCTCGCGGGTCACCGCCGCGGTGAGCTGGCGCCGCTGCCGACCGAGCTGACGCAGCTCCTCCCCCGCCATCGACGCCTGCGCCTCGCGCAACGCCGCACCGAGGTCGAGCACCTGCTGCACCTGGTCGGGCTCGTGACGCACCAGCATGTTGACCACCCAGGCGGCGGTGGTCGGCTTGGCCAACTTCTTGATCTCCGCGGCGAGCGCCTTGTCGCCGTCGTCCTTGGCCCTGGCGGCGAGCTCGCTGCGCCGAGCGACGAACTCGTCGGGCAGCGCGGCGTACAGCTCGTCAGCCACCTCGGTCAGGTCCACCCGACCGAGCATAGGGCGCGACTCCGGCGGGTCACTTGGCACGGCGAACCTGCACCTGGCACGGCATGTGTGCCGTGCCAAGTGGAGCTACCCCAAGTGAACATGGGAAACCGGAACGGCGCGGGATCAGCGGAGCGCGCGGACCCGGTACCGGAACGGCAGGTTGTCGTCGAGCGGGGTGCCGCCGCAGGAGAACGGGCTGGTGTGCAGCTGCCGCCCGCAGTCGCGGGAGCGGGTGCTGGCGTTGGTCAGCGAGAGCACAACACCGGCGACGCGGCGCTTGTTGAACGGCACCACGAAGCGGGTGTCGCCCTTGCGGTTGAGCCGGACCCCCTGCCAGCGCACCCGGCCGTCGCGCAGGTGGATCATCACGTTGGCCTGCGACCCGCGGAAGCGGGGAGGCAGGTCGAGGTCGACCCGCAGCCGCCACCGGCCGGCCAGGCCACGGCCGGGACGGAGGATCACGTGGTCGGTGCTGAGGTGGCTCAGCCGGAGCGCGGTCAGCGCCCGCGGACGGTTGGCCGGCGGCCGCAACCGCCAGGCGTCCGCCGCCGGACGAGCCTTGGTGAGCGTGTGGTCGCGCGACGGCGCCCCGACGAAGCCGCGGTACTTGGCGCCCTCGTCGTACCAGGAGGCTGCGATCCGGTTCACCGCGCCGAAGTCGCCGAAGACCTGCTCGAAGGAGGTCTTGCGCTGGGCCAGCACCCGGCGCAGCGCCTGCAGGCTGCTCTCCGGGCTGCCGTCGGCTGCGAGGCGCTGCCAGACCTGGCGCACGACGGCCGTGTCCGGCTTTCCGGGCGCGCCGAGGTACTCGGTGAGGAACCGCCACCAGATCCACGAGCCGTAGGCCCAGTTGAAGTCGTCGGGGTCGATGAAGTCCAGCGGCGCCTGGGAGACGCTGAGCGCGCTCCGGGCGAGGTACTGCAGGTTGTCGTCGATGTCGTCGTAGACCTCGTCCTCGATCCACGCGGCCGTGCCCTCGGCGACCCAGTAGTCCATCTGGTTGGTGTAGGCGAACTGCACCAGGTGGAAGAACTCGTGCGCGGCGGTGACCTTGAGGTCGGCCAGTGGCCGGCCGGAGTAGCCCACGAAGTCGTTGTCGATCACGCAGTAGCCGGGCACTCGCCGCGGCCGGGGGTCGCTGACCTCGGGCACGCAGTAGCCGTACACCGGGACCGACAGGTCGTGCAGCTCGGCGAGGTAGACGTCGGGCCGGCCGTCCGGGCCGTGGTCGGGCATCGAGGAGTCGTCGATCGGCTCGGCGTAGCCGAGGTCCTCCACGATGGTCCCCCAGACCTCCTCGAGCACGTCCTGGGTGGTCTCCACCCAGACCGGGAGCCCGCTCGGCGCGAGCCGGGCCGGGGGCGCGTGCGGGTTGTCCTCGGTGACCCAGTGCACGCAGACGTTGAGGTCCTCGCCACCGGGTGCGTCGCACGTGTTGGCGGTCTGGGCGCCGCCGTACCCGACGCCGAGCTGGGCGTCGTCCACGCCGTTGGTCGGGCGCGCCAGGATCCGCCGGGCCGTACGACGGTCGGCGGGCTCGAGATCACCGACCCGGGCGGCCAGCTCACGGAGCACCGCCGTGGGGTGCTCGACGGCACCGTCCTCGGCCACCGACGACGGGGAACGCCGCATCGCACCGGTCCGCATCGGCTGCG
>JBMOMG010000068.1:0-2732 GCA_049323155.1 Actinomycetota bacterium | reverse complement strand
GGTCGGCGTCGGCTCGGGGGTCTGCCCGGACGGCTCGCTCGGGGCGGCCTGAGGGTCCTCGGATCCGTCACCCTCGCCGCTGCTCGGCTCCGCGCTCGGCGTGGGCAGCAGCTCGGAGGGCCAGGGGCTCTCCGGCTCGCTGCTCGGCTCCTCGGGCGTGCTCGGGGACGGCACCGGGCTGGAGGGCGCCGGCACGACCGACGGGCTCGGCTTGCTGCGCGGGGACCTCGCCGGCCGGGACGGCCGGTCGGAGGGCGCGGGCTCGTCGTCGCCCTCGGTGGTCACGACCGGCGGCGGCTCGGGAGCCTCGTCGTCGGCCTCCGGGGCCACCTCGGGACGTGGCAGGTGGAAGGGCAGGTAACGCTCGGAGAACTCCGCGACAAACTGCTGGGCCCCGCTGGGCAGCTCGTTGGTCGCGGCGGCCGCGACACCGCCCACCCCGACCGCGCCGAGGGCGACCGCACCGGCGACGAGCAGTCGGGCCCGTCGGGTCCCGAACGGTGCCCGGACGACCTTGGCGGCTCCGGCGAGGAGCGCAGCGAGCTCGGGGCTGGGCTCGGGCACGGTGTCGTCGACGTACCGGTCGTGCAGGGCGGTGAGGGACTCCAGGAGGGGCTGGTGGTCGTCCTCCTCGATCCCCGACTCGAGGAGCATGCTGCGCAAGCGCTCGTGTGACTCCATCACGACCCCCTCCTCTCCGACTCACTCATGAGCTCACGAAGCCGCAGAAGCCCGCGACGCTGGAGCTGCTTCACCGATCCCACCGACTTGCCGAGCACTCCTGCGGTCTCCTCCAAGGAGAGATCACCGAGCACCCGCAACATCACCACGGCACGCTGGTCCTCCCCGAGCGAGTCGAGGAGCTGTCCGAGCTCTGCCGTGGTCACCGTGGCCATCGCCTCGGCCTCCGCCGAGTCCACCTGCCGGGTGTCGAGCTCCGGCTCGTAGAGGCTCAGGACGGGTGCCCTCGATCGCCGCCGATGGTCGTCGACCGCGCGTGCGTGGGCGATCGAGAAGACCAGCGTCCGCAGACCAGCAGCACCACCGCGGACGTCAGGCATGCGCGGCAGGACGGCGACGAAGACCTCGTTCGTGAGGCCCTCGGGGTCGTCGACCCCTCGGGCCTTCAGATAGCCCAGCACGCGGGGGGCCAGCGTCCTGTAGACGGTCTCGACCGCCCCGGTGTCGCCTCGGCCGGCGGCTTCGACGACGGTGTCGTGCAGACCCGTCATCGGTGCTCCTCCCGGCTGGACCTCGTCTCGCGGCTCGCGTGAATGCTTGGTGCGAGCGTGGTGTCGGGTCCCAGTGTCGCTGGTCAGCGACGGTTTCGCAGAGTCTCGGGCCTCCTTCGTGCCAGAAATGTCACCAAAAGAATGTCGTTGGGGGACCCTCCGCCGGGCTCGTCCGGACAAGCACGTCGTCGGGTCCCCCAAAGCGAGGTCGTGGGCACCTCACCTTGACACTCACGTAATCGCCGGCGGGGTCCCGGAGGTTACGCGGGTCCGGAAGTTTTTTCCGGCGACGCCGTGCTGCGCACGATCAGCAGCAGACCGAGCAGGATCATGGCCGCTCCGACGAGGCCGGTTGCACCCAACCGCTCGCCGAGGAGCAGGTAGGCCAGGCTGGCCGCGACCACCGGCTCGACGAGGGCCAGCGTGGAAGCGGTGCTCGACCGGACCCCACGCAGGCCCCGGTTGAACAGGCTGTAGGCGAGCACCGTCGGCACCGCCACGAGGTAGCCCAGCACGAGCCCTCCGCCACCGGTGACCCAGCCGAGGTCGCCGACCAGCAGCCAGGGCAGCGTGAGCAGCGCGGAGACGGTGAAGGCCGCGGCGAGGAAGGGCTGGGTCGGCGTCCCTCTCGCCTCGGCCGCGTTGCCGGCGACGATGTACGTCGCATAGCTCGCCGCCGCACCCAGCGCGAGAGCGACCCCGGCGCCCGAAGCGGTCGCCGCGCCGTCTTGCTGCCCGGTGACCAGGAGCGCCAGGCCGGCCACGGCCACGGCGGTCGCTCCGAGCCACAGCCGGCTCACGTGGCGGGCGATCAGACCGGTCAGCACCGGGGTCGCGCCGATCGCGACGAGCGTGCCGATCGCGACGCCGGTCTCCTTCATCGCGGCGAGGAAGAACAGGTTGAACGCACCCTGACCCAGCCCGGCCAGCCACGCCGGCGCGGTGCGCAGGGCGGGCCGGATCCCTGCGCCCTGCCCGGTCGCGACGGCGACCAGCACGAACACCACGGCGGTGAGCAGCAGCCGCGTCGCCGCCAGCGAGCCGGCCGGCACGTCCGGCCCCAGGGCCTGGGCGGTGCCGACCGTCCCGAACAGCGAGGCGCCGGACAGCACCAGCAGGGCGGAGGTGAACGGGCGACCTGCGCGTGCTGCCTGCTGTCCCGTCGGCGGGTCGGTCGGCGGGTCGGCCTGGCTGCTCAGCTGAGCCACGTGGGCCGCAGCGGGAAGCCGGACCTGCCGGAGCCGTCGGTGCGGGAGGCGAGCACCTGGTGCAGCTGGATCTCGTTGCGCTCGAAGCCCAGCCGCGACCCGGCCATGTAGAGCCCCCAGACCTTGGCGGTGCCGAGGCCGGCCTCCGCCACGCACTCGTCCCAGTTCTCCATGAGGTTGCGGCACCAGCCCTTCAGGGTCAGCGCGTAGTGCTCGCGGAGGTTCTCCTCGTGGCGGACCTCGAGCCCGGCGTCCTGCATCTCGGTGATGATCCGGCCCGAGCTGGCCAGCT
>JBMOMG010000067.1:0-38851 GCA_049323155.1 Actinomycetota bacterium | reverse complement strand
GTTCCCAGGCCGTCGACGCAGACCCCGCCGAGGAGGTGACCGAGCCCGAACCCCAGGCCATCACGGCCTGACCGACACACACCCAACCGAGGGATCAACCTCGTACACCACCCCAGCGGACTTGACCCTGAATGGGGCCGACCACGACTACATGCTCCAGGTCACCTCGACTCGCGCGAGACAGAGCAGCACCGAGTTCGACGAACATCCCCCTACCCTCATGCTCCGAGGCGACCACCAAGACTGCGTCGGCGTCGAGCACAGCGTCCAGGTCGTCGGTCGCGATCTTGGCCGACAGATCGAGGTCTGATGCGTAGTCGTTCACCAAGGTGACGTCGGATTCTCGCGTCCAGTCCAGGCTGAGTTGATGCCCTGCAGCGACCACTGCTGCTTGGACCGCTCGAACTCTATCGGCGTCGTCGAGCGCTCCTGCTACGTAGACCTTCATGTACATCAGGCTTCCACGGCTGGCTGGGCCTCAACGTCCGGACATGCCGCGTTCCGCGCGGTCGCGCGGGTGCCATGGTCAGGCTGCGAGCGCGAGGGGGCGGCGGCGGGCTCGTTCCCGTGACAGGTGGCGCAGTGTCGTGGCGATGCAGGCGACCTGGAGCCATCCAGTCGCCGAGGAGGTGGTGTTCTCGAACGACTTCGCCAGGCGGCGGGAGCGTCCGAGGCGGCCGTGGGCGACCTCGACGCGCCAGGCGTGCCGGATGGGGCGGAAGACCGGCTGCTTGTCGTCCCACCCGACTCGGCGGACCTCAAGGTCGTAATCGCGGCCGAGAGCACGGGCTGCGGCCCCGGTGACACCCCGATCCACCAGGACCAGCTCGAGTCGGCCGGTGACACCCTGTCGGGTCAGGTGCTCCAGCATCAGCTCGCTGGTCCGGTTCTCGTGGGTGGAGGCGGGCACGACCAGCGCGGCTACCGGGAGGCCGGTCACGTCGACGGCTACGACCCGCTTGGCGCCCTTGGTGCCACCGTAGGGGCCGCCGCGGTCGTGGAAGGTGAACCCGCCGTTGGATGCGCCGCGGAAGGTGGGTGTCGATGACGACCATCGAGGGTGTTGCCTCAGTGCGGCCGTCCTCTTCGCGTGCGGCTGCGTGCAACACCTTCAGGGCACGCGCCCAGGTGCCGTTGCGCGACCAGCGGCGGAACTGCGACCACACCCGTGTCCAGGGTCCGAACGACTCCGGGAGGTAGCGCCACTGGCAACCGGTCTGGGCGACGTACAACATCGCATCCACCACGGTTCGCAGGTCGTCGGCGTGCCTGCGGCCACGCTTGCCCGGCGCGTTGTACACCGGCTCCAGCAGGTCCCACTGCTCATCGGTCAGGTCACTTGGGTACGGCATGCGACGCACGGTGACCACGTACCTCGTCCCTGCAATAGGGACACACCCAGTAAGAGCGTGTGTCCCTATCGGTGGCGTTGTCGGTGGTGCCCGGCACCATGTCTTCTGTGCCCGTAGCCGCCGGAACCGCCGACACGCTCGTGTCGCACACCGGTGTGCCGTTGACCCGGCCGACGACCTTCAGGTTCACCTTGGACGTCAACGTCGAGCAGCACCAGCGGCTGCTGGCGCACGCGGGTGCGTCCCGGCTGACGTTCAACCACCACCTCGAGCGGGTGAAGGCGAACCTCGAGCAGCGTGCCGCGGAGCGCTCCTACGGGATCCCGGAAGCGGACCTGACCCCGGCGTTGTCGTGGAGCAAGGTCAGCTTCATCAACGAGATGAACGCCTGGAAGGACGGCCGAGCGGCCGATGCGCGCGTGGAGGTCCTCGACGACGGCACCGTCGTCCGTGGTCTGCCGTGGCGTGCTGAGGTCTCAACCGACGTGTTCGAGACCGCGAGCGTGCATGCCGCGCAGGCGCTGAAGAACTGGTCCGACTCGAAAAAGGGCACCCGGGCAGGGAAGGCGGCGGGCTTCCCCCGGTTCAAGTCCCGACACCGCACCACCCCGGCGTTCCGGCTGCGCGCCAAGTACAAGGAGGGCGCCATCCCGTCGGTGCGGCCCACCGCACCACGCACCGTGCGGTTCCCGAAACTCGGTGAGCTCCGGGTTAGGGAGAACACTCGCCAGCTGCGGAAGCTGTACGAGTCGGGCCGTTTTCACGCCTACGCCGCGGCGTTCCGGTTCGAGCGCGGCCGCTGGATCGTCGTGGTCACCGGTGTCGCCGCCCCGCTGCACCCGCAACGCCGCACCCCGACCGCCGGCGGTCGTACCCAGGCCCGGGTTGGGGTGGACCTGGGGGTGAAGACCCTGGCCGTTGCCGCAGACGAGCACGGCACCCAACTTCGCGTGTGGAAGGGGGTGAAGGCGCTACAGCAAGCCCAGGCACGCCTGAAGCTGGCCAACCAGGCCTACGCGAGAACCAAGCGAGGGTCGAACGGTCGGCGCAAGGCAGCACGTCGTCTGGGCAGGATCCACACCCGGGTCGCTGCGATCCGCAGGGCGCTGCTGCACGACATCAGTAGCGAGCTCGCGAAGTCCTCGACGGTGCTGGTGATCGAGGACCTCCATGCTGCGGGCATGCTCCGCAACCGCCGCCTGGCCAGGGTCATCTCCGATGCCGCGTTCGGTGAGCTGCGCCGGCAGCTCGAGTACAAGGCCGCCTGGTACGGCACCGAGCTCATCATCGCCGACCGGTGGTACCCGTCGTCGAAGACCTGCTCGGGCTGCGGAACCGTCAAGGCCGACCTGACCCTCTCGGAGCGCACCTACGCGTGCGCCGGCTGTGGGCTGGTCCTCGACCGTGATCTGAACGCCGCGGTCAACCTCGCCCGCTACCGGCCGGGCGAGGACACCAAGCACTCGCCGCCGCACCCCGCGGCCGCCTGACGCGGCGTACCGCGTCGCACCCGGATGGGCCGGGGAAGAGCCGACCGTCACCCCGCTACACGAAGGGGCCCTGGGTCGGAACCGAGACAAGACCCGCCGCCAAGGAGCAGCGGGCGCTCGGACGGCAACCAAGAGCCACCACCCCGTTAGGGGCGGCGGCCAAGGGAAGCCGGTGAGTCCCGAAAAGGGACACACCCAGTGAGGCCGAAGTCGAGGGCACGGCACGTAGTGCGGCCAGCGCTGTTCGTGGCGCAGATCGTTGACGATGGTGACCGGCTCGGCTCTGATGGCGTGGACGCACGGCCCTTCGCCGAGCTCGTACTGAAGCGAGTCGAGGTCCCACACGAGCTGATCGGTGCCGGCCCGGGTCTCTATCTTGCCGTCGCTGTGCGCGATCGAGATACCGACGTGGTCGACGCCGGGAAGCGAACGCGCCGCGACCTGCACGATGGCGTCCAACGTGGACTCCATGTCGCGTGGCGAGTTGATCTCCCGCGCGACTTCTGGGGGAGGGCGCCCGCTCGGGCGCCGTGGTTCTACAACCGTACAGCTCGGGTCTCACGGGGGAGGTGCGCGACGGCCCCGGGCATCTCAGACGCTGACGATGGCGGCCACGACGAGCGCGACACCGAGCGCCAAGACGGCCACGATCGCCACGGTCACCCAGATCACCGTGGAGGGGCTGCGCGTGGGGGCCTCGCCCCCGCGATGCGGAGCATGGACAGGTTCCTGCTGCTGCTGTGGGCGCCGTCCCGGCTCGGAGTCGTCCCGGCGGGCGTGGGGGTCAGCCATGGTCTTCGTCCTCGTTCCTCGGAACCCGCGGGGAGCTTTCCTGCAGTTCATCGATCAGACGTGAGGCGTCGGCCTTGGTCATTCCGTCCGGGATCTCGCGGCCGGTGTCCTGCGCCAGGGTCTGCAGGTAGGACATCTGCGCGGCGGTGGCAGGCTCGTCGCCGGTGGCCCAGTCGTCAGGATCCTTGGCCGGCGTGGTCTCGTGGGCGTCCATGCCCGGCTCGTACCCCGGCGCGGTCGCCGTACACGTCCACTGACAACGACCCGATGTCTGCCGGCCGGCGCCGGAGGAAGTCGCCCCGGTCAGGCACGCAGACAGCTACGAACCTCGTCGAGGAGCTCGGTGGGGTCGAGCCAACGAGCGACCGGGGCTCGAGGAACGCCCGCGATCGGAGGCACGTGTGATCGGTGTTGGGCAGGGTATGGGTCCGGTGATGAACGTCGGTTGCCTGCGCTCGAGCTGTCTGACCGCCCCGGTGGGGCGGCTGCTCGCAGTCCTCGTGGCAGCCGCGTTCCTGCTCACGGTGCTGACCGGGAACTCGTTCGCGTTGCATGCGGGGATGACAGCCGGCTCGCCGGGCGTGGCCGTGGCCGGCGATCACCTGTCCGATGCCGTCGCAGGAATGTCAGGCCTCGCCGAGGTGGAGGACGATGTGGCGAGCGATGTGCCTGCGGTGATGCAGGTGGGCCACGACGTACAGCACCTGATGCATCTGATCGGGGCCTGCTTGGCGGTGCTGGCCGCGGCAGCCGTGCTGCTGTGGCTGGTTTCCCTGGCTCGAGCGCTGACCGGTGGCTACTCGGCCGTCACCGCCCAGCCGCGTCTCGTCTCCCGGATCGACACAGGAGCCTGGTCTCCGCCGCCGCCCTCGCCACCGCGATCCTCACCGGTCATCCGGACGTAGCCGGGCGCGCCGTTCGCTCGGTCGAGCATCGACCGAACCTAGAACCGCAACCGCCCCCGCCCTATGCGCGGCGGCCCGTCCGGCGCGCGAGTGTTGTCTCGTCGACCGCTGCCACGGCTGGTCTGATGAGACGATGCTGCGCGCGAAGCATGACGAGAGGAATCGAATCATGAACACGCAGACAGACCAGTCCCAGCGGTCCGAGCACGAGCAGCACAAGAAGCACGAGCGCAAGATGTACCTCATCTTCGCCGCCATGATCGCCACCTCCACGGTGACGATGTTCCTGCTGACCTACACCAACGCGTTCGCCTGGTCGCACATGACGTTCAGCGAGGAACGGGTATACATGGCGATCCTCATGGGGTCGGCGATGGCGATCATCATGCTCGGCTTCATGTGGGGGATGATGTACAAGAACCCGAAGGTCAACGTCGCGATCATCGTCGGCGCCCTCGTCGTGGGCGGCACCGCGTTGTGGCTGTCCCGTTCGCAGACGCTCGTGCAGGACGAGGCCTACATGAAGGGCATGATCCCGCACCACTCCATCGCGATCCTCACCAGCGAGCGGGCCGGCATTGACGATCTGCGTGTGCGCAAGCTCGCCGACGAGATCATCAAGGCGCAGCGCGTCGAGATCGACGAGATGAAGTGGCTGATCGAGGACATCGAGCGGAACGGCCCCGCCACGACCGAGGAGGAGGCACAGCAGCGCCCCGTGCCGGAGTTCGAGGCCGGTTCCTGACACCCGCGGCCCAGCTGGCCTCACCCGAACCGTAGAGGAGCCTCATGTACACAGGGGTCGTCGTCATGGTGGCCACCGTTGCGACGGTGGTTCTGGGGCTGTACGCATTGCACAGGTTCAGCGCTGTCGCGCCCGAGCCGCTGCAGGCGCTTCCGTTCGACTCGGGCTGGTTGCCCCAGCAGCACGCACTGTCCAGGTACCACGTCCGGTGGTACCTGGCCACGCTGCTCTTCCTCGCCTTCGACGTCGAGATGCTGTTCATGTACCCCTGGGCGGTCGTGGTCGCGCAGATCGGCACCACCGCCGTGATCGAGATGTTCCTCTTCCTCGCTGCCCTGTTCGTGGCCGTTCTCTGGGCCTGGCGCGAGGGGGCGCTGCGATGGGTCTGAGCAACACGCTCGCACGCGCTGCAGCCCGGCACGCGCACGTCCTCCTCGTGGAGTCACCCGGGTACTGGCGCACCCGCGCGAGCGTCGAACGGGCGGTCCTGGATCGCGGCTGGCACCTTGCGCACTCGCCGGCGGACGCAGACGTGCTGGTCGTGTGCGGGGAGGCGGGGCCGAACCTCACCGAAGCGGTCGAGCGGGTCTGGGACCAGCTGCCAGGACCGCGGGTCCGTGTGGACGTGCGGGAGTACGACGAGGCCACCGCTCGTCTCGACCGGGCCCACCGCGAGCTGCTCGACACCGACCCCCACCGCCACGACGCGCACGAGCGCCCCACCGCTCAGGATTTCCTGGCCGACGGCGACGAGGAGGACGGGCACGGGGAGATGCACCACGGGGACATGGACCACGGGGAGATGGACCACGGCGGCATGGACCACGGGGACATGGACATGTCGCCGGGCGGTATCCCGCTGGCCGAGGGCGGCGAGGACCGTGACGGCCTGGAGATGGACGTGCTCCGTGTCCGGCTCGGCCCTGTGCTGCCGCACTGGCCGGCCGGTCTGGTGCTGCGTTGTGCGCTCCAGGGCGATGTCGTCACCGAGGCGCAGGCCGAGCTCGTCGACGGTGGCGCCCGTCGTCCCGAGGAGGCGGCGCCACTGGCGCGCCGGCTAGACAACCTCGCGTCCCTTCTGGCGCTGGCCGGCTGGGACGACGCCGCGGGGGAGGCAGCGCGACTCCGCGATGCCGCGCTCCAGGACGGCGGCGCACGGGTCACGGAAGAGCTGGAGAGGCTCCGGCGGCGTGTGAGGCGCTCGTGGACACTGCGCTGGTCCCTCCGGGGCCTTCGGATGCTGAGCGAGCAGGACGTCCACCATCTCGGACTGCCCGCCGATGCGGTGGGGGACACCTACGGCAGGCTGGTCGGCATGCTCGACCGGGCCACAGAGGCGGAGGGACAGACCGCTCAGCAATCGGGAACGCACGCGCAGCACCGCGCGCGGACCGTGCCGGCCGACCGTCTGGGCCGGGTCGTCACCGGTCTGGATCTGGCCACCGCCCGCCTGGTCCTCGCAAGCCTCGACCTCGACGGTCTCCACACGGAGCACACCGCGCACACCGTGCCGGGGACGTCCCATGGCTGAGGCGATGCCGATGCCCGGGTCCGGCTCCGCGGAGTCGGCCGTCACCACCGTCGCACCCGGCTGGGCGCTGGCAGCGGTGGCGACCCTCGGAGCGCTCGTCGTCGCTGCCGCGATGCTCGACGGAGCACTCGCGGCCCGCGCGAGCGGCGGGGTCGGGGGAGTGACGAGGCAGTTCGCCGAGGCCGCCCGGTTGATGCGGCAGCGCCGCCGCACCACGGTCCAGGCCGACAGCCTGCTCTGGCGCACCGGTGGCGGCGGGCTGCTGGTCGTGGCGGCGCTCATGGTGACCGTCGTCCCGCTGGGGGAGTGGACGATCTTCGACCTCGACGTCGGGGTCATGTGGTTCAACGCCATGGACGTGATGGTCTGGGCGCTGGTCTGGCTCACCGGCTGGGGAGCGAACGCCACGCACTCGCTCGTCGGCGGCTACCGGTTCCTGGCCCACGGGCTGGGCTACGAGCTGCCGCTGATGTTCGCGCTCGTCGCCCCCGCGATCGCCGCGGGGAGCCTGAACGTCGGCCGCGTGGCGGCGGCCCAGGACGGCCTCTGGTTCGCGGTGTGGATGCCCGTCGCATTCTTGGTCTACCTGCTCGGGGTCGCCGCGTTCTCGGTGTGGGGACCGTTCGCCCCGGCGATCGGTGCGGACATTGCCGGCGGCGCCCGCGCGGAGCTGTCGGGCGTGGACCGTCTCGTGTTCGAGACGGGGCGTTACGCGCTGCTGGCGGCAGGGGCGGCGTTCACGGTGCCGATGTTCCTCGGCGGCGGGGCAGGGCCGCTGCTGCCGGGATGGAGCTGGGTGCTGGTGAAGACGCTGGCCGTGCTCGGGGTGCTGGTCTGGGTGCGGCGCCGGCTGCCCGCCTTCCGCCCGGACATGTTCATGGAGGTCGGCTGGATGCTGCTGCTCCCGGCCGTGCTGCTGCAGGACCTGGTCGTCGCCGTCGTCGCCGTCTGGAGGTCGTGACGTGTTCCTCGACATCGCGTTCTGGCTCCTGGGTGTGGTCGCTGTGCTCGCCGGCGCCGCGGTGTTCTACGTCGACTCGATGGCGCGCGCGACGTACGCCCTTGCGCTGTCCTTCATCGCCGTCGGTCTCCAGGTCCTGTTCCTGCAGCAGAACTACGTCGGCGTGGTCACGATCCTGATGATGGTCATGGAGATGGCGATCATGGCCGTCTACATGGTCATGTTCATGGGGATGAACCCTGCTCTGATGCCGATGAGCATGGTGCACAGCAACAACACCGCGCTGACGGTGGCTGGCACGACGTTCCTGGTGCTGGCCGCCGGGATCGTGGCCATCGACTGGCCCGAGCGGCGGGGCGCTCCACCGGCCGACGTGACCGTCGCGCTGGGTGAGGCGCTGATGGGGCCGAAGATGCTGGTGATGGCGGTGATCAGCCCGGTCATGGTGGCGACCATCGTCGCCGGCGTCGTGCTCGCGGCCCACCGCACGCGCTACGACCGGTTCGGCGACGACCTGAAGCGGCGACCGGCCGACGACGTCCAGCCGGGAGGTGTCGGTCGATGACGCTCGAGACGACGCTGCTCATCGCCGCGGCGATCTTCGCCGTGGGTCTGTACGGCGCGATCTCCCAGCAGGTGGTGGTCATGGTCATGATGGGCCTGGAGCTGATGATCAACGCGGTGATCCTCGCCGCCGCGGGGTTCTGGTGGTTCCTCGCACCCGACCCGTCGGGACAGGTGCTCCTGCTCGTGGTCATCGCCGCGATGACGCTGGAGATGGCGATGGGGTTCGCTGTCGCCACCCTGCTGCACCGGGAACGAAGCTCGGACATGACCGACATGGCCACGGATCTGGCGGGCTGAGCATGAGCGAGGTCTCCCTGTGGTTGGTCGTCCTGCTGCCCGCGCTGGTGGGCGGTCTGCTCACCATGTCGCGTCTCGGGCGGGCGGCGGCCGCGGTTTCGGTGACCACGGCTGTGGTCGCCACCGCCCTGGCAGTGGTCGTGGCGGTGGGACGGCCGCGGGTGGCGACGCCGTTCGTCGCCGGCACCGACCTCGCCCTGGGCGTGGACGGGCTGTCCGCGCTGGTCACGCCCACGGTTGCGGCTGTCACGCTGTTGGTCCTCATCTTCTCCGCCGGCGAGATTCGTGCTTCACAGAGCCGGTTCCACGGTCTGATGCTGCTGTTCGCCGCGGCTGCCCTGATG
Organism: Actinomycetota bacterium; assembly: GCA_049323155.1. Taxonomy (GTDB): domain Bacteria; phylum Actinomycetota; class Actinomycetes; order Propionibacteriales; family Nocardioidaceae; genus Nocardioides_C. The sequence goes on along the minus strand of JBMOMG010000067.1, from coordinate 29,867 downwards.
ACCGCGACCGCCGAGTCGTTGCCGGCGCTGCTCTTCGCGTGGGAGATCATGGGCGCGACGTCGTACGCACTCATCGGGTTCTGGTGGCGTGACGACCCCAGGGTCTCCGCCGGCCTGACCGCCTTCGTGACCACACGTGCGGCGGACCTCGGCCTCTACCTCGCTGCCGGTTCTGCCCTCGCCGGAGGGGCCGGGCTGACGCTGGCGGGGCTACCGGAAGGCAGCGAGGGCTGGCGGCACGTGGTCGCCGCTGGCGTGCTGGTCGCGGCGCTCGGGAAGGCCGCCCAACTGCCGTTCTCGTTCTGGCTGTCCCGGGCGATGGAGGGCCCGAGCCCGGTCAGCGCGCTGCTGCACTCGGCGGCGATGGTCGCGATGGGCGGCTACCTGTTGCTGCGGACCGAGCCGTTGCTCGCCGCAACCGGCTGGGCAGCACCCGCGGCGGCCTGGGCCGGTGGGCTCACCGCTCTGCTGCTCGGCGTGGTCGCCGTCGCGCAGCGTGACCTCAAGCAGCTGTTGGCTGCCTCCACGTCTGCCCAGCTCGGATTCGTGGTGATGGGAGCCGGGCTCGCCTCGGTCAGCGGGGGAGCCGCTCACCTCGTCGCGCACGCCTCCACGAAGGCGCTGCTCTTCCTCGCCGCCGGCGCCTGGCTCAGCGCACTCGGCACCAAGCGGCTCACCGGGCTACGCGGAGTCGCTCGCCGCTGGCGGATCGTCGGCTGGACCGCGACCATCGGTGCGCTCTCGCTGGCCGGCGTCGCCCCGCTCGCGCTGTGGGCGACCAAGGACGCCGTCCTCGCCGCGGCCCTCGACGAATCGCCCTGGCTCTACGCGGTCGGTCTGGCCGCAGCGGCGCTGTCGGCCGCCTACGCCGGGAAGATGCTCGTGGTCATCTGGCGGCGGGTTCCCGAGGGGGAGCGTGACGCGGTCGATCGGCATCTCGACGAGGAGCAGAAGGGCACCGGGCACGTCGGCGGTCTGGAACGCGCACCGCTGGTCGTGCTGGCTCTCGGCGCTGCTCTGCTGGGCGTCCTGGTGCTGCCGCCTCTCGGCGACACGGTGGCCGGCGCGCTCGGTGAGCAACCGCTCCATCCCTCGCCTGGGGAGATGGTGGCGTCCGCCGTGCTCGTGCTTGCCGTGCTGGCGCTCGTGTGGTGCCGCCGGTTGCCCGAGCCACGATGGGCCCGGTCCTGGCTCGGTCTGGACGACGCGGCCCAGGTGCTCGTCGTACGACCGACCCTCGCACTGGCCGCAGCCTTGGTCCGCTTCGACGACCGGGTCCTGGACCGCGGCGTGGCCGCGGCGGCCGCGGCCACGCTCGGGTCCGCGCGGTGGATGGCGGCCTTCGACGACCGGGTACTCGACGGGGCCGTCGAGGCGGCCGCCCGGGGGTCGCTGCGGGCCGCGGATGCCGCAGCCCGAGGCGACGACCGGCGGCTCGACGGTGCGGTCGAGGCGGTTGCCGGCTGGTTCCGCGGTCTCGGCCGCCTGGCCCGGCAGCCCCAGTCCGGGCAGCTCCACCAGTACTACATCCAGGCCGCCGCGGTGCTCGCGGCCGGCGTCCTGCTCCTCGTCACGGTGAGGTGAACGTGCTCAGTCTGATCGTCTTCCTGCCCCTGGCCGGGGCGCTTGCGCTCGTCGCGATGCCGCGGCTCGGCGACAAGCCCGCGCGATGGGCCTGGGTCGCGGTCGCGGCCGCGGACCTTGCGTTGGTGGCTGCGGTCTGGCTGCGCTACGACTCACCGGCCGACGGCGGGCTCGCGTTCGAGGAGCGGGCGGCGTGGATCCCGGGCGTGAACAGCAGCTACCACCTCGGCGTGGACGGTCTTTCGCTGCCGCTGCTTGCGATGACCGCGGTGATCTTCCTGGCCAGTGCGGTCTACGCGCTGCGGGAGACCGACCGACCGCGGAGCCAGGCGGCACTGTTCCTGTTCCTGCAGAGCGCGAGCATGGGGCTGTTCGTCTCTGCCGACCTGATCCTGTTCTTCGTCTTCTTCGACCTGTCCATCGTCGGGATGTACTTCGTGATCGCCGGGTGGGGTCACGGCGACGCGGCCCGTTCGGCGTTGAAGTTCTTCCTCTACACCTTCCTCGGGTCCCTGGCGCTGCTCGTCGGCTTCATCGGTCTCTACGTCGCCGCGGACCCGCACACCTTCGACATGGTCGAGCTCACCGAGCAGACGCCGTTGACGGGCTCGGGGATGGCCGGGGGACTGGTGCTGGCCGCGATCCTGCTCGGGCTTGCGGTGAAGACGCCCACGGTGCCGTTCCACACCTGGCTGCCGCCGGCGCACACCGACGCCCCTGCCATCGGGTCCGCCGTCCTCGCCGGCGTCCTGCTGAAGATGGGAACCTACGGCTTCGTGCGGATCGCGATGCCGATGCTGCCGGAGGCGTGGCGTGCGTGGGCGTGGGTGATCGTGGTCGTGGGCATCGTGTCGGTCGTGTACGGCGCCCTGGTGGCCCTCGCACAGAGCGACTTCAAGCGCATGGTCGCCTACACCTCGGTGAACCATATGGGCTACATCGCCCTCGCCGTCGGCGCGGCGGGCATCGTCGCGAGCGACACCGCCGAGGCCCGCTCGGTCGCGGTGACCGGTGCGGTCACCCAGATGGTCAGCCACGGCCTGGTCACGGGCGCGCTGTTCCTGCTTGCCGGTGTCCTGCAGGACCGAGCGGAGACGTACGACATGGGCTCGTTCGGCGGCCTCGCCGGTCCGGCCCCTCGGTTCGCGGCCTTCTTCGCCGTGGGCGCCTTCGCCTCCCTCGGCCTGCCGGGGCTGTCCGGGTTCATCGCGGAGTTCCAGATCTTCACCGGCAGCATCGCTGCGGCACCCGCCACCGCGATCGCGCTGGTCGGCATCCTGGTCACGGCCGCGCTGTTCCTCCGCGCGCTGCAGCGGATCTTCACCGGAGAGACCCGCGGCCGGTCCGCCGGCTTCGGGGACCTCCGTCCGGCGGAGGTGTGGTCGGTCGGGCCGCTGCTCCTCCTGTCGCTGCTGATCGGGGTGCTGCCCCGCCCGCTCCTCGACGTGATCGAGCCGGCGGCCGAAGTGGCCGTCGAGCTGGTCGGCAGGTAGCCCGCGGTGGAGTCCATGGCCATGCGGCCGGCCTTGCTGCTGCCGGAGATCGTCCTGTTCCTCGGTGGCCTGGTCGTGCTGATGAGCGGCTCCTTCCTCGCCCGCGACCGGCAGTGGGTCACCCGTCTGGTGGCGGCGGCCGTGCTCACGACCGCAGTCGTCCTGGCGATTGTGGACCTGCCGGGGCCGGCGCAGGCAGCGATGGAGGGCACCTTCACCGTCGACGTCGCCACGGGTGTCGCGCGAGTGGTCGCCGCCCTCGGCACCTTTATCGTCCTCGCACTCGCCTCCGACGAGATCGCGGGGTCGACACGCGAGAGCGAGACCTACGCGCTGCTGTTGTTCTCAACAACCGGGACGCTGGTCCTCGCCGGAGCCGATGACCTCCTCGTCGTCGCGGTCGGCTTCCTGCTCGCCAGCATCCCGCTCTACGGCCTGATCGGCATCGCCCGCACGCCTCAGGGCGCCGAAGCGGCGATGAAGACCTACCTGCTCGGAGCCCTCTTCGGCATCCTCCTGCTGGTCGGCATCACGCTGCTGTACGGCGTGACCGCGACGACGTCGTACGCCGATCTCGGTGGGCGGCTAGCCGACGCACCGGCAGGAGCGGTCGCCGCCGGCGTCGTAGGGGTCCTGGCGGGGCTGATGTTCAAGGCCGGTGGCGTCCCTGCGCACTTCTGGGTGCCCGATGCCGCACAGGGTGCCGGCGGTGCGGTCGCCGCGTTCCTGACCACCGTGCCCAAGATCGGTGCCCTGCTGGCCGCCTACCGGCTCGTCGCTCTGCTCCCCGACACGCTGGCCTCGCCGTTGCTGGTCGGAGTGCTGGCGGCGGCGAGCATGACGCTGGGAAACCTGGCGGCGTACTGGCAGTCAGACCCGCGGCGTCTGCTCGGCTGGTCGACGGTCAGCCAGGTCGGCTACCTCCTCGTGCCGGTGGCCGTCGCCGGCCACAGCGACCTGGCCCTGCCGTCGCTCTTGCTCTACCTCGCCGGATACACGGTGACGAACCTGGCGGCGTTCGCGGTCACGACGGCCTTTCCCGAGCGCCGCGACCTCGACTCCTACCGCGGCATGGGGCGTGCGCGTCCCTGGCTGGGCGGCGCGCTGGTGGTGGCGCTGCTCGGCCTGGTGGGCACGCCACCCACGGTGGTCTTCGCCGGCAAGCTCACCACCACGGCTGCGGCCTGGGATGGCGGCTACGCCTGGCTGGCCGTGCTGGTCTTCGTCAACACCGTGACCAGCCTCTTCTACTACCTGCGTTGGATCGCCCCTGTCTTCGGTCGCGGCGAGCCACCGGTCCGGACCATGCCCGGTGCGTTCGTGCCGGAACAGTGGTCCGCACCCGTTGCCGTGGCCACGTCCGCGCTGAGCCTGGTGCTCGGTGTGGGGGCAGGGGTGTTGTGGGCGGCGTTCTCGCCGTGAGCAGGTCGCGGGTCCCCGCGCCGATGCCCGCCGGCCGGTCGTGGCAGATGCCCTCGACCCGCCCTAGAGTGCAAGTGCAGCTGCGACGACGAGGAGTGGCATGAGCACGCACGACGACCGGGTCACTGAGTTCCACCGTCTGCACTCCTCGGGCTGTTTCGTGATGCCCAACCCCTGGGACGTCGGCAGCGCACGGGCGCTCGAGCAGCTTGGCTTCCCCGCGTTGGCGACTACCAGTGCCGGCTTCGCCTGGACGCTGGGGCGCCCGGACACCGAGGCGACGCTCGAGCAGGTCCTCGACCACCTCCGGCTGGTCGCCGACGCAGTGCCGGTGCCGGTGAACGCCGACTTCGAGGGCGGCTACGCAGTCGGCCCGGCACAGGTCGCCACGAACGTGAAGCTGGCGGCGCAGACCGGGATCGCCGGCCTGTCGATCGAGGACTCCTCCGGCGATCCGGAGGACCCGCTGCTGGGCTTCGAGCTGGCCGTGGACAGGATCCGAGCCGCACGTCAGGCCATCGACGAGAGCGGGACCGGAGTCCTGCTCACCGGTCGCTCCGAGGGGTTCGTGGCGGGACGCCCCGATATCGACGAGACGGTCCGCCGGTTGCGGGCGTACGCCGATGCCGGTGCGGACTGTCTCTACGCGCCGCGGATCGAGCGCCTGGACCATGTCACTGCGATCGTCTCCGCGGTCGCACCGAAACCGGTCAACCTGCTGGTCAACGCACCGTTCACCACGGTCGGCGAGGCCGCGCAGCTGGGTGTGCGCCGGGTCAGTGTCGGTGGCACCTTGGCACGCACCGCCTGGGGCGGGTTCCTCAGCGCCGCCAAGGAGATCGCCGAGCAGGGCACGTTCACGGCGTTCGAGGACCTGCCCAACGTCGACGCCATCCTCGGCCGATGACCGCGCAGAGCAGGCGCGACGCGACGAACTGCGGAAGGACGTCGTAGTGGGGGAACCGGTCGAGGTCGACGACGGGCGCGTCTGGGAGGACCAGCGGTCCGCCTACGACGCGATGCGAGCCCGGTGTCCGGTGGCGCACGTGGACGGTTCCTGGATGATCCTGGGCCACGCGGAGGTCGTCACCGCCGCCACGGACCCGGAGACCTTCTCGAGCGCGGTCACCGAGCGCCGGGCCATCCCCAACACGCTCGACGGCGCCGAGCACGCCGCCTACCGGGCGGTCGTCGACCGGTTCCTCACACCCGGGAGGGTCGCGCGGGAGGAGCCTCGTTGCCGGGCGCTCGCGGTCGCGATCGTCGACGGGCTTCCGCGCGGCGAGACCGTGAAGACGATCGGGACGGTCGGGGTTCCGTTCGCGGTGCGCGCGCAGTCCACCTGGCTCGGCTGGCCACCGGAGATCGAGCAGGACCTCGTCGACTGGATCCGTGACAACCACGCCGCCACCAGGTCCGGGGACCGCCACCGGACCGCCGAGGTTGCCGAACGGTTCGACCGGATGATCCGTGGCCTGCTGGATGTACGCCGCGGGGCCCCGGCAACCGACGTCACCGGAGAGCTGATGCGCGAGACCGTGCACGGCCGGCCGCTGACCGACGAGGAGATCGTGTCGATCCTGAGGAACTGGACGGCCGGTGACCTCGGCTCGCTGGCCACCTCGATCGGGGTGATCGTGCACTTCCTGGCCGCCACGCCGACGGTGCAGCAGCAGGTGCGTGGTCTCGTGGAAGCGAGGGACACCACGGGCGTCGAGGCGGCCGTGGAGGAGATCCTCCGCATCGACGATCCGTTCGTGTCCAACCGGCGCAGGCTGACCCGGCAGGTCGAGCTCGGCGGGCAGACGATCCCGGAGGGTGTCCGGGTGCTTCTGAACTGGACGTCGGCGAACCGCGATCCGCTGGCCTTCGGGGACCCCGCGCGCTTCGACCCGACGGGCAACGCTGCGGCGAACCTGGTCTTCGGCATCGGACCGCACGTGTGTCCGGGGCGCGCGCTGACCTTGATGGAGCTCCGGGTGATTACCGAGGAGCTCCTGGCCCGCACGGAGTGGATCGAGCCTGCGGTCGACCGGCCCGCCGTGCGCGAGACGCCGCCTGTGGGTGGCTGGGCGCGGGTGCCCGTCGTGCTCAAGTAGCCGGCGTCGCCGCCGTGGCAGCCGCCCGCTGCTCGAGGTCCCGCAGCCCGCGCCGGTGCAGCAGCCAGCCCACGACGACCAGCACGACGCCCGAGGCGAGGAAGCCGAGGTCCCACGACAGCGGGGCGCCGAGGTCGTCGCGCACGTGGTGAATGCCGAGGATCTGGTGGTCCACGACCCCTTCGACGAGGTTGAAGATCCCCCAGCCGGCCAGCACCAGGCCGAAGTGGAAGCTCCAGCTGGGCGCCAGCCGACCCTGCCGCCAGGCCATGATCGCGGTGACGGAGCCGAGGAAGACGAACAGCCAGGTCGCGACGTGGAAGAACCCGTCGGCGAGCGTGTTCACCTCGAGGCCGGCGAGGGTGTCCATCGGGTACTCCTCGACGTGGCTGACCATGTGGTGCCACTGCAGGATCTGGTGCAGCACGATGCCGTCGACGAAGCCGCCGAAGCCGAGCCCGTAGAGCAGGCCGGACGTCTTCGACGGCGGCTTGCCGGTGACCCGGGCCGGGGAGTGGGAGACAGCCATGCGCGAGCCGTACCCGCGAGGCCCGTGACTACACGCGCGGCGGGAGGGGCGGTCGTCCCGCGAGCGGCACGGAGGTGACGGCCCGCAGGAATCCGAGCACCTCTGGGGTGACAGACCGCAGTGCGTCGAGATCGTCGTGCCCGGCATCGGGTACGACGACCAGCCCGGCCGCCGTGCCCGAGGCGGCCCGAAGCAGATGTGCGTCCGACAGCGGCACCGTCGTGTCGGCGTCACCGTGCACCAGCAGCACGGGCGCACGGGTGCTCGCGATGCTCCGAACCGGCGCGAAGTCGTCGTAGCGGTGTCCCACCACCGCCTCGACGTAGCGCAGCGCGACCCGTGCCAGGAGCGAAGGGAGCCCACGGCCGGCCAGTGCGGCCTGCATGAACCGGCCCGGATGCGCCATGGACGAGACGCTGACCACACCCGCGATGCCCGGGTCGCGGCTTGCGGCGAGGAGACATGCCCCGGCGCCGACGGAGTGGCCGAGCAGCGCGATCCGCCGGGGGTCGACGTACGCCTGGTCGCGCAGCCACGCGACCGCCGCCTCGACGTCCTCACCGAAGCGCGGCATGGAGGCGAAGTCGTCGTCGTCACTCCGCCCGTGGCACCGCGCGTCGACGGCGAGCGTGGAGAAGCCCTCTGCAGCGAGCATCCTGGCCACCGGCGTCATGTCGGCCGCACTCGCCCCCCAGCCGTGCATGACGACGACGGCGGGCGACCGTATCTCCTCGGCGGGGAACAACCAGCCCCGCAGCGTGCGGCCGTTGGGGCCGGCGAGGGTGACGTCGATCGCGTCGTGCGGCGCGGTCTGCCACCGGCGCGGCGGCCGACCGAACCGCCGGCGCACCACCTGGCCGGCCCAGCGCCCGGCCCGGACCGAAGCTGCGGCCAGGGCCAGGGCGGTGACGAGCCGGGCCCGTCCGGCGATGTGGTTCAGGAGCCGGTGACGGTCGGGGTCGCCACTTTGACCGTCGTCTCGACGGGCAGCGCCAGGGAGACGGTGACCAGGCAGCCGGCCTCCGCGCTCGCGACCACCTCGCGGAGGGCGTCCTCGTGGCCGGGCTCGGTGGCCGCGTCCACGGTCTGCTCGATCCGGACGAAGCCGAACTTGCCGTCCTCGCGCTTGCCTACGACGCCGACGGCGTTGACGTCCAGGTCGAGCAGGGGCACCTCGGCGTGCTCGGCCTTCGCCGCGATGGTCACCGCGAGGCAGGAGGCCGCCGCGGCGACGAACGCGTCCTCAGGGCTCCACAGGTCGGGGTCGGTGCCCTTGAACTCGGGCGGGGTGGCGATGTCGAGCGGCTGCTTGCCCTCGACGGTCGCAGTGGTACGGCGTCCGCCGTCCCAGGCGACGCCGACCGGGAACCGGAACTCACGTGCCATCTCTATGCCTCCACGTTCTTGTCACGGACTTCCACGGCCGTCACAGGCCGAGGAGCTTGTCGATCTTGGACTTGTCGAAGCCGACGACGGGTCGGCCGTCGATCTCGACGACCGGCACGCCCAGGGGCACGTCGGCGTCGTGAAGACCACGACCCGGTGCGTGCGGGCCGCGTCCGGCTTCTTGAGTCGAGTCTTGCTCATCGTCCCTCCGGTCGCTGACCGCCCCTGACCACGGCGGTCAGTGCCTGGAACTGCTCGGCCAAGGACCCGCAGACCTGCTCGCACAGGTCCAGCGCGGTGGTGTCGGCGATCCGGTAGTACACGTGGTTGCCGTCCTTGCGGCGCGCCAGGATGCCTGCGTCGGTCAGCACGGAGAGCTGCTTGGAGACGTTCTGCTGGCCGGCCGCCAGCGCGTCGGCGAGCTGGGTGACCGAGCGCTCGCCGTCGCGGAGGTGGTCCAGGAGGCGGATCCGGGTCGGTTCGCTGAGCACGCGCAGGCGCCGGGCGATGAGCTCCACGAGCTCCTCGGGGATCGGATGCGGAAGCGCCATACCGCAACTATATCACTGAGTAGTTGTGTAGTTGTCGAGCCGGCTGTGGCGTCCGCGACATCGGACCGCTCGAGGTGTGCGACGAGCAGCACACCTCGACCTTCTCCATCCTCGGCGCCCGAGGTGCTCCGCGCCGTTAGCATCCGAAACCAGGGCGCCCACGCGTGGCGCTGAAGGAGACTCCGATGTCCTCGACCAGCCCCGGCTACTCGATCACGATCCGCGTCGAGGTCCCACCCGGGGTCACCGCGACCACCGCGCTCACGGGCGCGATCGGCTCCGCCGGGGGTGCACTCACCGCGCTCGACGTCGTGGAGAGCCACGAAGAGCGCATGGTCGTCGACGTCACCTGCGACACCACGGGGGAGGAGCACGCCGAGCTGATCACCAAGGCGATCGCGGCGATTCCCGGTGCCGCGGTCCGCAAGGTCAGCGACCGGACCTTCCTGATGCACCTGGGCGGCAAGATCGAGGTGGTGCCGAAGGTGCCGTTGAAGCACCGTGACGACCTCTCGCGCGCCTACACGCCCGGCGTCGCCCGGGTGAGCATGGCCATCGCCGAGCACCCCGAGGACGCGCGCCAGCTGACGATCAAGCGCAACACCGTGGCCGTGGTGACCGACGGCTCGGCCGTCCTGGGGCTCGGCAACATCGGCGCCGCCGCGGCGCTGCCGGTGATGGAGGGCAAGGCGGCGCTGTTCAAGCAGTTCGGCGGTGTCGACGCCTGGCCGGTGTGCCTCGACACCCAGGACACCGAGACCCTGATCGAGATCGTGCGGGCCATGGCCCCGGTCTACGGCGGCATCAACCTCGAGGACATCGCGGCGCCGCGGTGCTTCGAGATCGAGGCCCGGCTGCGCGACCTGCTGGACATCCCGGTGTTCCACGACGACCAGCACGGCACTGCGATCGTGGTGCTCGCTGCGTTGACCAATGCGCTTCGTGTGGTGGGCAAGCGGATGGAGGACCTGCGCATCGTGGTCTCCGGCGTCGGTGCTGCCGGCAACGCGACCATCCGCCTGCTGCACGCGCAGGGGGCGCGGGAGATCATCGGCTGCGGGCGCAACGGGGCCGTCCATGCGGGCCAGGAGGGGCTCGACGAGTTCCGCGGCTGGATCGCCGAGCACACCAACACCGAGCGGCTGGAGGGCTCGTTGAGGGAGGTCCTCGCCGGTGCCGACGCGTTCATCGGGGTGTCCGCGCCGGACCTGTTGACCGGGGCGGACATCGCCACCATGGCACCCGACGCCATCGTCTTCGCGCTGGCCAACCCGGTTCCCGAGGTCGATCCGCGCGCAGCGAGTGAGTACGCCGCGGTCGTGGCCACCGGCAGGTCGGACTACCCGAACCAGATCAACAACGTGCTGGCCTTCCCCGGCTTCTTCCGGGGCTGCTCGACGCCGGAGTCTCGAAGATCACCGACGAGATGATGATCGCGGCCGCCACCGCAATCGCGGACACGGTCGAGGACGAGCAGCTCAATGCGCACTTCATCGTGCCCAGCGTCTTCGACGCCAGGGTCGCCCCTGCCGTGGCTGCTGCGATCCGGGCGACGGTGGCTCCTGCACGATGACGGAGGGCCCTCGGGAAGTCGGTCGCTACGACCCCTGCATCGAGGACCTTCGCCCCCACAGCACGAGCTCTGTCCGACCGAGAATCGATATGTCAGGACAAACCGTCGAGCAGGGGAGGGGGTGGATGGAGATGCTGACCGTCCTCGCGTTCGCCTGTGGAGGCGGCGCTGTCATCGCCGGGATCGGCTGGGCGACCTGGGGCCGCTGGACCCAGGTCTGAGCCGTATCCGACGTCACACGCCAGCTCGGTCAAGACCCGGGCTGGCGTTGCCGATGTTGAGGGCCGTGAACATCCTGGTCAGTCTCGGCTACACCGCTCTCAGTGCCATCGCCTTTCTCGTCACGCTCCTCCTCGGCCCCAACGACCGGGCCGCCGAGGTGATCTGGGAGACCAAGCGCGACCTGATGCGTCGCTGACCCCGGCTGCTGCCCACCCCGGCAAGACGGTTCGGGCTACCGGGAGTAGCCCGAACGGGTGGTTTGCTCAACGACCTCTGCGAAACCCCGACAGAATCGGACATTCCGGCCGTCTCAACGGGTGAGGATCGAGCCCAGAGGCTCAGACCACGGGGAGATGGCGATGATGACGAAGAAGACCGCAAGCATGGTGCGTGGTTCGCTGCCGCAGGGCGCGACGCGACGGCCGGCCTCGGCGGGCAAGTGCCGCTGCGGGCAGGACCTCGACGTGTCGTCGCGGGCGCACTGCCCCCGGTGCGGCAGCACCGTCCGCGCGAGCTGACGCTCAGGACGTAGGTGCTGCGAGCCCGGCGGCGTCGCGTGCCTCCTGCTCGTTGAGGGTCTCCACCTCGAGCAGCCGTGACGCGAGGCGGTCCAGGTGCTCCCGGTGCTCGCGCAGGGTGTCCAGCGCCTTGGCGTAGCACTCCTCGACGACCCGACGCACCTCGGCGTCCACCAGCTCGCGGGTCGCGGCGGCCGCCCCGCCGGCGTCGAAGATGGTCTGCTCCTGTCCCGGAGGCGGGAGCACCGCGATCGGTCCGACGGCCGGCGACATGCCCCATCGGCCCACCATCTGACGGGCGATCTGCGTGACCGTGTCCAGGTCGGACTCGGCACCGGTGGTGAAGTCGCCGAACCTCGCCATGACTCCGGCCCGGTCGACGTCCCTGACCACGAGCAGCCGCACCCCGCAGGAGATGTCGAAGCCGACGCCGCCGGGGGAGACCACGCCGCCGGCCTCGATGTCGGTCGCCGCCACGCCACCGATCGGGAACCCGTAGCCCCAGTGCACGTCGGGCATGGCGAAGGAGGCGCGCACGATGCCGGGCAGCGTCGCCACGTCGGCCACCTGGACCAGGGACGGGTCGCCGTTCAGGTCCGGCACCAGGTCGTGGGAGGCCTAGACGATCCCGGGCACACGCATCGCGCCTTCCTGCACGATCCGGAATCGGTAGGGCGTCTCCTCGATGATCTGCATGACGGGGGCGGCCGCCCGGGCGCGACGGACGGAGCGACCGCTGCTCTCATTCTGCGCCGGCCGACTCGTGCGGCGACAGGTCCGCGCGCCTCCGGCCGGCTGGGGCCTTGGACCCGCTCGTGGCGTTCCGGGCGAACCGCCGGCGGATATGGTTACGTGTCGTCGGGCAAGGACATGCAGCGAGGAGAGTCGTGGAAGAGCAGGGCGCGGTTGCCTCGCGTGGCGAGCGCGTCTGGACCATCCCGAACATCATCAGCCTGGTCCGCCTGGCCGGGGTACCGCTGTTCCTGTGGCTCGTGCTCGGTCCCGAGGCGGACGGTTGGGCCCTCGGCGTGCTCATGCTCTCCGGGGTCACCGACTGGCTCGACGGCTACCTCGCACGGCGGTTGGGACAGACCTCCCAGCTCGGGCAGATCCTCGACCCGGTCGCCGACCGGCTCTACATCCTCGCCGTCGTCGTCGGCCTCGCGTTCCGCGACATCATCCCGTGGTGGCTCGCCGTACTGCTCCCGGCGCGAGACCTGCTGCTGTGGGGCCTGGTGCCGTTCCTGCGCACGCGTGGCTACCACGCGCTGCCGGTGCACTTCCTCGGCAAGGCGGCCACCGCGAACCTGCTCTACGCCTTCCCCCTGCTGCTCCTCGGTGATGGGGAGGGCGTGGTGGCGACCTTGGCGCAGGTGTTCGGCTGGGCCTTCGCGATCTGGGGGACCGGCCTGTACTGGTGGGCGGGACTGCTCTACGCCTGGCAGGTGCGCAAGCTCCTGGCGGACCGGGACAGAAGGGCGCCGAATCTCGATGGCGGCTGAGCAGAAGACCGGCGTGCCCGACCAGGTGCTGATGCCCCTGCTCGACTACGTCACCGCGCACTCGATGGACGAGGACTACGCGCACGTGGCCCGGCGCGCGGAGGAGGACGGTGCCGGCGACCGGCAGTCACCGCTCAGGCCAGGGCTGGCCGCCCTCGTGGTGATGGGCCTGTTCGGCGTCCTGGTCACCACCGCCGCGGTGCAGACCGCCCGCAACGCCGACGACGACTCCAGCAGCAGGGAGTCGCTGATCACCCAGATCAACGCCCGCTCCGCCCAGGTGGACGCCCGGCGCGAGCGCGTGGCGAACCTGCGCGCGGAGATCGAGTCGCTGCAGAGCACCTTCCTCGACACCACGGCCCGCGGGCGGGCGCTCTCGGCGCGGCTCGACCGGCTCGGCGGGCTGACCGGTGCGGTCTCCGTGACCGGGCCCGGGGTGAAGGTGGTCGTGGACGACGCACCCGACGCGGTCAGCGACGTCGAGCGGGTGCTCGACAAGGACCTGCAGAAGCTCGTCAACGCGCTGTGGGCCTCGGGTGCGGAGGCGATCTCGATCAACGGGCAGCGGTTGACGGCGCTCTCGACGATCCGGACCGCCGGGTCCGCGATCACGGTCAACTTCGTCTCCCTGTCCCGCCCCTACACCGTGCTGGCGGTGGGGGACCCCGATACGATGCCGGCACGGTTCGTCGAGACCGAGCACGGACAGGACTGGCTCGATCTCCGATCGGTCAACCGACTGCAGTTCGCCATGACCGAGGAGGCGTCCCTACGCCTGCCGGCCGCGCCGGCTCGGCGGCTCAACCTCCGTCACGTCACCCAGGGAGAGACACGATGATCGCTGGCCTCGGGCTCCTGGTCGGGGTCGTCCTCGGGTTGATGCTGCAGCCGGAGGTGCCCCTGTGGCTCGAGCCCTACCTGCCGATCGCCGTGGTCGCGGCGCTCGACGCGGTCTTCGGTGCACTCCGGGCGTTCCTCGACGGCATCTTCGACGACAAGGTGTTCGTGATCTCGTTCATCAGCAACGTGCTGATCGCGGCCCTGATCGTCTACCTCGGTGACAAGCTCGGCGTGGGCGGGCAGCTCTCCACCGGCGTCATCGTCGTGCTCGGCATCCGCATCTTCTCCAACGTCGCGGCCATCCGCCGTCACATCTTCCATGCCTGAGGAGTCCGAGGTGAGCACCTCTCCGGGACGCGACCGCCTGGTCGCGGCGCTGAAGCGTCCGAGCTCGCGGGGACAGATCACCGCGGCCGTGCTGCTCGCGGTCGTCGGGTTCGCGAGCGTCGTCCAGGTGCAGTCCAACGAGCGCGACAACGACTACGAAGGCATGCGTGAGGAGGACCTCGTCCAGCTGCTCAACTCGCTGGCCAGCGCCTCCCAGCGCACCGAGAACGACATCGCCCAGCTGGAGCAGACCCGGGCCTCGCTGCGCAGCGACACCGACAGCCGGCGGGCCGCCCTCGAGCAGGCGCGGGAGCGGGCCAACGTGCTCGGGATCCTGGCCGGCGAGCTCCCGGCGGTGGGCCAGGGCATCGTGGTCACCGTCGAGGACCCCGAGGGCAAGGTCGGCATCGACCAGATGCTCAACGGGATCGAGGAGCTGCGCGACGCCGGCGCGGAGGCGATCGAGATCAACAACACGGTCCGGGTCGTCGCGCAGACCGCGCTCGAGGACGGCGAGGACGGGATCGTCGTGGACGGCACCGAGCTGGCCGCGCCGTACACCCTGGAGGTGATCGGCGATCCCAAGACCCTGGCCGGTGCGCTGAACATCTACGGCGGCTTCGTCGAGGACATCGAAGACCCCAACACCATCGGCGGCGACGTCGTGATCGAGGAGAGCTCCAGCGTCGAGGTCGCCACCCTGGTGGAGCCGCGCGAGCCGGAGTACGCCGAGCCGACCGACACGGAGTAGCCTGCAGCCGTCCGCAGCCGCGGTCAGCGACCACACCGACGAGGAGTGCCGTGTACCCCGAGGACCTCAAGTACAGCAGCGAGCACGAGTGGGTGCGCAGCCCCGGTGAGACCGAGGGCTCGGTCCGCATCGGCATCACGCACTATGCCCAGGACGCGCTCGGCGACATCGTCTTCGTCTCGCTCCCTGAGGTCGGTGCCGAGATCGCCGCCGGCGACACCGTGGGCGAGCTCGAGTCGACCAAGTCGGTCAGCGACATCTACGCACCGGTCGGCGGCAAGGTGGTCGCCCGCAACGAGGCCCTCGACGGCTCGCCCGAGCTGGTCAACTCCGACCCGTACGGCGAGGGCTGGTTGTTCGAGGTCACCGGCGCGGCCCAGGCCGACCTCGACGCGCTGCTGGACGCCGCCGGCTACCAGGCGGGCCTGGAGTCCTGAGTCGTACGCCGGTCGGCGCAATCGGACTTGATCGGCACCGTGTGACTGATAGGTTCGGGGAACCATCAACCTCGACTACTCGTTGAGGGTTGAGGCCAATGCCAACGGGAGGCTGAACATGCCGTTCTGCACCGAGTGCGGACACCGGAACCCAGACGACGCGCGATTCTGCTCCCAGTGCGGGAAGCGGCTCGAGACGGCCGCACCGGCGGGGGACCAGGAGACGCCCGGTGAGACCACCGCGACGATCACCTTCGGCGCACCGGCCAAGCCGGAGGGCGCCGAGGAGCGTGCCGCGCTCAACGAGGCCGACGCGGCCGCGGTCGACGCCCTGCCCGCCGGCAGCGCGCTGCTCGTGGTGCAGCGGGGTCCCAGCGCCGGCAGCCGCTTCCTGCTCGACACCGATGTCGTCGGCGCCGGTCGCCACCCGGAGAGCGAGATCTTCCTCGACGACGTGACCGTCTCCCGTCGGCACGCCGAGTTCCGTCGTGGCCCGGGCGGCTACCGTGTCGCCGACGTAGGCAGCCTCAACGGGACCTACGTCAACCGCGACCGGATCGACGAGGTCGAGCTCCAGAACGGGGACGAGGTCCAGATCGGCAAGTACCGACTGGTGTACTTCGCCAGCCACGCAGGAGCGGGCAAGTCGCAGTGAGCCAGGCGGCGTCGTCGCGGGCCCGGATGAGCATCGGGGAGGTGCTCTCGCTGCTCCGGGCCGACTTCCCCGAAGTCAGCATCTCCAAGATCCGGTTCCTTGAGGCCGAGGGGCTGATCGAGCCCGAACGGACGCCGTCGGGCTACCGGAAGTTCTCCCACCGCGACGTCGAGCGGCTGCGCTACGTGCTGACCAGCCAGCGGGAGCACTACCTGCCGCTGAAGGTGATCAAGGAGCACCTCGACGCGATCGACCGGGGCCTCGAGCCGCCGGCCGTTGCCGGTGCGGGTCCGCAGGTCCCGCGCGTGGTCCTGGCCGGTGACGGCTACCCGGCGCCCGACACGTTCGCCCGTGAGGCGTCCGAGCTACGGCTGTCGCGGGCAGAGCTGCTCTCCGGTGCAGAGATCGACGAGGACTTCCTCGAGCAGCTCGAGACCTTCGGTCTGGTGAAGCGGCGGCCCGGCGCCCACCACTACGACGGCGAGGCACTGGTGATCGCCAAGGCCGCCGGGGAGCTGGCCGCCTTCGGTCTGGAGCCGCGGCACCTGCGGGCGTTCAAGACCGCCGCGGACCGCGAGGTCGGCCTGGTGGAGCAGGTGGTCTCGCCGCTGCGGCGTGGTCGCGACGCCGGAGCCCAGGCCCGTGCCGACGACGCGATCGCCCAGATCGCGGCCCTGTCCGTGCGGCTGCACGCGACCCTGGTCCGGGCCGGACTTCGTTCCTCGCGCTGAGGACCGGAACGTCTCCCGGGCGGCGCTCCGGCTCGGCTCCGATGGTCGTTTTCCCAGCCTGGCGGGGCTTGTGGCGCGGAGTAGGCTGAGCACGTGCGAGAAGTCGACGTGATCGGTGTCCGGGTCGAGATGCCCTCGAACCAGCCCATCGTCCTGCTCCGGGAGGTCGCCGGCGACCGGTACCTCCCGATCTGGATCGGTGCGGTCGAGGCGACCGCGATCGCCTTCGCCCAGCAGGGCGTCGTGCCGCCGCGGCCGTTGACCCACGACCTGATGAAGGAGCTCATCTCCGCCACGGGCAACGACCTCGCCGAGGTGCGGATCACCGAGATGCGCGACGGCGTGTTCTACGCGTTGCTGGTGCTGGAGTCCGGGGTGGAGATCAGTGCCCGTCCCTCCGACTCCATCGCGTTGGCCCTGCGCACGGGGTCGAAGATCGTGTGCGCCGACGAGGTGCTCGCGGAGGCCGGGCTGGCCGTCCCCGACGAGCAGGAGGACGAGGTGGAGAAGTTCCGCGAGTTCCTCGACCACGTGTCCCCGGAGGACTTCGAGAGCCACTGAACCCTCAACCTCTAGTTGAGGTTTGCGACACGCCGGACGAGCGTGTCCGTTGTCGTTGACCGACGCCCGGCGGGCGCCTACCTTGGTGATGTCTCCGTTGTAACTCCACCGTTGTGCTCCACCCGGGCGCGATGGCTTCCCCCTTCAGGAGTTGCAGGCACCACGGAGCGGACGACGGAGGTTCACGTGACCAGGAACGGCGACGAGGCTGCCAAGACAGCTGACGACACCGCTGCCGAGAGGGCTGCCGCCGCTGCCGACGAGCAGGGCCTCCTGTTCGACGACGATGTCTCACCGCTGCCGCAGGACGCCGGCTACCGCGGCCCGACGGCCTGCAACGCAGCCGGGATCACCTACCGCCAGCTCGACTACTGGGCGCGCACCGGCCTGGTCGAGCCCAGCGTGCGCGGGGCCTCCGGCTCCGGCACGCAGCGCCTCTACTCCTTCCGCGACATCCTGCTGCTGAAGGTGATCAAGCGGCTCCTCGACGCCGGCATCTCGCTGCAGCAGATCCGCACCGCGGTGCACCACCTGCGCGCCCGCGGCACCGACGACCTGACCCGCGTCACCTTGATGAGCGATGGCGCCAGCGTCTACGAGTGCACCAGCAACGACGAGGTGATCGACCTGCTGCAGGGCGGTCAGGGTGTCTTCGGGATCGCGATCGGCGGCGTCTGGCGCGAGATCGAGGGTTCGCTGGCCGAGCTTCCCAGCGAGCGTGCGGTCACCGAGGGCAGCACCTCCGACGAGCTCGCCGCACGTCGCCGCGCCCGGCAGGTCGGCTGACCGGCACCCCCGCGACTCCCGCACGCGCCCGGCCCCGTCGTGGGGCCGGGCGCGTGGCGTCTCGGGTGGTAGCGTGTCCGTGCTGACGAAACCGCACGGGAGAGTCTCCGTCGGGTGACCGGTTGCGGTCCTCGTTGCGGAGCGCCGAAGGGGCAAACCTCCCCGGAACCTCTCAGGCGCCAGGACCGTGCGGACGAGGCAACTCTGGACGGATCGGCCCGGCCGGTTCCACAGAGGGGGAGGCGACCCGCCAACGCCGTCACTGGGAGCCTCTGTGTCCGACCAGCCCACCTTGTCCGAGCTCGACGCCCTCGCCCCGTTCGTGGACCGCCACATCGGTCCGGACCAGGCCGAGCAGGCCCGGATGCTGGCCGCGCTCGGGTTCTCCTCCCTGCCGGAGCTGATGGACGCAGCGGTGCCCGGCGGCATTCGCACCCCCTCGCGCCTGGACCTGCCGGCCGCGGCAGGGGAGGCCGAGGCCGCCCGCGTGGCGCGTGAGCTGGCCGCCCGCAACAACCCGCTCGCGCCGATGATCGGCCTCGGCTACCACGGCACGTTCACGCCACCGGTGGTGCGCCGCAACGTCCTGGAGGACCCGAGCTGGTACACCGCCTACACGCCCTACCAGCCCGAGATCTCCCAGGGCCGGCTCGAGGCGCTGTTGAACTTCCAGACCATGGTCGGTGACCTGACCGGCCTGCCCACGGCCAACGCGTCGCTGCTGGACGAGGGCACGGCGGCCGCGGAGGCGATGACGCTGGTGCGCCGCGCGAACCGCAACGCCGAGGGCCGGTTCGTGGTCGACGCGGACGCGTTGCCGCAGACGATCGCGGTCGTGGAGACCCGGGCCCGCGCGATGGGGATCGAGGTCGAGGTCGCCGTGCTCGCCGATGGCCTGCCCGACGGACCGATCAGTGGCGTCCTGGTGCAGTACCCCGGAGCGAGCGGCCGGATCCTCGACCCCCGGCCGGTGATCGAGGCCGCTCACGAGCGCGGGGCGATGGCGGTGGTCGCCGCCGACCTGCTCGCCCTGACCCTGCTGGAGTCGCCGGGTGCGATGGGCGCCGACGTGGTGGTCGGCTCCACCCAGCGGTTCGGGGTGCCGCTGTTCTACGGCGGCCCGCACGCCGGCTACATGTCGGTGCGGGCGGGCATCGAGCGTCACCTGCCCGGCCGGCTGGTCGGGGTCTCGGTCGATGCCGAGGGGCGTCCGGCCTACCGCCTCGCGCTGCAGACCCGCGAGCAGCACATCCGCCGCGACAAGGCGACCTCCAACATCTGCACCGCCCAGGTCCTGCTCGCCGTGGTCGCCTCGATGTACGCCGTCTACCACGGCCCCGACGGCCTCCGGACCATCGCGCTACGCACCCACCGCTACGCCGCCGTCCTCGCGCAGGCGCTCACCGACGCGGGTCACCCGCCGGTCCACGACAGCTTCTTCGACACCCTGCTGGTGCCGGTCGAGGGACGGGCGGCCGCAGTCGTGTCCGCCGCCCGAGACGCTGGCGTCCACCTGCGCCTCGTGGACGCCGACCACGTCGGTGTCTCGACGTCGGAGACCACGGCTCGCAGCCACCTCGAGGCGGTGCTCGCGGCGTTCGGCGCCGACGGCGTCGACGTCGATGCGGTCGACCGCCGTACCTCCGACGCGGTGCCCGAGGGGCTGCGGCGCACCACGGAGTTCCTCACCCACGAGGTCTTCCACAGCCACCGCTCCGAGACCGCGATGCTGCGCTACCTCCGGCGGCTCTCGGCGCGCGACTACGCCCTGGACCGCGGGATGATCCCGCTCGGCTCCTGCACGATGAAGCTCAACGCCACCACCGAGATGGAGCCGATCAGCCTGCCCGGCTTCGCGGACCTGCACCCGTTCGCCCCTGCGGAGGACGCGGCCGGGTATCGGGAGATGATCGCCGAGCTCGAGGGCTGGCTGGCCGAGGTGACCGGCTACGACCGGGTCTCGATCCAGCCCAACGCCGGGTCCCAGGGCGAGCTCGCTGGGCTGCTCGCGATCCGTGCCTACCAGATCGCCCGCGGTGAGCAGGACCGCGACGTCTGCCTGATCCCGTCGTCAGCACACGGCACGAATGCCGCGTCGGCGGTGATGGCGGGGATGCGCGTGGTCGTGGTCAAGGCCGCCGAGGACGGCTCGGTGGACCTCGACGACCTGCGCGCGCAGTGCGAGGCGCACCGGGACGACCTGGCCGCGATCATGGTGACCTACCCCTCGACGCACGGGGCGTTCGAGGACGGCATCACCGAGCTGTGCCGGGTCGTGCACGACCACGGCGGGCAGGTGTACGTCGACGGGGCCAACCTCAACGCTCTGCTCGGCTACGCGAAGCCGGGGGAGTTCGGTGGCGACGTCTCCCACCTCAACCTGCACAAGACCTTCTGCATCCCGCATGGCGGTGGGGGGCCAGGAGTGGGTCCGGTCGCGGTGCGCGAGCACCTCGCGCCGTACCTGCCGAGCCACCCGATGCACCCGGAGCCGGAGAAGCGGGAGGGGATCGGGCCGATCAGCGCAGCGCCGTACGGCTCGGCCGGGATCCTGCCGATCTCGTGGACCTACGTGCGGATGATGGGCGCCGAAGGGCTGACCCGCGCCACCGCGGTGGCCGTGCTCTCGGCCAACTACATCGCGCACCGGCTGCGCGAGCACTACCCGGTGCTGTACCGGGGCCACAACGGCCTCGTCGCCCACGAGTGCATCCTCGACCTGCGGCCGATGACGAAGGCCACCGGCGTCACCGTGGACGACGTGGCGAAACGCCTTGTCGACTACGGCTTCCACGCGCCGACGATGAGCTTCCCGGTCGCAGGGACGCTGATGGTCGAGCCGACCGAGAGCGAGGACCTCGCCGAGCTCGACAGGTTCTGCGACGCGATGATCGCGATCCGCAGGGAGGCCGACCGGGTCGGTGCGGGGGACTGGACCGCGGAGGGCTCTCCGCTGCGCGGCGCCCCGCACACCGCTGCGGTGCTCACCGGCGAGTGGGACCGGGAGTACACCCGCGACGAGGCGGTGTTCCCGACCGGCCCGGACCCGGACAAGTACTGGCCGCCGGTGGCGCGGATCGACCAGGCGTACGGCGACCGGCACCTGGTGTGCACCTGCCCGTCGCCGGAAGCCTTCGCCACCTCATGACGGTCGCCGACCTGACCGGACGCCGGCTCCAGGCCGTCGTCGCCGCCGAGCAGCGTGCGGGGCGGCTGCCGTCCCTGGTGGCCGGCGTGGTGCGCGACGGTGAGCTCGCCTGGTCCGGCACCCATGGCCACCACACCGGCGGTCCGGCCCCGGGCCTCGACGTGCAGTACCGGATCGGGTCGCTGACCAAGACGATGACCGCGGTGCTGGTCCTGCAGCTGCGGGACGAAGGTCGACTGCGCCTGTCCGACCCGCTCGGCGCCCACCTGCCCGGTGTGGGCTACGGCGACCGCACCATCCGGCAGCTGCTCGCGCACACCTCGGGCATGCAGTCGGAGCCGTCCGGATCCTGGTGGGAGCGCAGCCCGGGCGTCGGGTTCGACGAGCTTGCGGCCGGCGTGGACGACAAGGCCGCACCGTTCGAGCCGGGTGCGACCTACCACTACACGAACCTCGCCTACGGGCTGCTGGGCGAGCTGGTCGCCCGGCTGCGTGGCGAGAGCTGGTCGGACCTCGTGCGCGCGCGGATCCTGCAGCCGCTCGGGATGGAGCGCACGTCCTACCTGCCGGCGTCTCCCGCGGCGACCGGCTACAGCGTGCACCACTTCGCCGGCACGCTGACCGAGGAGCCCGCCCAGGACACCGGCGCGATGGCTGCGGCAGGCCAGCTGTGGAGCACGCTCGCCGACCTCGCCCGCTACGCCGAGTTCCTGCGCGCGGGTCACCCCGACGTGCTCGCGCCGTCCACGCTGGAGGAGATGTCCACGCCGCAGGGCGGGTCGCTCGCCGGCGGGCTCAGCGGTGGCTACGGTCTCGGCCTCCGCCTGGTGTCGGGAGGGTCGGGCACGCTCGTGGGCCACACCGGCTCGATGCCGGGGTTCCTGGCCGGCCTGTTCGTGGACCGGGTACGCCGGACGGCGGCGGTCTGTCTCGCGAACGCCACGACCGGCCTGCGCTGCGAGGGGCTCCCGGTCGAGCTGCTCGACGTCCTCGAACGGACCGAGCCGACCGTCGTACCCGCGTGGCTGCCGAGCCCGGACGTGCCGGATGCCGTCGCCGAGCTCCTCGGCGTCTGGCACTGGGGCAACACCGGCTACGGGTTCGCCTGGGACGGTGAGGAGGTCGTGGTCAGCACGCTGGCCGGCGGCACTGTCAGTGGGAGGTTCCGACCGGCAGAGGACGGCACCTTCGTCGGCACCGCCGGCTACCACCACGGCGAGGTGCTGCGCGTGGTCCGGGACCCGGACGACACCGTGAACCACCTGGTGTGTGCCACCTTCGTCTACACCCGGGTGCCCTACGACCCGGGCGCACCGATACCCGGCGGGGCTCCCGGTCGGTGAGCAGCCGGGTCCGACCGTGCCGCGACTGGGAAATGGAACCGGTCAGTTCGCCTGGCTGACGCTTGACATGTTGAAGTCGGGCACGCGCAGCGCCGGCATCGCGGTGCGGGAGAAGTAGTCGCCCCACTCCCGCGAGAACGCCGGCACGGTCGCCGAGGCGTGCGAGAGCCGGCCGAGCAGGTCGACCGGGCTCTCGTTGAAGCGGAAGTTGTTGACCGCGCCGGTCACCTCGCCGTTCTCCACGAGGTACACCCCGTCGCGGGTGAGCCCGGTCAGCAACAGGGTCTGCGGGTCGACCACGCGGATGTACCACAGACAGGTCAGCAGGAGCCCGCGCTCGGTGTCACCGACGAGGGCGTCGAGGGACCCGTGGGCGCCGTCGACACCGAGCACGAGGTTGTCGACGGCAGGGGTGACCGGCTGCCCGGTCATCGCGGCCGAGTGCCGGGTCTGCAGCAGCGCCTGGAGGGTGCCGTCCTTGATCCAGTCGGTGCGCGACAGCGGCAGGCCGTTGTCGAAGACGCTGCTGGTGTTGCTGCTCGAGGAGGCGGTGACGAACGGCGCCGCCTGCAGCCCGTCGTACGCCGGGTCGGAGAAGAGCTGGACCGGCCGCTGGGAGAGGCGGTCGCCGATCCGGGTGCCGCCACCGGGCCGGGAGAACACCGACTGGCCCTCGTGTGCCTCGCGCGCGGATGCGCTCCAGTAGGCGTAGATCATCAGGTCCGCCACCGCCGTGGGCGGCAGGATCGTGTCGTAGCGCCCGGCGGGGAGGTCGACCCGGCGGCTCGCCCACGACAGCCGTTGTGCCAGCTCCTGGTCGAGGGCGAGCGCGTCGACGTCCTTGAAGTCGCGCGTCGCCCCTCCGACCCAGGCGCTGCTGGACAGGTCGGTCGGCTTGCCCGTGAAGCCGTAGTGCCCGGTCGGCTGCACGTGACGGAGCCGCAACCCGGTGCTCGAGGCGAGGTAGGTCGTGGTCATCTCGTGGTCGACGAACCCGTAGAGCACCCGGTCCTCGGCGGTGGCCTTGCGGAACGCCTCGCCCAGTGCAGGGGCGAAGTCCTCGTAGACCTCGATCGAGGTGCGCTCGGGCTCGTCGAACCAGTCCGCGGCGGCCTCACCGGCGACGAGCTCGGCTGCGTCCTCGGCGGGCGTGCTGGCGCGGGCGGCAGCGTCGGCCGCCTCGACCAGAGCGGTGACCTGTTCGCGGGACGAGGCACTGCCGCTGACCGAGCCGGTCGCGGTGCCCTCACCGGCACCGGCGAACGAGATCACGGTCATCGAGACGTTGTGCATGACGCCGTTGGTGGTCAGCGTGTTGTTGGCCCAGCGCAGGTTGGCGGACGTCGTGTCGTTGAGGATCACGATGCAGCTGTCGGCGCGGGAGACCTTCAGGGCGTGCTCGACGAGGTCCTGGGGGGTGGGGGCGGTCATGACTCTCCTCAGTCCTGGGCGCCGGCTTCGGCGGCGGTGTTGAGCACGCGTACGTCGCGGAACAGGGCCGTCGGGCAGCCGTGGGAGACCGACGCGACCTGGCCAGGCTGGGCCTTGCCGCAGTTGAAGGCGCCACCGAGCTCCCAGGTCTGCGGCCCTCCCACGGCCTCCATGGAGTTCCAGAAGTCGGTGGTCGTGGCCTGGTAGGCGACGTCGCGCAGCTGGCCGGCGAGGCGACCGTTCTCGATCTTGTAGAAGCGCTGTCCGGTGAACTGGAAGTTGTAGCGCTGCATGTCGATGCTCCAGGAGTTGTCCCCGACGACGTAGATCCCGCGCTCGACCTGGGAGATCAGCCCGTCGGTGTCGGGTCCGTCGGCTGCCGGCTGCAGGGAGACGTTGGCCATCCGCTGGATCGGGATGTGGCCGGGGGAGTCGGCGTAGGCGCAGCCGTTGGAGCGTTCGAGGCCCATCAGGTGCGCGGTGGGCCGGTCGAGCTGGTAGCCGACCAGGACCCCGTCACGGATGATGTCCCAGCTCTGGGTCTGCACACCTTCGTCGTCGTAGCCGATGGTGGCCAGCCCGTGCTCGATCGTCCGGTCGCCGGTGACGTGCATGATCTTCGAGCCGTACTGCAGAGTGCCCAGGTTGTCGGGGGTGGCGAACGACGTGCCGGCGTAGTTGGCCTCGTAGCCCAGGGCTCGGTCCAGCTCGGTCGCGTGGCCGATCGACTCGTGGATGGTCAGCCAGAGGTTCGAGGGGTGGATCACCAGGTCGTACTGGCCCGGGTCGACCGAGGGCGCCCCGAGCTTCTCGGCGAGAAGCTCGGGCAGCTCGGCGAGCTCGGCGGCCCAGTCGCGCACGCCGCCGACGATGTACTCCCACCCGCGGCCGGCGGGCGGCGCGATCGTGCGCATCGAGTCGAACCGGCCGCTGGCCTCGTCGGTGCCGTAGACCTCGAACTCGGGCTCGACCCGGACCCGTTGCTGGGTGGTCGACGTGCCGCTGAGGTCGGCATAGAACTTGTTCTCCACCACCTGGCGGAGCAGCCCGCTGGAGTGCGCGACGGCCTTGCCCTCCAGCAGCCCGGCCGACCACCCGGCGAGCAGCTCGGCCTTCTCCGACAGCGGCACCGACAGCGGGTCGATCTCGTAGCTGGAGACCCACTCGACGTCGGCGTGGACCGGCTCGGCGGCCAGGCCGACCGGCCGGGTGGTCATCGCCGCGGCCACCTGCGCGGTGCGGACGGCGGTCTCGGCGACCTGGACGGCCGACTCGGGCGTCAGCACGACGCCGGAGGCGAACCCCCAGGCACCGTTGAGGATCACCCGGACCGCGAAGCCGAGGTCCTCGGTGTCCTCGGCACCCTGGAGGTGACCGTCGCGGACGCGGATGTCCTGGTAGCGCACGCGCTCGAACCGGAAGTCGGCGTGACTGACGTTGAAGTCCCTGGCCCGGGCGAGGGCGGCGTCGGCGAGCCGACGGTAGGGCAGCGCGGTGAACGCCGGGTCGATGCTGTGGGGCACGGGTGCTCCTGAGGTCATGACAGTGAGGCTATGTGGTCGGGGTCAGGGGCGTCACGGGGGATACCCGCCGCGGCGCGGAGCATTCAGGTCTCGCCCTCGACCTCCTGAGCCTCGCGGAGTGTGGCGTCCTCGGCCATCCAGTCCGCAGGCAGCACGTCGAAGCCCGCGTCACGGGCCGAGGCCAGCACCTGCGGGTCGTCGTCGACGAGGACCACGACGGGCTGCTGCTCGGCGAGGCGGCGAAGTACCTCCACCTTGACCTGCCTGGCCGGGCGCCGGTCGCCCATGGGGCGCAGCAGCAGCTCTCCTGCCGGCAGCCGGTGCTGCTTCAGCCAGTCGAGGGTGTCGGCGCGGTAGCGCTCGGGGCGGCCCGAGAGGTACACGACGTCGTAGACCTCGGCCAGGCGGGTGGCGACCTCGTGCCCCTCCGGCAGGAGTGGGTCGTCGGCCGCCGCGGCGAAGAAGGCGTCCCAGTCCTTGGCGGCCGCGTGCAGGTGGTGCAGCCGGTGCCGCACGTCGGCCAGCACCCCGTCGATGTCGATGACCGCGGTCATCCGGCCCTGTGCCATCAGCCGACCGCCGTGCGGACCACGACGACCGAGCCGGTCCTGGCCTTCTCCACGTGGAGCTGGGTGGGGATCCGGTTGCGCAGCTCGCTCACGTGGCTGACCACCCCGACGCAGCGTCCGCCGGAGCGGAGGTCGTCGAGCCGGTCCATCACGTCGTCGAGGGTGTCGGGGTCGAGGCTGCCGAACCCCTCGTCGATGAACAGGGTGAGGATCTCGGTGCCACCGGCCTCCTGGGTCACCACGTCTGCCAGGCCGAGAGCCAGCGCGAGCGAGACCACGAAGGTCTCGCCGCCGGACAGCGTGGCCGGGTCGCGGACGTCGCCGGTCCACTGGTCGACCACCTCCAGCCCCAGCCCCGCCTGAGCGCCCTTGCGTGCAGCCCGGCCGGTGCGTTGCAGCAGGTAGCGCTGGTCGCGCATGTGGGCCAGGCGTTCGTTGGCAGCCGCGACCACCTGGTCGAGGCGGGTGGCGAGGACGTAGGCGGAGAGCCGCATCTGCAGCTGGTTGTCGGCACCCATCCCGCGGACGAGCTTCGACATGGAGTCGGCGCGCAGGTGCTCCTCGCGCAGCGGCGTCCAGGTGGAGAGGGCCACCTCCAGACGCGATCGGTGCCTGGCCAGGGCCTCGACCGCCTCCTCGTGGGAGTGCCGCAGTCGTGCAGCCGTTGCCTCCGCGGCCTCGGCCTCGGCGAGCGTCGACGCCAGGCCGGCCAGGTCGGGGGGTGGGCCGTCGCCGAGCGCTCGAACCGCCTCCTCGTCGAGAACCCCGCGTGCGCGGCTGATGGCCTCCCGGCGCGACGCGAGCATCGCCTCGAGGCGCTCTCGCTCGGCGTCCGGCAGGACCGAGGCCCGCAAGGCGTCCACGTCGCCGAAGCCCTGCTCCGCGGCTGCGGCGCGTGCCCGCTCCTCGAGCTCGCGATGGCGCGCGATCGCGTCGTCGAGTGCGCGTCTGGCGTCGCACGCTGCCTCGAGATCGCCGGCCAGAGCGGTCAGCTGCTCGACCTCGGTGACCAACGAGGACGCGGCGGGGACCTCGCCGAGGAGGTCGACGAGGTCGGCCTCCAGCGCGCGTGTGGTCCGCGCACCCGACTCGACGGCCTGCTCGAGCATCGCGACGGTGGTGCTGTGCCGGTGCACGGTCGAGGTCAGGTCGTCGTGCTCCTCCTGCAGCCGGTCGGCCAGCGTCGTCGCCTCGGCCAGGGCAGCCTGAGCTCCGTTGGCCTCGGCCAGCGCCTCCTCGAGCTGACGGACCGCGGCGGCGGCCTCGGCGCTGTCGAGGCCTTGTGCTGCCACGAGGAGCCCGTCGAGACGCTCCTGAGCCTGGACCACCTTGCCGCGTGCGGCCAGGTGGGCCGCCGTGGCGGCATCGTGCTCGCGCGTGGCCTGTGCCTGCTCGGCTTCGGTGACCGCGCCCGGTGCCGGCTCCGCCGGGGCCGGGTGGTCGGTGCTGCCGCACACCTGGCAGGCCTCGCCGTCGGCGAGCCGGCCCGCGAGCTCGGCAGCGATGCCGGCCAGACGCCGGGCGGTCAGGTCCTGGACCCGCTCGCGGGCGTCGGCCGCTCGATCGCGGGCGTCGCGTGCGGCGTCGCGCAGCTGCTCCAGCGACCGCGCGCACTCCTCGGCCCGCTCGGCCGCCTCCCGCCGGGCCCCGGCCTGGTCCAGCTGGACTCGCAGCGCCTCGACACGGCCCGCCCCGGAGCGGACGGCCTCCACCTGCTCCCGTGCTGCGGCCAGGGCAGCCGGGATCTCTGCCCGGCGGGCACTGGCGGCGGCGAGCTCCTCGCGGGATTGGGTGAGCGACTGCTCGTCGGCTGCGAGCTGCGCTCGGGCGGCGCGCAGCTCGAGCTCGCGCGGGACCAGCGCCTCCAGCCTGCTCGCGCGGTCGCGCGCCTGCTGCACGGCGGTGGTCAGCGCCTCGGGCGTGGTCAACGCTTCGGGCCTGAGCGGCTCTCGGGGGACCGGCTCGGGCGTGACCGGCTCCGCGGTCCGCAGCCTGCCGAGGTCCGCGGTCCGGAGCACGGCCTCGTGGGCGGCCCAGGCCGCCCGGGCCGCGTCGACGGCCTCGGCCGCCTCACCGAGCATCTCCACCAGGGGAAGCCATCGCCGGGCCCGGTCATCGGCGTCGATCCGGGCGACGGCGTCGCTCTCGGACTCGGCATCCTCCTCCAGCGCGGTGAGGGCAAGCGTCGCCTGCTGTCGGCGGGCGACCAGCTCGTGCAGACGGGAGGCCTCGGCGTGCCGGGCACGTGCCTCGGCGGCCGCGGCAACCGCGGCGTCGTGCTGGCCGCGTGCGGCGGAGGCGGCGGTAGCAGCGTTCTCCAGGAGCGTGTCGGCCCAGGCGAGCGCCCTGGCGGCGGGCTGGGGCCCGCCCAGGGAGTCGCCGGTGAGGTCCTCGGGCACGTCGCACCGGCCGCGGTCGGCGAGAGCGTCGAGGGCTCGGACCACCGCCGCCTCGCCGGCGGCCGCCTGCTCGCGCAAGCTGCGGCTGTGCTCCTGGACCCAGTCCTCGATGCGGGCGTAGCGGTCGGTGCGGAACAGGTGCTGCAGGACGTCGTGGCGGTCCTGGGAGCTGGCGCGCAGGAACCGTTGGAACTCGCCCTGGGGCAGCATCGCGACCTGGACGAACTGGGTGGCCGCCATCCCGATCAGCTCACCGACGAAGTGGCCGACCTCTTGCGCACGGGAGCTGAGCAGCCGCTCGTGACCGTCGGTCGTCTCGACCAGGGTCGCCGTGGCGTTCTCGGTGGTGAAGCCCTCACCGCGGCGCTTGGGGCGCCGCCACTCCGGGCTCCGGCGGACGACGAACCTGCGGTCGCGCACGCTGAACTCGAGCAGCACCTCCGGTCGCCGGTCGTCGGGGGCGTGCTGGGACTTCAGCGCCTTCACGCCGCGCACGCCCGGCACCGAGCCGTAGAGCGCGAACGAGACGGCGTCGAGGATGGTGGTCTTGCCCGCGCCCGTGGGGCCGGTGAGCAGGAACAGTCCCGCCTGGCTCAGCTCGTCGAAGTCGATGTGCTCGCTCGCGGCGAACGGTCCGAAGGCGGTGAGACTCAGCCGATGGAGGCGCATCAGCCGGCCTCCTCGATGGTGAGCGGGTGGTCGGCGTCGTCGTTGATGCGGCACGAGTCGCAGGCCAGCTGCAGGAGCAGTGCCTCTTCGGTGGTGGCCTCCATGGCCCGCACCTCGGCGACGAAACCGAGAGCCACGTCGAAGTCGCTGCGGCCGTCGACCCGAGGCATCACCGGACCGCGCTCGCGCGGGGCCCCCTCGGGCTCGAAGGCCAGGAGCAGGGTGTGGGGGAACCGCGCCCGGAGCCGCTCCATCGCGTGCTGGGGCCGCCGGGGGTCGGTGACCGTCACCTGGAGCCAGGCGTCCTCGACGGCTGCGTGCGCGGGGTCTCCGAGCAGCTCGTCGATGCGGCCACGCAGGGTGGCCAGCCGTCGGGGGACCGGGGCCGGCACGAAGTCGGTCCGCTCCACCCCGCTCGGGCCGAGCTCGACGAGCCAGGAGCCCTTGGTGTGCCGTGCCTCCGAGAACGAGTAGGCCAGCGGGGAGCCGCTGTAGCGGATCGTCTCCGAAAGGACCTGCCGGCCGTGCAGGTGGCCCAGGGCGGCATAGTCAACGTCGTTGAACAGATGGGTCGGGGCGATCTGCACCCCGCCGACGGAGATGTCACGCTCGCTGTCGCTGGCCATCGCGTCGGCAGCGTCGGGGTTGCCGGCGACGAAGGCGTGCGCGAGCACGACGGAGCGAGTGCCGGGCCGGCTGTCCAGGTCGGCGTGGACGCGACGCATCGCCTCGGCGAGCGCGGCCTCGTGGGTGCGCGCCGGCAGGTCCCAGGCGGTCCGCACCGCATCGGGCTCGAGGTAGGGCAGCCCGTGGACCGC